>NZ_JANIID010000023.1:0-143826 GCF_024519335.1 Streptomyces telluris
CGGGGCCTCCCGGCAGCCGCTCAGGGGGCCGTGGTGCCGCCGCCCTTGCCGCCTTCCTTCTCGGCGAGCCGGTCGATGGCGTGCTTGGCCTTGTCGGCACCTGTGTGGATCTGGCTGCTGTACTTGCCCTTGGTCTTCTCGTCGACCACCTTGGCGGCCTTCTCCAGCCCCTGTTCGATCTTGTCCCCGTGCTGCTGCGCGAGATCGCCGATCTTGTCCTTCGCAGGGGCGAGCTTGGCCTTGATCGTGTCCAACAGGCCCATGGCGCCTTCCCTCGTCTTCCTGGTTCAAGAGCTACTTACGGGCGCCCTCACCGGCCTCGCTGTCGACGGCCTTCTCCGCCGACTGCTGCTTGGGGATCTCGACCCCCTCGGCAGCCTGAGCCTCGGCCTCGGCCTCGCCGGACTCCTCCGCCTCGGCCGCCTCGGCCCCCGTCTCGGCGGCGTCCGCCGATTCCGCCGTCAGAGTGGTCGCTGCCGCCTCTTCGGTTGACGCCTCGGACGCCTTGCGGCGAAACCTTGAAAACACGCCCATATCTACTCCATTACCTTACTGGTGTGTGCGAAGTCCCGCGCCGCCCGGGGTGTGCCGTTGCACCGCAGCCGGGCACCGGCCCGTGAACCGGCTCTCGGAACCTCGCAACAGGCAACGAACCCGGCAGCGCCGCGTCACGTCGCTCGTTCGTGGGGCGCGGGTGGGGTTTGCGAGACTGATCCGGTGAAAAACCCGGTGAAAAACGCAGTTCCCGCCCCGCGGGTCATCGCCGTCGTGGGCCCCACGGCGGCCGGCAAGTCCGATCTCGGCGTCGCCCTCGCCCGGCACCTGGGCGGCGAGGTCGTCAACGCCGACTCCATGCAGCTGTACCGGGGCATGGACATCGGCACGGCCAAGCTGACCCTGGAGGAGCGGCAGGGCGTGCCGCACCGCCTCCTCGACATCTGGGACGTGACCGAGGCCGCGAGCGTCGCCGAGTACCAGCGGCTGGCCCGCGCGGAGATCGACCGGCTCCTCGCCGAGGGCCGCACCCCCGTGCTCGTCGGCGGCTCCGGGCTCTACATCAAGGGCACCATCGACGCCCTGGACTTCCCCGGCACCGACCCGGCCGTCCGCGCCCGCCTGGAGGAGGAGCTCGCCGAGCAGGGCCCCGGCGCCCTGCACGCCCGCCTCGCCGCGGCCGACCCGGCCGCCGCCCGCGCCATCCTGCCCGGGAACGGCCGCCGCATCGTGCGCGCCCTGGAGGTCATCGAGCTCACCGGCCGCCCCTTCACCGCCAACCTGCCGGGCGAGGAGCCCGTCTACGACGCCCTGCAGATCGGCGTCGACGTCGAGCGCCCCGAGCTGGACGAGCGGATCACCGTGCGCGTGGACCGCATGTGGGAGGCGGGGCTCGTGGACGAGGTGCGCGCCCTGGAGCGGCAGGGGCTGCGCGAGGGCCGTACCGCCTCGCGCGCCCTCGGCTACCAGCAGGTGCTCGCCTTCCTGGCGGGGGAGTGCACCGAGGACGAGGCGCGCGCCGAGACCGTGCGGGCCACCAAGCGGTTCGCCCGGCGCCAGGACTCGTGGTTCCGCAAGGACACCCGCGTGCATTGGCTCAGCGGGGCTGCCGACCGCAGGGCGGAACTCCCCGGACTCGCGCTGGCGTTGCTCGAACGGGCGGTCACAGCCTGATCACGTGATGGCATCGGGACGCTACGCGCGCCATTCCGGTCTGCGCGGGCGTGCCATCATCGAGCTTCGATCGAGCCGTGAAGTCCGGGTTGGGAGGGCGCGTGGCGATGGAGGCCGGCCCTCGTGACAGACCGCAACAGCCGCCGCGGAGGGGCCAGCTCCCGGCGGTGGCCGGGGAAGAACCGGAGGTGCTGACTCCGGACGGCCCCGAGGACACCGAGGGAACCGCCGAGGCCGGCACCGCCGCGCCCGCGTCCTTCCGCGAGCTGCGCCCGCAGCGCAGGCTGCGCATCTGGCAGCTGGCCCCGATCGTCGTGCTCGCCGCCGTCGGCTCGCTCATGTTCGCCTTCCCCCTCGCCTTCGAGTTCGGCGACGGCGGGCCGGTCGTCGCCATGCTCGGCCTGCTCATCAGCTGCTGCGCCGCGGGCTGGGGGGTGATGGCCGCCCGCCGGGTCGGCTACACCTGGCCCGGCATGCCGGCCCCCGGCTCCGGGCGCCGCCCGGACTGGCGCTACGTCGCCTCCTACGCCGCCCTCGTCGCCCTGGTCGTCGTCCTTGCCGTCTGGCGCGTGGCGCGGCTGCGCTGAGCCCGGCCCGGGGCCGCGGGCGGGCCCGGGGCCTCGCCGGGGGGAGCGCGCGCGGCCCCCGTACCATCGAACCGTGAGCACCGCACAGATCGCCTTCCTCAAGGGTCACGGCACCGAGAACGACTTCGTGATCATCCCGGACCACGACGGCCGCATCGAGCTGTCCCCCGCCGCCGTCGCCCGGCTGTGCGACCGCCGAGCGGGCATCGGCGCCGACGGAGTGCTCCGCGTCGTACGGTCCGCGGCCCACCCCGAGGCGCGTGCGATGGCCGGCGAGGCCGAGTGGTTTATGGACTACCGCAACAGCGACGGCAGCATCGCCGAGATGTGCGGCAACGGCGTCCGGGTCTTCGCCCGCTACCTCCACCACGCCGGTCTCGTCGAGGCGGGCGACCTCACCGTCGCGACCCGTGCGGGCCTGCGGCACGCCCACATCGCCAAGGACGGCCCCGAGGGCGCGGCCGGCGACGTCACCGTCGGCATGGGGCGGGCCGTGCTCCCGGAGGGCGAGGTGACCGTCACCGTCGACGGCCGCAGCCGCCCCGCGCGCAACGTGAACATGGGCAACCCGCACGCCGTCACCTTCGTCGACGACCTCGACGACGCGGGGAACCTGTTCACCGCCCCCGGCGTCGCCCCCGCGGGCGCGTACCCCGACGGCGCCAACGTCGAGTTCGTCGTCGACCGCGGACCGCAGCACGTGGCCATGCGCGTCCACGAGCGCGGCTCCGGCGAGACCCGCTCCTGCGGCACGGGCGCGTGCGCGGTGATGGTCGCGACCGCCCGCCGGGACGGCCTGGACCCGGCCGTGACCGGCCTGCCCGCCACGTACACCGTGGACGTCCCCGGCGGGCGCCTGGTGATCAGCGAGGCGCCGGACGGCACGGTCGAGATGACCGGCCCCGCCGTGATCGTCGCGGGCGGCACCTTCGAGCCCTCCTGGCTGGCCGCCGCGCTCGCCTGAGGCGCTCCCCGGCAGGCTCCCCGGGCGCACTACCTCTTTTCCGGTCCGTGCGCCCGGCTCCAGGCGGCGTGGCTCGCTCGAATGGGTGATCCGTTTCACTCTGGGCGAGAGCGGGTGAGCAGCGCGTGATGGGCTCGGTAGCATCAAGCACCGGTACGGAGGCGCGCAGCCGACCGCCGGTCGACGCTGCCGGAGGTGCCCCCATGAGCACAGACGCCACGCACGAAGGTGCTCCCGGCCGCAGGCGCGGCCGCGCCCGCCTCGACCTGAGACGGCTGGGCCGCGCGGCGCTCGGCGGCTCGGGCGCGCGCGGCAGGCTGCCGGACGCCATCGACCACGTCGCCAAGGTGCACCGCGGCCACCATCCGGGCGCGGACCTCGACATCCTGCGGCGGGCCTATCTCCTGGCGGAGTCCTCCCACCGCGGCCAGACCCGCAAGAGCGGCGAGCCGTACATCACCCATCCGCTCGCCGTGACCCTGATCCTGGCCGAACTGGGCGCCGAGACGACCACCTTGACCGCCTCCCTCCTCCACGACACGGTCGAGGACACCGAGGTGACCCTGGAACAGGTCCGCGGGCAGTTCGGCGAGGAGGTCCGCTTCCTGGTCGACGGCGTCACCAAGCTGGAGAAGGTCGACTACGGCGCCGCGGCCGAGCCGGAGACCTTCCGCAAGATGCTCGTGGCCACCGGCAACGACGTCCGGGTGATGTCCATCAAGCTCGCCGACCGGCTGCACAACATGCGCACGCTGGGCGTGATGCGGCCCGAGAAGCAGGTCCGCATCGCCAAGGTCACGCGGGACGTACTGATTCCGCTCGCCGAGAGGCTGGGCGTCCAGGCGCTCAAGACCGAGCTGGAGGACCTCGTCTTCGCGATCCTCCACCCCGACGAGTACGCCCGCACCCGCGAGCTCGTCACCGGGCACGCCGCCGGCCTCGCGACCCTGGGGACGACCGCGGAGCGGGTGCAGGCCGTCCTGCGCGAGGCGGGCATCGCCGCCGACGTCCTCGTCAAGCAGCGCCACTTCGTCTCCGTGCACCGGGTGCGACTCAAGCGCGGCGAGGTGACCGGCTCGGACCTCGGCAGACTGCTCGTCCTCGTCGCGGAGGACGCCGACTGCTACGCGGTCCTCGGCGAGCTGCACACCTGCTTCACGCCGTTCATCTCGGAGTTCAAGGACTTCATCGCCACCCCGAAGTTCAACCTCTACCAGTCGCTGCACACGGCCGTCGCGGGCCCCGGAGGGGAGCCCGCCCAGGTCCTCATCCGCACCCACCAGATGCACAAGGTCGCCGAGGCCGGCGTCGTCGCCCTGGGGAATCCGTACGCCACGCCCGAGACGCCCGACGCCACGGACGGGGAGCGCGTCGACCCCACCCGGCCGGGGTGGCTCTCCCGCCTGCTGGAGTGGCAGCGGGCCACGCCCGACCCCGACACCTTCTGGACCTCCCTCCGCGACGAGCTCGCCCTGGACCGCGAGATCACCGTCTTCCGCGCCGACGGCGGCACGATCGGCCTGCCCGCCGGGGCGAGCTGCGTCGACGCGGCCTACGCGCAGCACGGAGACGGCGGCCACAGCTGCATCGGCGCCCGCGTCAACGGCCGCCTCGCCACGCTCAGCACGGTCCTGCGCGACGGCGACACCCTCCAGCTGCTGATGTCCCGCGACAGCGCCTCCGGGCCCTCCCCGGACTGGCTGGAGCACGCCCGTACGCCCGCCGCGCGGATCGCCATCGAGCGGTGGCTGGCCAGCCATCCCGCGGGGGAGCCCGCCCCGCCCGTCCCGCTCTCCCCGGGCCGCCCCTGCCCGCCGCCCCGGGCCACCGCTCCTGCCGCGCGGTGGCCCGTCGCCGTCACGGCCGACGGGGCGGACCTGGCGGCCGCGAGCGTACGGCTGGCGGGCTGCTGTACCCCCGTCCCGCCCGACGAGGTGACCGGTTTCGCCGTGCGCGGGGGCGCGGTGACGGTGCACCGGGCGCAGTGCCCCGCGGTGCACCGCATGGTCGCCTCCGGGCGGGAGCCCGTAGGGGTGCGGTGGAGCAGTCCGGAGGGCGGCGGCGCCCGCGATTACCGGGTCACCCTGCGCGCCGAGTCGTTCAGCAGGCCGCACCTCCTGGCCGATCTGACGGAGGCCATCGCGGCCGAGGGGGCGGCGGTCATCTCGGCGGCCGTCGAGCCGCCCCACGAGCAGCGCGTGCGCCACACCTACACCCTGCAACTGCCGGACGCCGCCCAGTTGCCGGAGCTGATGCGCGCCATGCGGCGGGTGCCGGGGGTCTACGACGTCGAGCGGGCCGGACGGCCGGTCGCCACCGCGCCGCTCTAGCAGGGGAGGGCGGGGGAGAGCCGCTGAGCGGTGTGCCCGCCTCGCAGCGAGCAGGGGGGCGCGGTCCCCCGGACGAGCACCCGTCGTACAGCTTTCCGGCACGCTCGTACGGGTGGGGCGGCGCCGTGCCGCCACCGCGCGAGGGCTTCTCGCTGGTAGCGATGGACGCATGCCGCACTCACCCGGGAAACCCGCCTCGGTCCGCCGGAGGTCCGTGCGCCGCCGCCGCGCCGTCCTCGCCGCCGCCGTCTCGGCCCTCCTCGTCGGCGCCGCGGCCCCGCCCGCCCCGAGCCCCCAGGGCGTCGGTGACCGCCTCTTCCCGGATCTCGGCAACCCCGGCTACGACGTTGCCGCTTACGACATCGTCTTCGACTACCACGGCAACGACCGGCCGCTCGACGCCGTCACCACCATCGCCGCACGGACCACCACACGCCTGGACCGGCTCAACCTCGACTTCAGCAACGGCACGGTCCGCTCCGTGACGGTCAACGGCGTGCCCGCCAAGTTCGCCCCCGCCAAGGAGGACCTGGTCGTCACGCCGTCCGCCGCCCTGCCGGCGGAGGGCCTGTTCACCGTCGTCGTCCGGCACACCAGCGACCCGCGCAACAGCAAGGACGGCGGCTGGATCCGTACGAAGGACGGGCTGGTCATGGCCAATCAGGCCGATGCCGCGCACCGCGTCTTCCCCTGCAACGACCACCCCTCCGACAAGGCCCGCTTCACCTTCCGCGTCACCGCGCCCAAGGCCCTGACCGTCGTCGCCAACGGGCTGCCGGCCGGCCGTACGGTCCGCGGGGCGAACGCCACGTGGGCGTACCGCAGCGAACACCCCATGGCCACGGAGCTGGCCCAGGTCTCCGTCGGCCGCTCCGCCGTGGTGCACCGCAAGGGGCCGCACGGCCTGCCCGTGCGGGACGTGGTCCCCGCCGCCGACCGGCAGCGCGTGGAGAAGTGGACGTCGAAGACGCCCGAGCAGATCGCGTGGCTGGAGGGCAAGGTCGGGCCGTACCCGTTCGAGAACTACGGCATGCTGATCGCCGACGCGTCGACCGGCTTCGAGCTGGAGACGCAGACCCTCTCGCTCTTCGAGCGCAGCCTGTTCACCCGGGACGACATCCCCTCCTGGTACCTCGAGTCCATCATGGTCCACGAGCTCGCACACCAGTGGTTCGGCGACAGCGTCAGCCCCCACAGCTGGTCCGATCTCTGGCTCAACGAGGGGCACGCCACCTGGTACGAGTCGCTGTACGCCGAGCACAAGGGCGGCCGGACCCTCGATGTCCGGATGCGTGCCGCGTACGAGCACTCCGACGCCTGGCGCGCCGACGGCGGTCCGCCCGCCCTGCCCAAGCCGCCCGACCCCGGCAAGCGGGCCAGCATCTTCAGGCCCGTCGTCTACGACGGCGGCGCGCTGGTGCTCTACGCGCTGCGCCAGAAGATCGGCGCGGCGGCGTTCGACCGGCTGGAGCGCGAGTGGATCAGTGCCTACCGCGACGCCAGCGCCACCACGGAGGACTTCACGGCCGTCGCCTCCCAGGTCTCCGGCCAGGACCTGAAGGGGTTCCTGCAGGACTGGCTCTACAGCCCGAAGACCCCGCCCATGCCGGGCCACGACGACTGGAAAGCGGCCCGGAAGGCGCCCCGCAAGGCGCCCCGGAAACCCGCGTGACGCTCCGCCGGGCACGTGGGACCATCGACGGGTCGGCGAGGCCGCCGGCCCCGGGAATCTCCGGGGCCGCCCGCGCGTTGTCGACGGTGCGGCCACTGCAATCGCGGCCGCCACCTCCCAACGATGCAAAGGATCAAATGACCTCCTCTTCTTCCCTTCCCCAGGACCGGCAGAGCCTTCCGGAGAGCCTTCGGGCCGACGCCCTGATGGAAGAGGACGTCGCCTGGAGCCACGAGATCGACGGGGAGCGCGACGGCGAGCAGTACGACCGCTCCGAGCGGGCGGCCCTGCGGCGCGTGGCCGGTCTCTCCACCGAGCTGGAGGACGTCACCGAGGTCGAGTACCGGCAGCTGCGCCTGGAGCGCGTGGTGCTGGTGGGCGTCTGGACGTCCGGCACGGTCAGGGACGCGGAGAACTCCCTCGCGGAGCTCGCCGCGCTCGCCGAGACCGCGGGTGCCCTGGTGCTCGACGGCGTGATCCAGCGCCGCGACAAGCCGGACCCGGCCACGTACATCGGCTCCGGCAAGGCCCAGGAGCTGCGGGACATCGTCCTGGAGTCCGGCGCCGACACCGTCGTCTGCGACGGTGAGCTCAGCCCCGGCCAGCTCATCCAGCTGGAGGACGTCGTCAAGGTCAAGGTGGTCGACCGCACCGCCCTGATCCTCGACATCTTCGCCCAGCACGCCAAGTCCCGCGAGGGCAAGGCGCAGGTCTCCCTCGCACAGATGCAGTACATGCTGCCGCGCCTGCGCGGCTGGGGCCAGTCGCTGTCCCGGCAGATGGGTGGTGGCGGCTCCGGCTCGTCCGGCGGCGGCATGGCCACCCGTGGCCCCGGTGAGACCAA
This sequence comes from Streptomyces telluris, assembly GCF_024519335.1. NCBI lineage: Bacteria > Bacillati > Actinomycetota > Actinomycetes > Kitasatosporales > Streptomycetaceae > Streptomyces > Streptomyces telluris. The sequence continues at coordinate 8,066 of NZ_JANIID010000023.1, forward strand.
GATCGAGACGGACCGGCGCCGGATCCGCGAGAAGATGGCGAAGATGCGCCGGGAGATCGCGGAGATGAAGACCGGCCGCGACGTCAAGCGCCAGGAGCGCCGGCGGAACAAGGTCCCCTCGGTCGCCATCGCCGGCTACACCAACGCCGGAAAGTCCTCCCTGCTCAACCGGCTCACCGGAGCCGGCGTCCTGGTGGAGAACGCCCTGTTCGCCACCCTGGACCCGACCGTGCGCCGGGCGGAGACGCCCAGCGGGCGGGTCTACACCCTCGCCGACACCGTCGGCTTCGTCCGGCACCTGCCGCACCACCTCGTCGAGGCGTTCCGCTCCACCATGGAGGAGGTCGGCGACTCCGACCTGATCCTGCACGTGGTCGACGGCTCGCACCCGGTGCCGGAGGAGCAGCTGGCCGCCGTGCGCGAGGTCATCCGCGACGTCGGCGCGGTCAACGTGCCCGAGATCGTCGTGATCAACAAGGCGGATGCGGCCGACCCGCTGGTCCTGCAGCGGCTGCTGCGGATCGAGAAGCACTCGATCGCGGTGTCGGCGCGCAGCGGCGAGGGCATCGAGGAGCTCCTCGCCCTGATCGACGCCGAGCTGCCGCGCCCGGCTGTGGAGATCGAGGCGCTCGTGCCGTACACGCACGGTTCGCTGATCGCGCGGGCGCACGCCGACGGCGAGGTCATCTCCGAGGAGCACACCCCGGAGGGCACGCTGCTCAAGGCACGGGTGCACGAGGAGCTCGCCGCCGAGCTCCAGCGGTACGAGCCCGCGGCCCGCGGCTGACGTTCCCGCGGCGCACGCGCCACGGCATCAGCGTCACATGCGGAAGGCCCGCTCCCCCGAACCGGGGGAGCGGGCCTTCCGCATGTCTGTGAGCTGTGCTGTCCCGGGGCTACTGCGCCCGCGGCGACCGCGACGTCACCGGTTGGCGAACTTCCCGCTGATGGCGTTGTAGACGCCCTGGGCCTCCGGGCCCAGGCGCGGGCCGGCCAGCCAGGTGCTGTTGGCCGGGCCGATCGAGGTGTTCGAGACCAGCCTGACCTTGCCGTCGGGCCCCTTGGCGAACCAGCCGCCGCCGGACGAACCGCCGGTCATCGTGCAGCCGATGCGGTACATCGTCGGCTCGTTCGGGTCGAGCGTCAGCCGGCCCGGCCTGTCGATGCAGTCGTACATCTTCTGGCCGTCGAAGGGGGCCGCCGCCGGGTAGCCCCAAGCGCCCATGGACTGGATGGACTTCACCTGGGGGGTGCTGAAGTCGACCGTGAGGGCGTTGCCGACGGTCTCCTCCAGGGACTTGCCGGAGCCGCCCTCGGGCTTCACGTGCAGCACGGCGAAGTCGTACGGGGCACCCGCGCCGCCGGTCTCGGCACCCTGCTTGATCCACTGCGCGGACGTCTGTGCCCAGTCCGCCCACCACACGCCGTACGGAGCGACGTCCTGCACCGGTGCGCTGTTGACCTGGGCGCCCGGCAGGCCCTTGTCGTTGTACGACGGCACGAAGGCGATGTTGCGGTACCAGCCGCCCTTCGTTCCGGCGTGCACGCAGTGGCCCGCGGTCCACACCATGTTGGACTTGCCGGGGTGCGCCGGGTCCTTGACGACCGTGGCCGAGCAGACCATGTGGCCCTGCGGGCTGTCGAAGAAGACCTTGCCGACCGGGGCCGCGTTGTTGTGGTACGGCACGTTGACGGACTTGGCCTGGACCGGACGCGGCTCGGGGTCGGTCACGCCCTGGTCACCGGAGGCGCCCGGCGCCGTGCCCGGCGCGCCCTGGGTGGCGAGCGTCTTGTCGCCGGGGCGGGCGTCCTTCATCGTGTCGGGCTTCCAGTGGCCCTTGATGATCGGGTTGATGAAGTCGCGGGCCTCGCGGAGCCACTGCTCCTTGTCCCAGTTCTTCCAGGCGCCGTTCTTCCACTTCTCCAGGTCCTTCAGGGAACTGGGAAGGTTCTTGGGCAGCTCGAGGCCCTCGTCGCCCTTCTGCGAGGCGGTGGCGCTGGGCTTGTCGCTCCCCGCGGCCTCGTCCTCGGTCGGGCCGCACGCGGTGGCGGTCAGCGCCAGCGCGGCCGTCAGAGCGGCCGCGGCCAGCGCGGGCCTGCGGATGGATGGCATGGAGTGGGTTCCCCCTGATCGTTCTGTTCGGACGTGTCCGCAATGTCGCGGCCACGCTGTGGAGTTGTCATGCACCGCCCCAGCGGGCGAGGCCGGGCCCCACTATGCCGGTGCGTGAGGAGACGGGAACGGGCGGGTCCTCGGTTCCGCCGTGAAGGATCTTGACGGCGGGCCGTGATCCGCCGCGTGCGGCGTCGTTAGTACGTACGGGGGAGTGCCGACCAGCGTTCAGCAGGAGGAGCCAGAGCCGTGGCCTTGACCCAGCTACCGCCCACGGAGCCGTCGGCCGCGGCGCACGAAGGCATCCTCCGGCGGCAGTCGTCCCGCGAATCGGCAGCCCGTACGTATGCCCGGTCGCTGCCCATCGTGCCGGTGCGCGCCCGGGGGCTGACGATCGAAGGCGCGGACGGCCGCCGGTATCTCGACTGCCTCTCGGGGGCCGGCTCGCTCGCCCTGGGGCACAATCACCCGGTCGTGCTGGAGGCCATCCGCTCGGTCCTTGACTCCGGCGCGCCCCTGCACGTGCTCGACCTGGCCACCCCCGTCAAGGACGCCTTCACGGACGAGCTGTTCGCCACGCTGCCCCGGGAGCTGGCGGAGTCGGGCCGCGTCCAGTTCTGCGGCCCGGCCGGCACCGACGCCGTGGAAGCCGCCTTCAAGCTCGTCCGCACCGCCACCGGCCGCGAGGGCCTGCTCGCCTTCACGGGGGCCTACCACGGCATGACGGAAGGGGCGCTCGCCGCCTCGGGCGCGGCCCCGAGCGTGCGGGTGACCCGGCTGCCCTACCCGCAGGACTACCGCTGCCCGTTCGGCGTCGGCGGGGAGAACGGGGCGCGCCTCGCCGCCCGCTGGACCGAGAGCCTCCTGGACGACCCCAAGAGCGGGGTGCGCCGCCCCGCCGCGATGATCGTCGAACCCGTGCAGGGCGAAGGCGGCGTCCTGCCCGCGCCCGACGGCTGGCTGCGCCGGATGCGCGCGCTCACCGCCGAGCGCTCCATCCCCCTCATCGCCGACGAGGTACAGACGGGCGTGGGCCGCACCGGTGCCTTCTGGGCGGTCGAGCACAGCGGGATCGTGCCCGACGTGATGGTCCTGTCCAAGGCCATCGGCGGGAGCCTCCCGCTCGCCGTCATCGTCTACCGCGGCGATCTCGACACCTGGCAGCCCGGCGACCACGCCGGCACGTTCCGGGGCAACCAGCTCGCGATGGCCGCGGGCGCGGCCACGCTGCGCCACGTCAGGGAGAACGGCCTGGCCGAGCGCGCCGCCTCGCTGGGCGCGCGCATGCTGGACCGGCTGCGGCGGCTGGCGGGGGAGTACGACTGCATCGGCGAGGTCCGCGGGGCCGGCCTCATGATCGGCATCGAATTCGTCGCCCCGGAGGGGGAGCTCCCGGAGCGGGAGCGCCCGGAGGCCGGCCGCCGTCCGGCCGCCCGCGCGGGGGAGAGCGCTGAGCTCCGGTCCCCCGGTGACGGCTCCGCCGCCGGGCCGCTGCCGGCCTCGCCCGAGCGGGCCGCGGCCGTCCAGCGCGAGTGCCTGCGCCGGGGCCTGATCGTCGAGCTGGGCGGCCGTCACTCCTGCGTCGTCCGCCTCCTGCCGCCCCTGACCATCACCGACGAGCAGACCGAGGCGGTCCTCGAGCGGCTCGCCGACGCCGTCGCCGCGGTCTGCCGGCCAGGCGGCCGCATCCCCGCACCGAGCACACCGAAGGAGGCAGGCGCCGCATCCCCGGCCTGACGCCGCGACGTGCACGCCGTACACCGCATGAACGCATCCACCGGGACCGGTGCTTCCAGAGCAGGACACGACCACGAGCCGGCACCCGAGCGGCAGACCGTGGTATCCGCCGTCCCCCGCCAGGGCGGCGGCCCGCGCGACGGGAGCGCGGGTACGGGCCCGTGCGCCCCCGACCCGCTGGAGCACCCCGACCCCGGCCTCGCAGCCGACGCCGCCGCCGTGGAGAACCTCCTGCGCTGCTGGGTCCGCGAGACCGGCGTCCCGCGGCCCGGCGGATCCGAACTGCGCCTGCTCCTTCCCGCGAGCGGGACGGCCTTGCGCGTCCCCGTCACCTATTGGTCCGCCGTCGGCTGGCACCGCTTCGGCCCGCCGGTCCTGGCGGACGCGCCCGAAGACGCCCCCGCCGTCGACGCCGTCACCCTGGCGGCGCTCCTCGGCCGCGAAACCGCTCACCCTGCCGCCCGCGCCGGATGCGGACGGGTGGACGGGACGGCGGAGCTCGTCGGCAGAGTGGCGGACTCCACGCGGCGCACGGCGGTCTTCCTCGCCGACCGGCGGGCCCGCCCCGCCGACCCGGAGGCGGGCGAGCTCTTCCTCTACGCCGAGCAGTCCCTGCTCCTCGGCCACCCCCTCCACCCCACGCCCAAGAGCCGCGAAGGCCTCTCCGACACCGAGGCGCACGTCTACTCCCCGGAGCTGCGCGGGGCCTTCCCGCTGCACTGGATGGCCGTCCACCGCTCCCTGCTCGCCATGGACTCGGCGTGGACCGAGCGGGGCCGGCCCGTCGACGCCGTCACCCTCGCCTCCCGCCTCGCCGGCCCGGAGCTGCGCCTGCCCGAGGACACCGCGGCGCTGCCGCTGCACCCCTGGCAGGCCCACGACGTACGCAGCCGCCCGGACGTCAGCCGGCTCCTGGACGCCGGCCTGCTGCACGACCTCGGCCCCCTCGGCGCGCCCTGGTACGCCACCTCGTCCGTCCGGACCGTCCACCGGCCCGGCGCCCCCGCGATGTTGAAGCTCTCCCTGGGCCTGCGCATCACCAACTCCCGCCGCGAGAACCTCCGCAAGGAGCTGCACCGCGGCGTCGAAGTGCACCGCCTGCTGCGCAGCGGCCTGGCCGAGCAGTGGCGCGCGGCCTGCCCGGGCGGGCTCGGCTTCGACGTCGTCCGCGACCCCGCCTGGCTCGCCGTGGACACCCCGGAGGGCACGCCACTGACCGGCATCGACGCCGTCATCCGGCACAACCCCTTCGGCCCCGGTGACGACGCCGTCTGCCTCGCCGGGCTCGTGTCGCCGAGACCCTGGCCCGCCCCGGCGCACCAGGGGCACCAGCACAACCAAGGGCACCAGCAGAACCAGGAGTGGCAGAACCAGGAGTGGCAGCAGAACCAGCAGGGCCAGGAGCGCCAAGGGCACCCCGGCGTGCCCGGCGGGCAGCCGGTCATGCGCTCGCGCCTCGCGCACATCGTGGCCCGCCTCGCGCACCGCACCGGCCGCCCCGCGGGGGCCGTCTCCGCGGAGTGGTTCCTGCGCTATCTGGAAGCGGTCGTGCGCCCGGTGCTCTGGCTGGACGGCGAGGCGGGCATCGCCCTGGAGGCCCACCAGCAGAACACGCTCGTCCTCCTGGACCGGGAGGGCTGGCCCGCAGGCGGCCGCTACCGCGACAACCAGGGCTACTACTTCCGCGCCTCCCACCGGGACGCCCTCGACCGGCGGCTGCCCGGAATCGGCGCGGAGAGCGGCACCTTCGTGTCCGACGAGGTCACCGACGAGAGGTTCACCTACTACCTCGGCATCAACAACGTCCTCGGCCTGATCGGGGCGTTCGGCGCGCAGCGCCTCGCCGACGAACAGATCCTGCTGGCCGCGCTGCGCCGCTTCCTCAAGGACGCCGCGGCCGGCCCGGCCGCCGGCCGCTCCACCCTGCCCACCCGCCTTCTCGAAGCGCCCACCCTGCGCTGCAAGGCCAACATGCTGACCAGGCTGCAGGGGCTCGACGAGCTCGTCGGCCCGGTCGACACCCAGTCCGTCTACGTCACCATCGCCAACCCCCTGGTCACGTCGGCCCGATGACCGGCGCGAGCCCCGGCCCCGGGCGAACGGGGCCCTTGAGGACACGGGCCCCCGCGGGCCCACGGGATCCCGGACACCGAGGGGATCCTCCGAGAGGAGAGCGTCTCCGTGTCGCCCACCGACCCCAGCGAAGGCCCGGCCCCCGGCCCGGGCACCGACCCCCTCCGCGCCGGCTCTCCGATCGCCGCAATCGCGGGGCCGAGCGTCGATGACAGCGCCCCCGCGGGCGCCGGTGCCGGCCCGCCGACCGACAACGAGACCACGCTCGAACTGAAGCTGTCCGAAGACTTCGTCGAACTTATCGACCACGGCCCCCCGGAGCCCGCCGCGCTCACCGCGGGCCGCGGGCCCGCCGGGGCCATCGGCCCGGGATCCGACCTCCTCGACTCCCTCGCCGACTGGGGGCCCGCCGACACCGGCGCGGGCACCTTCCAGCTCGTGCCGGTGCGGGTCGAGCGCGATCTCCGGCTCATCACCCGCTGGATGAACGACCCGGCCGTCGCGGCCTTCTGGAAGCTGGGCGGGCCCGAGAGCGTGACCGAGGCCCACCTGCGCGCCCAGACCGGCGGTGACGGCCGCAGCATCCCCTGCCTCGGGGTGCTCGACGGCGTGCCGATGAGCTACTGGGAGGTCTACCGCGCCGACCTCGACCCCATCGCACGCCACTACCCGGCCCGCCCGCACGACACCGGGATCCACCTGCTGATCGGCAAGGTCGCCGACCGGGGCCGCGGCGTCGGCACCCGCCTGCTGCGGACCGTCGCCGACCTCGTCCTGGACCACCGGCCGTCCTGCGGGCGCGTCGTCGCCGAACCCGACCTGCGCAACACCCCGTGCGTCTCCGCGTTCCTGAGCGCAGGCTTCCGGCTGACCGCGGAGATCGACCTTCCGGACAAGCGCGCGGCCCTGGTGGCCCGCGACCGCGCCCTGCGCACCCTCCTCTAGGACCGCCCCACCGGCCCCGGCCACCGGCCTCCGGCCGACCCACCGATCGGCCTTCTCTCCCATCGGCCTACTCAAGGAGCCCCCTTGCCTCCTTCGCCCCGGTCCGCACGCCTCACCGGCTCCGACTGGTCCCTTGCCGGTGCCCATCTGCTCGCCAAGATGCTCGGCGAACTCAGCTACGAGGGGGTGCTGACCCCCGAGCCCGACGACGGCGCCGAGGCACCCGCCACCGCCTACCGGCTGTCCTTAACGGAGGAGGTGACCTACCGCTTCCGCGCACGCCGGAGCGCGTACGGCCACTGGCGGGTCGACCCGGACTCCGTGACCCCCTCCCAGGACCCCCTCCGCTTCCTCGCCCACGCCCACGACACCGTCCTGGGCCTCTCCGGCGACACCACCGGCCACCTGGCCAGGGAACTCCTCGCCACCCTCTCCGCCGACATCCGCCTCCGGACGAGCGCCCTCAGCGCCGCGGACCTGGCCGACCTCGACTACGCCGCGCTGGAAGGCCACCAGACCGGCCACCCCTGGCTGATCGCCAACAAGGGCCGGCTCGGCTTCTCGGCCTCCGACGCCGACCGCTGGGCCCCCGAGGCCCGCACCCCGCGCCGCCTGCCCTGGATCGCCGCCCACCGCGACCTCGCGCACTACCGGGCCGTCCCCGCACTGGCCACCCCCGACCTGCTCTACGCCGAGGAGCTCGCCCCCGGCACCCGCGCCGCCTTCGCCCGCACCGTCGCCGACCACGGACGCGACCCCGCCGACTACCTCTGGCTCCCCGTCCACCCCTGGCAGTGGGACGAGACCGTGGCCCCCCTCTTCGCGCCCTGTCTCGCCGACGGATCCATCATCCCCCTGCCCACTGACAACGACCTCCGGCTGCCCCAGCAGTCCGTCCGCACCTTCCTCAACACCAGCCGGCCGCACGCCCGGACCGTGAAGCTCCCGCTCTCGATCCTCAACACCCTCGTCTGGCGCGGCCTGCCGACCGAGCGCACCCTCGCCGCCCCCGCGGTCACCGCCTGGGTCCAGTCCCTGCGCGACTCCGACGACTTCCTGCGGGACGAGACCCGGGTGATCCTCCTCGGGGAGACCGCCTCCGTAACCGTCGAGCACCCCCTCTACGACCGCGTGCCCGGCGTCCCCTACCAGTACAAGGAGCTGCTGGGCTGCATCTGGCGCGAGCCCCTCGGCCCCGCCCTCGCTCCCGGGGAGCGCGCCCGCACCCTCGCGGCCCTGCTGCACACCGACCCCGCCGGCCGCTCCTTCACCGCCGAGCTCGTCAGCCGCTCGGGCCTGGCCCCGGCCGACTGGCTCCGCCACCTCTTCGCCGCGCTGCTCCCGCCTCTCCTGCGCTTCCTCTACCGCTACGGCACCGTCTTCTCCCCGCACGGCGAGAACGCCATCGTCGTCTTCGACGAGAACGACGTGCCCACGCGCCTCGCCGTGAAGGACTTCGTCGACGACATCAACATCAGTGCCCTTCCCCTCCCCGAGCACGACTCCATGCCCGAGGACGTGAGGGCCGTGCTGCTCACCGAACCACCGGGATTCCTCACCCAGTTCATCCACTCCGGCCTCTTCGTCGGGGTCTTCCGCTATCTCGCGCCGCTGTGCGAGGAGCAGCTCGGGGTGCCGGAGGCCGCCTTCTGGTCGCTCGTGCGCGCGGAGATCGTGGGGCACCACGAGCGCTTCCCACGGATGAAGGACCGCTACGAGACCTTCGACCTGCTCACCCCGCGGATCGAGCGGCTCTGCCTCAACCGCAACCGGCTGCACCTCGACGGCTACCGCGACCGCCCGGAACGCCCGCACGCGGCGGTCCACGGCACCGTGCCCAATCCGCTGCACATTCCGTGACGGCGCCGTCGATGTCAGTGCCGCCCCTTAGGGTGGAAGAGCTATGACTGCCTCCTCCTCGCCCTCCCTCACCGACCTGCTGCACGCCGCCGTCACCGCCGTCGGCGGCACGGAGCGGCCCGGTCAGGTCACCATGGCCGAAGCCGTCGCCGAAGCCGTCGACGGCGACTCCCACCTGCTCGTGCAGGCGGGCACCGGCACCGGTAAGTCCCTCGGCTATCTGGTGCCGGCCCTGGCCCACGGCGAGCGCGTGGTGGTGGCCACCGCGACGCTGGCGCTCCAGCGCCAGCTCGTGGAGCGCGACCTCCCGCGGACGGTGGACGCCCTGCAGCCGCTGCTGCGCCGCCGCCCGCAGTTCGCCATGCTCAAGGGCCGGTCCAATTACCTGTGCCTGCACCGGCTGCACGAGGGGGTCCCGCAGGACGAGGAGGAGGGGCTCTTCGACCCCTTCGAGGCGGCGGCGCCCTCCAGCAAGCTCGGCAAGGACCTGCTGCGCATGCGCGACTGGGCCGACGAGACCGAGACGGGCGACCGCGACGATCTCACCCCGGGCGTCTCCGACCGGGCGTGGTCCCAGGTGTCGGTCACGTCCCGGGAGTGCCTGGGCGCATCGAAGTGCGCGTACGGCGCCGAGTGCTTCGCCGAGGCCGCCCGGGAGCGGGCCAAGCTCGCCGACGTGGTGGTCACCAACCACGCCCTGCTGGCCATCGACGCCATCGAGGGAGCCCCGGTGCTCCCCGGCCACGAGGTCCTGATCGTCGACGAGGCCCATGAGCTGGTCTCCCGGGTCACCGGCGTCGCCACCGGCGAGCTCACTCCCGGCCAGGTCAACCGCGCGGTGCGCCGCGCGGCCAAGCTCGTCGACGAGAAGGCCGCCGACGCCCTGCAGACCGGGGCCGAGAGCTTCGAGCGCCTGATGGAGCTGGCCCTCCCGGGCCGCCTGGAAGAGATCCCCGACGATCTCGAGTACGCCCTGATGGCGCTGCGCGACGCCGCCCGGACGGTCATCTCGGCCCTCGGCAACACCCGCGACAAGTCCGTCCAGGACGAGGACGCGGTCCGCAAGCAGGCCCTGGCCTCCGTGGAGAACATCCACGCGGTGGCCGAGCGCATCGTGGAGGGCTCCGAGTACGACGTCGTCTGGTACGAGCGTCACGACCGCTTCGGGGCGTCCCTGCGCGTCGCCCCGCTCTCCGTCTCCGGGCTGCTGCGCGAGAAGCTCTTCAACGAGCGGTCCGTGGTGCTCACCTCGGCCACGCTCAAGCTCGGGGGCGACTTCAACGGCGTGGCCGCGTCCCTGGGGCTGGCCCCCGAGGGCACCGGCGGCGCGGAGAGCCCCGAGTGGAAGGGCGTCGACGTCGGCTCGCCGTTCGACTATCCCAAGCAGGGCATCCTCTACGTCGCCCGGCACCTGTCCCAGCCCGGCCGCGAGGGCGGCCGCAAGGACATGCTCGACGAGCTGGCCGAGCTGATCGAGGCCGCCGGAGGGCGGACGCTCGGGCTGTTCTCCTCGATGCGCGCCGCCCAGGCCGCGGCCGAGGAGCTGCGCGGCCGGCTCGACGTGCCGATCCTGCTGCAGGGCGAGGAGACGCTCGGCGAGCTGATCCGTAACTTCGCCGCCGACGCCCGTACGTGCCTGTTCGGCACGCTGTCCCTGTGGCAGGGGGTCGATGTGCCGGGGCCGAGCTGCCAGCTGGTGGTGATGGACCGGGTGCCCTTCCCGCGGCCGGACGACCCCCTGATGAGCGCCCGGCAGAAGGCGGTGGAGGAAGCGGGCGGCAATGGCTTCATGGCCGTGGCGGCGACGCATGCGGCGCTGCTGATGGCCCAGGGCGCCGGTCGGCTCGTCCGGGCCTCGGGGGACCGCGGCGTCGTCGCCGTCCTCGACCCCCGGCTGGCCACGGCCCGCTACGGCGGCTTCCTGAAGTCGTCCCTGCCGGATTTCTGGTACACCACGGACCGTAATCAGGTGCGCCGCTCCCTGGCGGCGATCGACGAGGCGGCGAAGGCGGACGGCCGCTAGGGAGGGCCTGCCGCCGGCAAAGAAAAGAGCCCCGGAACCGGCGCAGGTGGTTCCGGGGCCCGGCCTTGCGGCCCTGTGCCTCACACGCGGCGCAGCACCGCCACGACCTTGCCGAGGATGGTGGCCTCGTCGCCGGGGATCGGCTGGTAGGCGGCGTTGTGCGGCAGCAGCCACACATGGCCGTCCTCGCGCTTGAAGCGCTTGACCGTGGCCTCCCCGTCGAGCATGGCGGCCACGATGTCGCCGTTCTCCGCGACGGGCTGGCGGCGGACCGTCACCCAGTCGCCGTCGCAGATGGCCGCCTCGATCATGGAGTCGCCGACGACCTTCAGGACGAACAGCTCGCCGTCGCCGACCAGTTGGCGGGGGAGCGGGAAGACGTCCTCGACGGACTCCTCGGCGAGGATGGGGCCACCCGCGGCGATCCGGCCGACGAGCGGCACGTAGGAGGCGGCGGGCTTGCCGGTGGTGTCCGTGGGCTGCGAGCTGGGCTGGTCGGAGCCGCGCACCTCGTAGGCCCGGGGGCGGTGCGGATCCCGGCGCAGGAAGCCCTTGCGCTCCAGGGCCATGAGCTGGTGGGCCACGGACGAGGTGCTCGACAGCCCCACCGCCTGGCCGATCTCCCGCATGGAGGGTGGGTAGCCCCGGCGCTGGACGGAATCCCTGATCACTTCGATGACCCGCCGTTGGCGGTCGGTGAGACCCGAGCTGTCGGCCCGGATGCCTGGAGGTCGCCCCGGGAGGGCCCGAGCGGGCTTCTGCCCCTCGGTGCTCATGGCTGCGTCATTCATCGGGTGTGCCTGGTCGAGTCGGTTCTGGGAGCGGTCCTGGGCGGTGATTGTGGCGCTGTCTGCGGTGGTGGTCACGTCGGCCCCTCTCGAAATGTTCTCCCTAGCTGGACAACGGTAGTTGCTTTCGAAAGGTTGCGCCAAACACACGTTCGAGTGAAATATCGAAGTTTGCCTGACGTGATCAAGGCTGAGGGTGTACGGCTGAAGATCAATTCGACCATTACGGTACCCTTCGGTGCGAAGCGCACCGAGCGGTCCGCCCGTCCGCACGGGCCTCGTGCGGGCCTCGTACAGGCCCGCCCGGTCCACCCCGGACCCCTTCCGTACGGCGGCTCCGCGGTGGTCCCAGTGTGTCATCAAAGCCCCCGTGCCCCTGCTGCAGGGGCGGCTCGCGTAGGGTCGGGACCGGTCCTCGCGACTGTGAAACACGTCCGGCGCGGCTCACCACACGGCACCAGATCTAGTGGTTTGATTGGCGGAAGCCGCCCACAGGTTGTGGTCGAGGGGCGTCGCCGGTCATTTGCGGCCGCCGTCATCGCCTATGCTGGGGGCTGCTTCGCAAGGCCCCCGTTCGGGGGTCGGCCGAGGCTGAAGATCGTGCACAGTCCTACGAGGGTGAGGAGGGTGGAGAGCCATGCACTGCCCCTTCTGCAGGCACCCCGACAGCCGCGTCGTCGACAGCCGGACCACCGATGACGGCTGCTCGATCCGGCGGCGGCGCCAGTGCCCCGACTGCTCCCGTCGTTTCACGACCGTGGAGACCGCGTCACTGATGGTGATCAAGCGGAGCGGGGTCACCGAGCCCTTCAGCCGTACGAAGGTCATCTCCGGAGTGCGCAAGGCCTGCCAGGGCCGCCCGGTCACCGAGGACGCCCTGGCCCAGCTCGGTCAGCGGGTGGAGGAGGCGGTGCGCGCCACGGGCAGCGCCGAGCTCTCCACCCATGACGTGGGTCTCGCCATACTCGGCCCCCTCCGGGACCTCGACCTGGTCGCGTACCTGCGTTTCGCGTCCGTGTACCAGGCGTTCGACTCGCTCGAGGACTTCGAGGCCGCCGTCGCGGAGCTGCGCGAGCACCGGTCCGCCGCGACCGCCGGCGGCTGCGACGGGGACCTGCAGGTTCCCGCGCCCACCGCGGCCGCCGAGTAGCAGCGGCCACCACAGACCTGCCCGGCGCGCCGCGCGCCCGGGCGAAGACAGACATAGCGCGCCACGGAAGAATTGCGCGCATTAGGGCGTTTTGCCCGTAGAGGGAGGCGGCATGACCGAGACGACGAGCGGCCCGGCACGAGGTTCCCGCGCCAAGGGGAACAAGGGCGGCAAGGGTCTGCGTATCGAGCGCATCCACACCACCCCCGGTGTGCACCCGTACGACGAGGTCGTGTGGGAGCGCCGTGACGTCGTCATGACCAACTGGCGCGACGGTTCGATCAACTTCGAGCAGCGCGGCGTGGAGTTCCCCGACTTCTGGTCGGTGAACGCGGTCAACATCGTCACGAGCAAGTACTTCCGCGGTGCCACGGGTTCGCCCGAGCGCGAGTCCAGCCTCCGTCAGCTCATCGACCGGGTCGTGCTGACCTACCGCAAGGCGGGCGAGGAGCACGGCTACTTCGCCTCCCCGGCGGACGCCGAGATCTTCGAGCACGAGCTGACCTACGCCCTGCTGCACCAGGTCTTCAGCTTCAACTCCCCGGTCTGGTTCAACGTCGGCACCAAGCAGCCGCAGCAGGTCTCCGCCTGCTTCATCCTCTCCGTCGACGACTCCATGGAGTCGATCCTCGACTGGTACAAGGAAGAGGGGATGATCTTCAAGGGCGGCTCCGGCGCCGGCCTGAACCTCTCCCGCATCCGCTCCTCCAAGGAGCTGCTCTCCTCCGGCGGCAACGCCTCCGGCCCGGTCTCCTTCATGCGCGGCGCCGACGCCTCCGCAGGAACGATCAAGTCGGGCGGCGCCACGCGCCGCGCGGCCAAGATGGTCGTCCTCGACGTCGACCACCCCGACGTCGAGGCCTTCATCGAGACCAAGGTGAAGGAGGAGGAGAAGGTCCGCGCCCTGCGCGACGCCGGCTTCGACATGGACCTGGGCGGCGACGACATCACCTCCGTCCAGTACCAGAACGCCAACAACTCCGTCCGCGTCAACGACGAGTTCATGAAGGCCGTCGAGACCGGCTCGAAGTTCGGGCTGCGCGCCCGGATGACCGGTGAGGTCATCGAGGAGATCGACGCCAAGGGCCTCTTCCGCAAGATGGCCGAGGCCGCGTGGGCCTGCGCCGACCCGGGCATCCAGTACGACGACACGATCAACCACTGGCACACCTCGCCCGAGTCGGGCCGGATCACCGCGTCCAACCCGTGCAGCGAGTACATGCACCTGGACAACTCCTCGTGCAACCTCGCCTCCCTCAACCTCATGAAGTTCCTGCGCGACGACGACAAGGGCAACCAGTCGTTCGACGCCGAGCGCTTCGCCAAGGTCGTCGAGCTCGTCATCACGGCGATGGACATCTCCATCTGCTTCGCCGACTTCCCGACCGAGAAGATCGGCGAGACCACCCGCGCCTTCCGCCAGCTGGGCATCGGCTACGCCAACCTCGGCGCCCTGCTGATGGCCACCGGCCACGCCTACGACAGCGACGGCGGCCGCGCCCTCGCCGGTGCCATCACCTCCCTGATGACCGGCACCTCCTACAAGCGCTCCGCCGAGCTGGCCGCGGTCGTCGGCCCGTACGACGGCTACGCCCGCAACGCCGACGCCCACAAGCGCGTCATGCAGCAGCACGCCGACGCCAACGGCGTCGCCCGGCGCATGGACGACCTGGACACCCCGGTGTGGGCCGCGGCGACCGAGGCCTGGCAGGACGTCATCCGCCTCGGCGAGAAGAACGGCTTCCGCAACGCCCAGGCGTCCGTCCTGGCGCCCACCGGCACCATCGGCCTGATGATGGACTGCGACACCACGGGCGTCGAGCCGGACCTGGCCCTGGTGAAGTTCAAGAAGCTCGTCGGCGGCGGCTCGATGCAGATCGTGAACAACACGGTGCCGAAGGCGCTCAAGCGCCTGGGCTACCAGCCGGAGCAGATCGAGGCGATCGTCGCCCACATCGCCGAGCACGGCAACGTGATCGACGCCCCGGGCCTGAAGGCCGAGCACTACGAGGTCTTCGACTGCGCCATGGGTGAGCGCGCGATCTCCGCCATGGGCCACGTGCGCATGATGGCCGCCGCGCAGCCGTTCCTGTCGGGCGCGATCTCCAAGACGGTGAACCTGCCGGAGTCGGCCACCGTCGAGGAGGTCGAGGAGGTCTACTTCGAGGGCTGGAAGCTCGGCCTGAAGGCCCTCGCGATCTACCGCGACAACTGCAAGGTCGGCCAGCCGCTCTCCGCCAAGAAGAAGGAGGAGGCGAAGGCTCCCGAGGCCGCCGCCCCCGCCGCCGCGGAGAAGGTCGTCGAGTACCGCCCCGTCCGCAAGCGCCTCCCCAAGGGCCGCCCGGGCATCACCACCTCCTTCACGGTGGGCGGCGCCGAGGGCTACATGACCGCCAACTCCTACCCGGACGACGGTCTCGGCGAGGTCTTCCTGAAGATGTCCAAGCAGGGCTCGACCCTCGCGGGCATGATGGACGCCTTCTCGATCGCCGTCTCGGTCGGTCTGCAGTACGGCGTGCCGCTGGAGACCTACGTCTCGAAGTTCACCAACATGCGCTTCGAGCCGGCCGGCATGACCGACGACCCGGACGTGCGGATGGCGCAGTCGATCGTCGACTACATCTTCCGCCGCCTGGCGCTGGACTTCCTGCCCTTCGAGACCCGCTCGGCGCTCGGCATCCACTCCGCCGAGGAGCGTCAGCGCCACCTCGACACCGGTTCCTACGAGCCGACCGACGAGGACGTCGACGTGGAGGGCCTCGCCCAGTCCGCGCCGCGCCAGACCGAGGCCCCGAAGCCGGCCCAGCCGGCCGCGGCGGTCCCCGCGCCGAAGCAGGCCCACAACTCCACCGAGCTGGTGGAGATGCAGCTGGGTCTGAACGCGGACGCGCCGCTGTGCTTCTCCTGCGGCACGAAGATGCGCCGCGCGGGCAGCTGCTACCTCTGCGAGGGCTGCGGCTCGACCAGCGGCTGCAGCTGACGCGGGTGCCGCCCGGCACTGAATAGCACCTGAAGGCGGTGGCCGGAGGAATTCCTCCGGCCACCGCCTTCGTCGTGTCCGCCCGGTCAGGCCTCCGCTGCGAATTCCCTCTGGTCCGCGGTGATCGGCACGTCGTTGATGCTGGCTTCGCGGCGCCGCATCAGACCGTCCGGGGCGAATTCCCACTGCTCGTTCCCGTAGCTGCGCCACCACTGGCCGCCGGCGTCGTGCCACTCGTAGCGGAAGCAGACCGATATCCGGTTGCCGGACCACGACCAGAGCTCCTTGCGCAGCCGGTAGTCCAGTTCCTTCTCCCATTTGCGGCGGAGGAAGGCCCGGATCTCGTCGCGGCCGGTGATGAATTCGTGCCGGTTCCGCCAGACGCAGTCCTCGGTGTATGCGAGGGAGACCCGCTCGGGGTCGCGGCTGTTCCAGGCGTCCTCGGCGGCCTGGATCTTGGCCCGAGCGGAGGATTCATCGAAGGGGGGTAGGGGTGGACGCTGGGTCATGGCATGCCTTCCGGACGCACGGGAAGAATGGAGAACGATCGTTCTCCGCTTTCGTTGTAGCCTAGAGAACGATCGTTCTCCGCGCCAGCCCGGGAGGGGCAATGGACATCGCCGAAGCCGACGGCCGACTGCTCGACGCAGCGGAATCCCTGTTCTACGAGCACGGTGTGCAGGCCGTCGGGATGGACCGGATCCGCGCGGCGTCCGGGGTCTCGCTCAAGCGCCTCTACCAGCGCTTCCCGTCGAAGGAGGTCCTGGTCGAGGCCTATCTGCGACGCCGTGACGAGCGCTGGCGCGGGGCCCTGGCCGCCTACGTCGCCGCGTGCCCCTCGGTCGCGGCGCGCCCCCTCGCGGTCTTCGACTGGCTGGAGGAATGGTTCGGCGAGCCGGATTTCCGCGGCTGTGCGTTCATCAACGCGTACGGCGAACTGGGTACGGGCTCCCCGGCCGTGGCCGAAGCCGTACGGGACCACAAGGCGGAGGTGCTGCGGTACCTGACCGGGCTCGTGCGCGCCGCCGGCGTTCCGGAGCCCGGACCGGTGGCCGAGCAGCTGGCCGTCCTGGCCGACGGCGCCATCACCACGGCGGCGGTCACCGGAGCGCCCGGCGCCGCGCGCAGGGCCCGGGAGGCCGCCGCGGTATTGCTGGAGGCTGCCGCCGCGTGACGGCGGCCGAAAGCGGTCCGGGCCGAGGGTGAATACTGTCGGGTGAACGGCCGAGGGGAGAGGGCGGTAATGACGGGTGAGTTCGTGTGGGGCGGCGGGGATCTGGACTTCGACGCCTATCTGGCGCGCATTGGAGTCGGGGGAACGGTCCGGCCGGACCTCGCGACGCTGAGGGCGGTGCACCGCGGCCATGTGGCCGCCTTCCCCTTCGAGAACCTGGAAATCCTGCTCGGGCGGCCGGTTCTGCTGGACGTCAAGGCGCTGCAGGACAAGATGGTGGCGCAGCGCCGCGGCGGCTACTGCTACGAGCAGAATCTGCTGTTCGCCGCGGTCCTGGAGCGCATCGGATTCTCGTTCACGGGCATCGGCGCGCGGATCAGGATGGGCAGCGACAAGCTGCGCCCGGTCACTCACATGGCACTCAAGGTCGAGGCCGACGGCGAGCAGTGGCTGTGCGACGTCGGATTCGGCGGGGAAGGGCTGCTGGAGCCCCTGCCCTTCCGGGACGGGATCCAGGCCGGGCAGGGCGGCTGGACGTTCGGCATCGAGCGGGAGTCGCAGGACGTGCGGGTGCTGCGTTCCCTCCACCCGGAGGGCTGGTTCGACCTGTACGCCTTCGGTCCGGAGGAACGTTTCCCGGTCGACTACACCGTGATGAACCACTACATCTCCACGCACCCGCACTCGCCCTTCGTCTCGCGCGTGGTGGTACAGCAGACGGAGCCCGGCATACGGCGGAGTCTGGTGGGCTCCATGCTCGTAACCGCCCGCCCCGACGGTTCCGAGGAGCAACGGGAGGTGCGCGTGGCGGAGTTGGTGGAGGTGCTGGCGCGTGAGTTCCGGATCGGGCTCGGCGAGGCCGACGGCGTGACCCTCGCACGGGTGCAGTCCTCCGGTACATGACTGCGGGCCGCCGCCCGGGCCGTACGATGGCGCGGTGCTGGTCAAGTGGACTCGCTGCACCGTGGTCGATCGCCGCGGCTTCGAACGCGGACAACGCAAATGGGCGGGCCTGCTCGGCGAGCCCGGTTTCCGGGGGCAGGGCGGAGGCTGGAGCAGGGGGCGCCCCCATGTGGTGCACCTGTTCGGCTTCTGGGAGAGCCGGGCGTTCTACGACTCCTTCATGGCGCGCTCCCACGACCGGCTCGCGGCGTCCCAGGCGGGAACCTTCAAGAACGCCCAAGTGCGGCTGTTCGAGCACCGGTTTGACGTGAAGGTCGGCTTCCAGCCGCAGTTCGCGGATGCGGACGTGGTGCGTATCGCCCACTGCCGGGTCCGGGAGGACCGGGTGGAGCACTTCACGCTGATGCAGGAGAAGGTGTGGAACCCGGCCATGGCCGGGTCCCCGGGGATGCTGCGCGGCGTCTTCGGGGAGGCGCCGGGCCGCGAGTTCCTGGTGCTGTCCGTGTGGAACTCCGAGGCCGAGCACGGGAAGTACCGCACGGAGCGGGTCGAACGGCTCGCCCTGCGTGCGCAGACCGAGGCCGACGTCGCGTCGGTCGGCGGCGACATCGTCGCGTTGGAGCCTTCCTGGACGGTGTGACGGCCGGGTCGGCCGTGGAGTCAGGCCGGTGACGCGAAGACGCCCGCGCGCGCCGCGGCGAGAGCGGCGTCCGCGGCCTGGCCGGCGACGGTGTCGTCGAGGGGCTCCCTGGTGATGAACAGCCGGAAGAACAGCGGAGCCGACACGGCCCTCGCGAGGGAGCCGGGGTCGGTGCCGGCCGGCACCTCGCCGCGGGCGGCGGCTCGTTCGACCAGGGGGGCGCAGCGCGCGAAGCGCTCGGCGTAGAAGGCGCGCAGAGCCTCCGCCGCCCGCTCCGACTGGAACGCGGCGGCGATGAAGGCCGCCGGAGCCGCTCCCGCGGCCGGGTCGCCGAAGGTGTCGACCACCTGCTGTGCCAGGGCGCGCAGGTCGCCCCTGAGGGTGCCCGTGTCGGGAGGTGTCCACGTGTCCTCTCCGGCGAGGTCCAGTGCGTCGGCGACGAGCCCTTCGACGCCGCCCCAGCGGCGGTAGAGCGTCGTCTTGTGGACGCCGGACTGCTCGGCGACGTACTCCACGGTGAGCCCCGGATAGCCGTACTCGACCAGCCCCGCGAGGACGGCGTCGCGCACGGCCGCGCGGGTGCGGGCGGTGCGGCCGCCGGGCCGCACCGTGCCCGGCGCGGAGGAGGACGGGGGCACTTGGGGGGAAGGCGTCGAAGACAACTGCAACTCCTGTTGCGTTAGCTGGCCAGGGCGTGTCATGCTGAGCGTAACGCAACTCGGGTCGCATTTGGTGTGGCGCGGCCGGGGATGCGTCCCCGCAGGGTCCTCCCGGAGCCCTGCGCCGATGCCGACGGAGGTTTGCGCGTGCCCACTCAGCTTTCTTTGCGTGGTGTGTCCATGTCCCGGGGCGACCGCCCGCTCCTGGACGACGTCACGTTCTCGGTGCGCCCGGGCGAGCGGATCGGCATCGTCGGAGAGAACGGCGCCGGGAAGTCCACGCTGCTCAGGCTCCTCGCGGGCCTCGAGGCACCCGACGACGGCACTGTCGTCGCCGGGGCGGAGGGCGGCGTGGCCCGCCTGGGGCAGACGCCCGAACTCCCCCCGGACCGCACGGTGGGCGACGCAGTCGACCTGGCACTGGCCGACCTCCGCGCCATGGAGCGCAGGCTCCGGGAGCTGGAGACCGCCCTGGGGGAGGCCGGGCCCGAAGCCCTGGAGGAGTACGGCGAGCTGCTGAGCGCCTTCGAGGCGCGCGGCGGCTACGAGGCCGACGCCAGGGTGGACAAGGCGCTGCACGCCCTGGGCCTCGCCCGCATCGGGCGGGAGCGGCTGCTGGGCAGCCTCTCCGGAGGCGAACAGGCGCGCCTCGGGCTCGCCTGCCTCATCGCGGCCGCCCCCGAGGTCATGCTCCTGGACGAGCCGACCAACCACCTGGACGGCGCGGCCCTGGTCTGGCTCGAGGACACCCTGCGGGCGCACCCCGGCACCGTCCTCGCCGTCTCCCACGACCGCGTCTTCCTCGAACGCGTCGCCACCACCGTGGTGGAGCTCGACGCCGACCGCAGGTCCCTCGTCCGCTACGGCGGGGGATACGCCGGGTTCGTCGAGGAGCAGGCCGCGGCCCGCCGGCGCTGGGAGCAGGCGTACGAGGAGTGGACGGCCGAGACCGCGGCGCTCGAAGGCACCGCTGCGACCGTCGCCCGGCGCGTGGCCCCGGGCCGGGCCGCCAAGGACGGCAACAAGATGGCCTACGACCGGGACAAGGGCCGCGTCCAGGCCTCGGTCTCCAGCCGGGTGCGCAACGCCCAGGAGCGGCTGCGCCGGCTCCGGGAGAACCCGGTGCCCCGTCCGCCGGAGCCCCTGCGCTTCGACGCCCGCCCGGCGGCGGGCACCGCCTCAGGTGTCCTCGTGGCGCTGGAGGACGTGCGGGTCGGAGAGCGGCTCGCGGTCCGCCGGATGGAGGTCCGCGCGGGCGAGCGGCTGCTGGTGCACGGGGCCAACGGCGCGGGGAAGAGCACCTTGCTCCGCCTGCTCGCGGGCGTCACCGAGCCGGACGCCGGCACCGTGACCCGGCGGGGGAGCATCGGCTACCTCGCCCAGGAGATCCCCGTGACCCGCCCCGCGGAGCGGCTGCTCGCCGCCTTCGCCCGCGGCCTGACGGGCACCGAGGAGGAGCACAGGGCCCTACTGCTGTCCTACGGGCTCTTCCGGGAGCGCGACCTCCACGTGCCCGTCGGCGCCCTCTCGGCCGGGCAGCGCCGCCGCCTCGGGCTCGCCCGCCTCCTGGCCCGGCCCGCCGACCTCCTCCTGCTGGACGAGCCGACGAACCACCTGGCCCTCGGCCTGGTCGAGCAGCTGGAAGAGGCCCTGGCCGCGTGGACCGGCGCCCTGGTCGTCGTCACCCACGACCGGCACATGCGGCAGCGCTTCGAGGGCCGCCAGTGCGAGATACGGGCGGGCCGGGCCCTGGTCACGGGCTAGCGAGGCGGCCGGACGGCGCTCGATCTAGGGTGGCGGCATGCCACGGCCCCGACGCATCGTTCTCATCCGGCACGGCGAGTCGGTGGGCAACGTCGACGACACCGTCTACGAACGCGAGCCCGACCACGCCCTGAGCCTGACGGAGAAGGGTCGTCAGCAGGCCAGGGACGCAGGGGCTCCCCTCCGCGAGCTCTTCGGCGACGAGCGGGTCTCGGCCTACGTCTCGCCCTACCGCCGCACCCACCAGACCTTCCAGGCCCTCGGGCTCGACCCGGCCCGCGTCCGCGTCCGCGAGGAACCCCGGCTGCGCGAGCAGGACTGGGGGAACTGGCAGGACCTCGTCGACGTGCGCAGGCAGAAGGCCTACAGGGACGCCTACGGCCACTTCTTCTACCGCTTCGCCCAGGGCGAGTCCGGCGCGGACGTCTACGACCGCGTGGGAGCCTTCCTGGAGAGCCTGTGGCGCAGCTTCGAGGACCCCGACCACCCGCCCAACGTCCTGCTGGTCACCCACGGCCTGACCATGCGGCTCTTCTGCATGCGGTGGTTCCACTGGACGGTCGCGGAGTTCGAGTGCCTGTCGAACCCGGGCAACGCGGAGACCCGCGCCCTGCTCCTCGGGCCGGACGGCCGATACCACCTCGATCGGCCCTTCGAGCGCTGGTGCACACCTGAACCGTACGGCTTCACCGGTTAGAGTTCGCACCGATGACCGCTGACCGATTCCACCGCGCACTGGCGAGCCTGCGCGGGCTGGCCCTCGGCGACGCCCTCGGCTCCCAGTTCTTCGTTCCGGGCAACTACCCGTCACTCAAGCGGCGCGAGCTGCCCCCGTCCCCCTGGCAGTGGACCGACGACACCGAGATGGCCTGCTCCGTGCTGGCCGTCCTCGCCGGCCACGGGCGCGTCGACCAGGACGCGCTCGCCCGCTCCTTCGCGGAGCACCACGACTTCGACCGGGGATACGGCCCGGCCGTGGGCCGCATGCTGCGCCTGGTACGCGAGGGCGGCGACTGGCGCGAGCTGGCAGCGGCCCTCTTCAACGGACAGGGCTCCTGGGGCAACGGCGCGGCGATGCGCATCGCCCCGCTCGGCGCCTGGTACGCGGACGACCCGGAACAGGCCACGCACCAGGCCGAGATCTCCGCGTACACCACCCACCAGCACCGCGAGGCGGTGGCCGGGACCATGGCCGTGGCCGCCGCCGCGGCCATCGCCGCCGCTCCGGCCGGCCCCGTGGCGCCCGACGCGCTCCTGGAGGGCGTCATCGCCCTGGTGCCGCGCAGCGCCGTGCAGGCCGGTCTCCGGCGCGCGCGGGACATGCTCGACTACGGCGACCCGACCACGGTCGCCGCCGTCCTCGGCTGCGGCCGCCGCACCAGCGCGCACGACACCGTGCCGTTCGCCCTGTGGTCCGCGGCGCGCAACCTCACCTCCTACGAGGCCGCCTTCTGGACCACCGCACAGGTGGGCGGCGACGTGGACACCAACTGCGCCATCGTCGGCGGAGTGGTCGCCGCGGGCGAGCGCGGGGCGCCCCCCGCCGACTGGCTCCGGCGCACCGAGGACCTGCCGGACTGGCTCCCGTCCGGCGCGGGCCGGCGGTAGGCGAACCGGCCGCAGGAACCGGAATGGAAGCGACCGTAAGAAAGGGGAGGGGGCGGGGCTACTCGGGCCACCCGTAGGGGCGTACGCTTGCTGGCGCCATGCCGTACGAACCGCCTACCCACACCGTCGAGCGCTCCCTGCGCGCAACGACCGGAGTCAAGGTCGTCGCCGGGCTCGACGAGGTCGGCCGGGGCGCCTGGGCCGGTCCGGTCACCGTGTGCGCGGCCGTCACCGGACTGCGCCGCCCTCCCGAGGGGCTGACCGACTCCAAGCTGCTGACGCCCAAGCGGCGAGCCGCCCTCGCCGTGCAGCTGGAGAGCTGGGTCACCGCCCACGCACTCGGCCACTCCTCCCCACAGGAGATCGACGAACTGGGCATGACGGCGGCGCTGCGGCTGGCCGCCTCCCGCGCGCTGGAGGCGCTGCCCGTCCGGCCCGAGGCGGTGATCCTCGACGGCAAGCACGACTACCTCGGCGATCCCTGGCGGGTCCGTACGGTCATCAAGGGCGACCAGTCCTGCGTGGTCGTCGCGGCGGCGTCCGTGCTCGCCAAGGTCCGGCGCGACGCGATGATGGCGGAACTCGGCGTCGGCTACGAGGACTTCGGCTTCTGTGACAACGCCGGATATCCCTCGCCGGTGCACCGCGCCGCTCTCGAGGCGCTGGGCCCCACCCCGCACCACCGGCTGTCCTGGTCGTATCTGGACGCGCTGCCCAGGTGGCAGCACCTCAAGCGGGTTCGCAGCGTCCCCGAAGCAGCTTCACTGGAGGCCGGTGGCCAGCTCGGTTTCGAATTCTGAGCGGCCCTGGCCGCCACCCGCCGACGCGACTCGCACCGGCGTTTGATAAACATCAACTCATGCCTCTCATCCCCGAGGAGCCTCAGATTCACGAGAGTGTCCCGGGTCCCCGTGCCGTGCCGGCCCCCGGCCGTACGGCGCCGACCCCCCGCCCTGTCCCTGGCCCCCGCCCGGCTCCGGCCCCGGCACGGCCCGGTCCCGGCGCCCACCGTCCGGTCCCGGCGCCGCCCCGGCCCGCCGCGGCTCAGCCGGCCGCCCCGGCCGCCGGCCCGCAGGTCCAGCTGATCCCCGCCTCCGTGCAGGGTGCCCTGGACGCCGCGGACGAGGCCGTCGACCTGCTGCTCGACACCGGCCGCGCGCCCGGCGAGATCCTGGTGCTGACGACCGGCGACCCGCACCCGTGGGCGGCGCACGAGCTGTCCTTCGGCGAGGCGTCGTACTGGGCGCAGCACGACGCCCGCGACGACGTCTTCTACGCGGCTGCCGACGCGGAGCGCGCGGGAGCGCGACCGGTCGTGGTCGTGGCCGTCAACGGCGGCGCGGACGACGCGGTGACCCGCGCGCTGCCCGCTGCGATGGGCCGCGCAGGCGGGCTGCTGATCGTCTGCGGCGACCCGCAGCGCGTCAACGCCCTGATCTCCGCGGGCGTCTGAGGCCGGACCCGGCGGTCGTGCGCCTCCGAGAGGTGCCGGCCGCGGGGTCCGAGCCAGTTCCGGGGACGTGCTGTCCCCGCGTGCCCGTCAGCGGGCGACCGTGCGGCGGTGTGCCTCGTGCGCGCCGCCGCCGGACGTCCGGGGCGCCCGGGCGTGCGCCGGTGACCGCGGCCTGCGTCCGCTGCGGCCCTCGCCGAGGATCTGCCAGCCGCTCTCGGTCAGGGTGATGTACGCGCCGCAGCGCAGCCCGTGCAGCGTGCAGGCGTCACGCAGGCCCCACATCCACGCCCCGTCCTCCTCCGTCCAATGGGCCTCGCCCGGTCGGCAGTAGAGCAGCACGGCGGTGCGTACCGGCGTACGCCGCCGCAGGTCGTGCGGGATCACCCGGCGCAGTTGTGCCAGGAGTGCGTTGCGCAGCTCCCAGCCGTCGGGCGGGACGGGACGGCGGACGAACGAGGCGCTGGCCGTGAGCCGTTCGTCATGATCGAGAACGGCGACGACGGCTGTCGACGGTGCCGGCAGGTGACGGGCGTGCAGGCCGGTGATCACCTCGCGCGGATTGCGCAGCAGGGGGATTCCGGCCGCGGCCCATTCGGCGGGCTCCAGCATCCGGCTCAGCCGGTGCCCGGCTTCGGCGGGAGGCGGCGGTACGAAGTCGAAGGCCATGACCCTCCTTCGGCTGCGTGGCCACGGGCCGGGCGGCGCCGGGCAGGAGTGCACGCCACGACGGCCGTCCCCGGCGGGCCGTGGACGGACGAGAGCGGGATCGCGTCCAATTCTCGCGGTGCCGGGGGCGGGCGGCAACGATCAATTGGCGCCATTGGCCGACGGCGCGCGGCTCGCCGCCCTCGCCCGCCCCCGCCGCACCGCGTGCCGTGCGCGGCTAGCCCTGTACCGCCAGAACCAGGGGGAACACCTGCGGTGCACCGGAGCGCCGCAGCAGCCGTGCGGCCACGGCCAGCGTCCATCCGGTGTCGGTGAGGTCGTCCACGAGCAGGACCGGCCCGCCGGCCGAGGCCAGGGCCTCGGCGAGGGCCGGCGGCACCGTCAGCGCGCCGTCCAGTGCACGCAGCCGCTGCGCGCTGTTGGTGCGGGGAACCCGGGTGTCGGTGTCCGCGCCTCCGTACTCGACCGTGCCCAGCAGGGGCATCCGGCCGACCGTGGCGATGTGCTCGCCGAGCGAGCGGATCAGCTGCGGCCGGGTGCGCGAGGCGAGCGTGACGACGCCCACGGGGCGGCCGGGGGCGTCCGCCGCCCCGGAGGCCCAACCGCCGGGACCGCGGGCCCAGTCGGCCAGCACGGTCACCACCGCGGCCGCGACGTCGTCCGGAACAGGCCCGTCCGGAGTGTGCGGGGCGAGGAGAGGGCGCAGCCGGTTGCCCCAGCCGATGTCGGACAGCCGCCCGAGCGCCCGGCCGGAGGCGGCCTGTTCGCCGGCCGGGATACGGCCCTTGAGGTCGACGCCCACGGCCGGCATTCCCGTGGGCCACATCCGGCGCGGTTCGACTTCCACGCCCGGGCGCCCCAGCTCGCCCCGCGACGCGTCGAGCGCCCCGGCGGAGACCTCCGTGCCGAAGCGCGGCCCCGTGCAGTTGTCGCAGCGCCCGCACGGGGCCGCCTGCTCGTCGTCCAGCTGACGGCGCAGGAACTCCATCCGGCACTGCGTCGTGGCGGCGTAGTCGCGCATCGCCTGCTGCTCGGCCCCGCGCTGCCGCTCCACCCAGGCGTACCGCTCGGCGTCGTACGTCCACGGGCGGCCCGTCGCGGTCCAGCCGCCGCGCACCCGGTGCACGGCGCCGTCGACGTCGAGGACCTTGAGCATGGTCTCCAGGCGCGAACGCCGCAGCTCGACCTGGGGCTCCAGGGCCGGCAGGGAGACGGGGCGGTCCGACGCGGCGAGCACCTCCAGGGTGCGGCGCACCTGCTCCTCCGAGGGGAAGGCGAGGGAGGCGAAGTACTTCCAGATCGCCTCGTCCTCCCGGCCCGGGAGCAGCAGGACCTCGGCGTGCTCGACGCCGCGGCCCGCACGGCCGACCTGCTGGTAGTAGGCGATGGGGGAGGAGGGGGAACCCAGGTGGACCACGAAGCCCAGGTCCGGCTTGTCGAAGCCCATGCCCAGCGCCGACGTGGCGACGAGCGCCTTGACGCGGTTGGCCTGCAGGTCCTCCTCGGCCTGCAGGCGGTCCGCGTTCTCCGTCTTGCCGGTGTAGGAGGCCACCGTGTGGCCGCACCGGCGCAGGAAGGCGGTGACCTCCTCGGCGGCCGCGACGGTGAGCGTGTAGATGATGCCGGAGCCGGGGAGCTCGGCGAGGTGGTCGGCGAGCCAGGCCAGCCGGTGCGCGGCGTCGGGCAGCTGCAGGACGCTGAGGCTCAGGCTCTCCCGGTCCAGCGCGCCGCGCAGCACCAGCGCCTGCGTGGACTCCTCGCCCGTGCCCAGCTGCTCGGCGACGTCGGCGGTGACGCGGGCGTTGGCCGTGGCCGTCGTGGCGAGGACGGGGACGCCGGGGGGAAGGTCGGCGAGCATCGTGCGCAGGCGGCGGTAGTCGGGCCGGAAGTCGTGGCCCCAGTCGGAGATGCAGTGGGCCTCGTCGACGACCAGCAGGCCGGTGGCGGCGGCGAGCTTGGGCAGGACCTGGTCGCGGAAGTCGGGGTTGTTGAGCCGCTCGGGGCTCACCAGCAGTACGTCGACCTCGCCCGCGGCCACCTCGGCCTGGACGGTGTCCCACTCCTCGACGTTGGCGGAGTTGATCGTGCGGGCGTGGATCCCGGCCCGGGCCGCGGCGTCCACCTGGTTGCGCATCAGCGCGAGCAGCGGCGAGACGATCACCGTGGGCCCGCTGCCCCGGGCCCGCAGCAGCGCCGTCGCGACGAAGTACACCGCCGACTTGCCCCACCCCGTGCGCTGCACGACCAGCGCGCGGCGGTGGTGGGCGACCAGCGCCTCGATCGCCAGCCACTGGTCCTCCCGCAGCCGGGCCTTGCCCGTGTCGTCCCCGACGAGGCGGGCCAGGACGGCGTCGGCGGAGGCGCGGAGGTCTTCGTTCGTCATGCCCCCATGCAACACGAGTGCACTGACAATGCGCGAACGAACCGGACCGGCTGTGGAAAACCGCTGTCCACAGCATTAGTAGGACCATATTCCAGAGTTATCCACAGGCCTGGCGGGCCGCGGCGGACCCGCGGGACTCTCGGGCCATGACGCAGCACAACGAATCCGCCCGCCCGTCCACTCCCTCCTCCCCGTCCGCCGCCGTGCCCGGCACGGCAGGGGACCCCGGGCAGCAGGTCACCCTCCGTTCGCCGGCCGAGCTGGCCGACGCCCTCCCGTACCTGCTCGGCTTCCACCCCACCGACAGCATCGTCCTCGTCGCCCTCCACGGTGACCGGGGCCGCTTCGGCGGCCGGCTGAGGCTCGGCATCCCGCGCAGCGGCGAGGAATGGCCGGACGTCTGCGACCAGCTCGCCGAGACCCTCCTGACCGGCAGCAGCAAGCGCGGCAACCGCCCCGACGGCGTGGTCATCTTCCTCTGCCAGGACCCCGACACCGCCGCGGGCCAGAGTCCGCGACAGGTGATGGAGCGGCTGCGCCCGCTCGCCCAGAGCCTGCGCCGGGCCTGTGGCCGGCTCGACATGCCGGTGCACGAGGCCCTGTGCATCTCCGACGGCCGCTTCTGGTCGTACTGCTGCCCCGACCCCCGCTGCTGCCCGCCCGACGGCACCCCGCTCTCCCTGCCGGGCACGTCGGTCATGGCGGCCGCGGCCACCTATGCGGGCATCGAGGTCCGCGGCACCCTCCGGGAGATGGAGGACCGGTACGCACCCCTCACGGGCGACCGTGCCGAGAGGCAGCGCACGGCGCTGGACGCCGCGGCCTTCGCGATGGTCCCGCGGATCCTCGGCGAGGAGGGCTGCGAGCCCGTGCGGCAGGAGACCCTCGCCCTCGCGCGGGCCCTGGCCGACCGGCTCCAGGCGGCGCCGCCCCTCTCCGGCCGCCCCGCATCCGACGCATGCGACGACTCCCTCCTGACGGACGAGGAAGCCGCCACGGTCATCGTCGGCCTCCAGGACCGCGTCGCCCGGGACCACGCCGCGGAGTGGATGGAGGGACCGCAGGCCCCGGCCGTCCTGCGGCTGTGGCGCGCCCTCGCCCGCCGCTGCGTGCCCCCGTACGCGGAGTACGCGGCCGCGCCCGTCGCACTCGCCGGGTGGGTGGCCTGGGCCACCGACGACCAGCCGGAGGCACGCGTCGCACTGAGCCGGGCCCTCGGCGCCGACCCCGAGTACGTCTTCGCCCAGCTGCTCTACCGCGCGTGCAACGAAGGGCTGGACCCCGAACCACTGCGCCGGTGCCTGCGCCACGAGAAGGCCGACCGCGCCCTCCAGGACGCAGTCCGGGCCGAGGTGGAGCGCATCGAGGCCGCGGCGACGGCCGCCGGAGCGGAAGGCACCGGCGCCACGCGGACCGTCCGGCGCCGGACGAGGCCGGGCGGGCCCGGCGGCGGCACCGGCCCTGCCGGCTCCGCCGGTTCGGGCGGCCCGGCGGGCAGGCCCCGCGCACGGCGCAGGAGCACGCGCAAGAGGGACCACAGCCACGAGGACCGGTCCCAGTGAAGCCCTGGCCCACACAGGCGGCCGTCCACACCGTGACCTCGGCAGGGCCACCGCCGTTCATCCGGGTAACCCGCAGACGTCGTCCGTCGTCCCGGTCAGGGACACCCACAGGGGAGCGCAGTCAAGTGCAAGGCATCGTCCCCCATGGTCAGCCGCCCCGGCCCCGTTCCGCCCCGCCGCAACGCCCCGCTCCGGGGCGTCCGCCGGCCCCGCAGCCCGTGCACACAACCATGATCTGCGTCGCACTGCCCGCCCTGGCGATCTCCGGGGAGCACGGGCAGATGACCGGGCAGGGCCTCGACGGGTTCTACCGGAGCGGGCGCCGGCTCCTGGCCCGCTGCAGGCTGAAGGTCGGCGGTGCCGAGCCGCTGCCCGTCCAGGGACGCATGCTCGGCGCCGACCGGGCCCGTTTCGTCGGCGCCGTGCGGACCGCTGCCGACTCGGGCCCCGACCCCGCCGTCACGGTCGAGCGCCTGCGGACGGCGGAGGGCGTGGAGCGGATCGCCTTGCGCAGCACCGCGGCCCGCCCCCTGCGGCTGCCCGTCGAGGTGTCGCTCGGCACCGACCTCGCGGAGCTGGGCGCGGTCGCGGCGGGCGTGCCCGGGCCCGAGGTCCCCGCCGGGGTGCACGCCTCCGGGCTGCGGTGGTCCACCGGCGAGGCGCAGGCGGCGGTCACCACCGACCCTCCTCCGGGGGACGCCCTGGCCTCGGCGGGGATGCTCTGCTGGGAGATCGAGCTCCCGCCCGGCGGCACCCGCAGCATCGAGCTGCGCGTCCTGCCCGAGCAGCCCGGCAGGGTCCGGCAGCCCGAGGCGGCCGTTCCGCCTGGCCGGGCCTCCACGGCGCCCTGGGGCGATCCGCAGGCCGAGGGCGACGACCCCCGGGCGGGCGCACTGCTCGCCGCCGCCCTCGACGACCTCCGGGCACTGCTCGTGCGCGACCCCGCCGGCCCCGGTGACGTCCACCTGGCGGCCGGCGTCCCCTGGCGGTGCGGCCTCGCACCTGCCGAGGCCCTCTGGGCGGCGCGGATGACGCTCCCCCTCGGGGTCCGGCTGGCCGCGGGGACGCTGCGCACCCTGGCCCGGACGCAGATCGCGGGGCCCGGCCCCGACAAGGGGCGGATCCCCGGGGCGCTGCGCCACGCCGGGGCCCACCTGCCTCCCGGCTGCACCGGCACCGAGGCCACGCTGCTGTTCCCCGCCGTCCTGGCCGAGGCCCGGCGGTGGGGGCTCCCCGAGCGGGAGGCGGAGGCGCTGCTGCCCGCGGCCGAGCGCTGCCTCGAGTGGCTGCGGGCCGCGGCGGGGGAGGAGGGATACCTCGCGGATCCCCGGCCCGGCGGGCCGTACCGCTGCGAGACGCAGGCGCACGCCCACCGTGCGGCCGTGCTCGGGGCCGACCTCCTGGAGACCTACGGCCGCCCCGGCGCCGAGAGCTGGCGCAGCTGGGCGGCCGGGCTGCGCAGGCGCTTCCGCGAGGACTTCTGGGTGGAGGACCCGGGCGGCGGGCGCCCCGCAGCCGCCCGCACGCCCGACGGGCGCCGGATACCGCACCTGGGGAGCGCCGCCGCGCACCTTCTCGACACCGGCCTGCTCGGCGGGGGGATGCAGGCACCGGGCCTGCTCGACAGGGTGCAGACCGAGCAGCTCGCCCGGCTGCTCGGCGGACCGGCGCTCGACTCCGGCTGGGGCCTGCGCAGCCTCGGGGCCAAGGAGCCGGGCCACAATCCCTTCGGCCACCGCAGCGGTGCCGTCCGGGTCCACGAGACGGCCGTGGCCGTGGCGGGCCTGGCCTCCGCCGGCTACGAGAAGGAGGCCGGAGCCCTGCTGCGCGGCACCCTGGACGCGGCGGCCGCCTTCGGCCACCGGCTGCCGGAGATGTACGCCGGGGAGCAGCGCACCGCCGGGAGTGCGCCGCTGCCGCACCCGGCCGCGTGCCGGCCCGCGGCCGTCGCCGCCGCGGGAGCGGTGCACTTGCTGACCGCGCTCGCCGGGCTGCGCCCCGACGCCCCGGCGGGGTGCGTGGCGGTGCGGCCGCTGCACACGGCCCCGCTCGGCGCGCTGAGGTTCACCGGACTGCGCATCGCGGAGCAGCCGTTCGCGATGAGGATCAGCAGGCTCGGTCTCGGCATGGTCGAGGAAGCCGCCGACGGCCTGCAGCTGGGGGTGTGAGCCGGTTGATTCCCGAACTCGCGGAGGGGGCGCTCGCCGGCCCTGTACAAGACCCTGTTTATCGTCAGGAAGACGACTATGATCGCGTCATGCCCTACGACCCGTCGGCCTTTCCGCCCTTCGCTGTCACCGTCGACCTGGTCGTGCTCACCGTGCGCCGCCACGCGCTGTGCGCGCTGGCCGTCCGCCGTGGCGAGCCGCCGTACCAGGGCCGCTGGGCGCTGCCGGGCGGTTTCGTCCGCGGGGACGAGGACCTGACGACCGCAGCCGCACGGGAGCTGGCCGAGGAGACCGGGCTGAACGTCCACGACCCGGCGGGCCCCTCGCCGGTCAACGCGGCCCACCTCGAACAGCTCGCCACCTACGGCGACCCGAAGCGGGACCCGCGCATGCGGGTGGTGAGCGTCGCGCACCTGGCGCTCGCGCCCGATCTGCCCGCCCCGCGCCCCGGAGGCGACGCGCACAGCGTGCGCTGGGCGCCGGTGGAGGACCTGCTGGACCAGGAGGTCGGCTACGGCCGGGACGGCGAGCAGGTGACCCCCCTCGCCTTCGACCACGCGCAGATCCTCGCCGACGGCGTCGAGCGCGCCCGCTCGAAGATCGAGTACTCCTCGCTGGCCACGGCCTTCTGCCCCCAGGAGTTCACCGTCGGCGAGCTGCGCCGGGTCTACGAGGCGGTGTGGGGCGTGGCTCTGGACCCGCGCAACTTCCACCGAAAGGTGACCGGCACGCCCGGCTTCCTGGTCCCCACCGGCGGTACCACGACACGCCAGGGCGGCCGTCCCGCCCAGCTCTTCCGGGCCGGCGGGGCCACGCTCCTCAACCCGCCCATGCTGCGCCCCGAGGCCTAGTCCCGCCCGGATCCCGCACGCCCCGGGCACTCCGCGGTCCGGCATGCCCGGGGGTGGGACACGCCTCGCAACTGCCTACATTGCGTAGCAAATAGGACATAGCGGGTTACGGTGCTGCCGTACCTCCCCGCAGTTCCTCCGCGCCCTCGGGCCGCCTCGGTCACCGAGCGGGCCGAGGGGTGCCGCCGAGCCGTCTCACGCCCCGCGAGAGAAGCCATGATCCAGGCCATCGGACTCACCAGCGCCCCCCAGCGCAACCGGTTCCCCGCCGTCGACGACCTCACCTTCGAGGCCCGCCCCGGCCGGGTCACCGTCCTGCTCGGTGACCACGGAGCGGGCAAGACCAGTGCCCTGCGCCTCCTCCTCCGCCTCGACCCCGGCCGCGGTGTCGCGCTCTTCCGCGGCCGCCCCCTCGACCGGGTCCCGCACCCCACCCGCGAGATCGGCGTCGTCCTCGGGGACGTCCCCGGTCACCCGGCCCGCAGCGCCCGCGGGCACCTGCGCATGCTCAGCGCCGCGGCCGGCGTCCCCGCCGAGCGCGCCGACGACGTCCTCGAGGTCGTCGGCCTGACGGGCCTCGCCGGCCAGCACCTCGGCGACTTCTCCCTGGGCATGGACCGGCGCCTCGGCATCGCCGCCGCCCTCCTCGGCGATCCCCACACCCTCGTCCTGGACGAGCCCGCGCACGATCTCTCGCCCCGCGAGACCGCCTGGCTGCACGGAATGCTGCGGGCCTACGCGGACCACGGCGGCGCCGTCCTCGTCACCTCGCAGGACCCCAAGGAGGCGGCCCGCATCGCCGACCGGGTCGTCACCATCGACGACGGCCGCCTCGTCGCCGACCAGGAGGCGGCCGAGTTCTCCCGGACCCGGCTGCGGCCGCGTGTCGCCGTCCAGTCGCCCCTGGCCGCCCGCCTCGCCCACGCCCTCACCTCCGAGGCCGACCTGGCGGAGGCCGCCGAGGGCCTGCAGGCCGTGGAGGTCGTGCAGGAGGGCGGCAGCCGGCTGTCGGTCTACGGCAGCACCTGCGCAGCCGTCGGAGAGACGGCCTACCGGCACGGGATCCTCATCCACCGGCTGACCGAGGAGATCGGCGACAGCGGCCCCGTGCCCCCGCTGTTGCGTGCCGACGGCCGCCGGGCCGACGCCGCTGCGCCGCCGCCCGGCACCGCGCCGCCGGAGGCTGCTGCAGACACCTCCGCAGACCCCTGTACGGACGCGCAGGGCGGCTCCTCGCCCACCGGGGAAGCGGAGTCCCCCGGCCGCCCCGGCCCCGTCGTGCGGTCCGCACACGCGGGCACGCCCGGCACCGCCGTTCCGCCCGAGCTCGCCGTGGAGCTCCCCCGCGTCCATCCGCGTCTCCCGGCCCCCGACCCCGCATGGCCGCTGCGCTACGAGCTGCGCCGCGCCACCGGCGTGCGGACCGGCTGGTTGGTGGCGGCCGCCGCGCTCGCGGCCTCCCTGCTCGTGTCCATCCTCCTCGCCCGGGCGGGGTCCGCCCCGGCGCCCCGCGTGCTCACCGGCTGGCCCGCCCTGCTGCCGTTGCCCCCGGCGGTCTTCGGGGCGGGGCTCATCGGCGCGATGGCCTTCGGCCAGGAGTTCCGCTATCCCGCCCTCGCTCCGGACCAGGGCACCGTCCCGCGCCGGCTCGGCCTGCTCGCCGCCAAGCTCGCCGTCAGCGCCGTGGCGGCCGTCCTCCTCGCCCTCGCCTCCCTCTTCCTCGACGCCGGTGTCCTCGGGCTGCTCTTCGGCGACGAGGTCGTCTCCCTCCCGCGGGACTGGGCCGTCCTGCTCGCCGGCTGGGCCGCGCTCACCCTGGGCTGCGCGTGGGCGGGGCTGCTGGCCGCGGGGCTCTTCCGGTCGGCGGCGCTCGGGCTGGTCGCGGTGCTCGCCGTGCCGACGCTCGTGGTGCCGGTCCTGGGCAGTGTGCTCGCCGAGCCCGCGGCCCGCTCGCTCGTGGGGCTCCCGGAGCGGCTGCGCGCGGCCGCGGTCGTGCAGTGGCCCTCGGGCATGGACCGGGGCGTCTCGACCGCCCTGCGGCTGGTGTCGCAACCGGTCGGCTGGGCGCTCGCGTTGTCACTCACGGCACTTCTCGGGGCCTACGTCCTCGCGGTGTTCCGCGGCAGGCCGCGATGAGGGCCGCCGCCGCGGGGCCGCGGACCCCCGACGCCCCTTCCCACGTGCGGAGTTGGCAGGCCGCCATCATCACGCTCCGCATATGAGTCGTCTCGGAGAGTGCCCGATTCTGTCCGTTTGGCCGTCAATTGTGAGGTAATGGGCGATCACCCTTTCGTGTGCTTTTCACCAAAGACCTCAAGGGACTTCGAGGTGTCGCCGACAAAGGAGGCGTGAGTACCCTTGCGCACACCATGATGACCGCGGCTCGCCCCGCCGACTCCGGCCTCGCAGGCCCGGGCGAGCTTGACCGTTACTCCTACGCGGAGGCCTCCGGGCACGACCGCGGGGCCCCGCCGGCCTGGGACGGCGAGGCCGAGCTCAGCCGCGCCGGCCGCCGGGCCGCCGGCAGCCGGGGCCGTGGCCTGCACGGCCAGCTCGTGCAGCAGCTCGGCCAGATGATCGTCTCCGGGGACCTGGGCGCCGACCGCCCGCTCGTCCCCGAGGAGATCGGGCAGCGCTTCGAGGTCTCCAGGACCGTCGTCCGCGAATCCCTGCGCGTCCTCGAGGCCAAGGGCCTCGTCAGCGCGCGCCCCAACGTGGGCACCCGCGTCCGCCCCGTCAGCGACTGGAACCTCCTCGACCCCGACATCATCGAGTGGCGGGCCTTCGGCCCCCAGCGGGAGGACCAGCGCCGCGAGCTGTGCGAGCTGCGCTGGACCATCGAGCCCCTCGCCGCCCGCCTCGCCGCCGGCCACGGCCGCGAGGACGTCCAGCAGCGCCTGGCCGACATGGCCGAGATCATGGGCCACGCGCTGGCCCAGGGCGACTCCCTCACCTTCACGCGCGCCGACGCCGAGTTCCACTCCCTGCTCCTGCAGGTCGCCGGCAACCGCATGCTCGAGCACCTCGCGGGCATCGTCTCCTCCGCCCTGCACGTCTCGGGCGCGCCCTCCGGCGGCTGCGACCGCCCCACCGAGGCCGGCGTCGGGCACCACCTCCGCATCGTCGACGCCGTCGGCGCGGGCGACGGGTCCGGGGCCGAGGCCGCGATGAGGCAGCTGCTCATCGCCCACCCGGACGTCGAGCGCGTGGTGCCCGCGCCCCGCGAGCACTGACCGCGCAGAGGAGCGGGACGGTACGGGTGGGTTCGTACGGAAGGGCCGCACGCGCCGGGCCGGGACAGGGCTCACGCGTGCGGCCGGATGCGCGACCGCACCCGTGAGCCGTCCGGTGGCGCCGGCGCCCCTCCCGGAACTCGGACCGGGACGCCAGGAAGTGGAGTGTTCTGTCCAGTTGGGCGGGCATTCGCTCCGTTTTGGGGTGTGACTCGGGCCACGAGGATTGGGCGTAACGCTCCTTGAGGCAGTGCGATGACTAAAGAGGTGGTGGACGCGGAGGGAATACAGGCCTCGTCCGGGGCGCTGTGTCCGTCTGCATCTCATCACCCGCGCGCCGTCGGTTCATCCATGCCGGCGGTCGTCGGAACCGGTTCCCCGCCCAGGGCGGACCGGGGCCGGAAGCCGTTTCCATCGTTCCGAGAGGTTGTTCGTGTCGGCCAGCACATCCCGTACGCTCCCGCCGGAGATCGCCGAATCCGAGTCTCTGATGGCGCTCATCGAGCAGGGAAAGGCCGAGGGGCAGATCGCCGGCGACGACGTGCGTCGGGCCTTCGAGGCTGACCAGATTCCGCCAACCCAGTGGAAGAATGTTCTGCGCAGCCTCAACCAGGTCCTCGACGAGGAGGGTGTGACGCTGATGGTCAGTGCCGCCGAGGCGCCCAAGCGCACCCGCAAGAGCGTCGCAGCGAAGAGCCCGGCGAAGCGCACCGCCACCAAGGCCGTCGCCTCCAAGACGGTCACGGCCAGGCAGACCGCGTCCTCGGCGTCCGCCACGTCCGCCTCGGCGGCGTACGGCGACGACGAGAGCGCGGAGGCGCCCGCCAAGAAGGCCGCCACCAAGAAGGCGGCGGCGAAGAAGACGGCGGCGAAGAAGACCGCCGTCAAGAAGACGGCGGCCAAGAAGACCGCCGCGAAGAAGGACGCCGACGAGCTCCTCGACGAGGACCTCGTCGACGAGACCCCGACCCCGGGCAAGGGCGAGGAGGAGGACGAGACCGGCGAGAACAAGGGCTTCGTCCTCTCCGACGACGACGAGGACGACGCTCCCGCGCAGCAGGTCGCCGTCGCCGGCGCCACCGCCGACCCGGTCAAGGACTACCTGAAGCAGATCGGCAAGGTTCCCCTCCTCAACGCCGAGCAGGAGGTCGAGCTCGCCAAGCGCATCGAGGCGGGCCTGTTCGCCGAGGACAAGCTGGCGAACTCCGACAAGCTCGCCCCCAAGCTCAAGCGCGAGCTGGAGATCATCGCCGAGGACGGGCGCCGCGCCAAGAACCACCTCCTGGAAGCCAACCTCCGCCTTGTGGTCTCCCTGGCCAAGCGCTACACCGGCCGCGGCATGCTCTTCCTGGACCTGATCCAGGAGGGCAACCTCGGTCTGATCCGCGCGGTCGAGAAGTTCGACTACACCAAGGGCTACAAGTTCTCCACGTATGCGACCTGGTGGATCCGCCAGGCCATCACGCGCGCCATGGCCGACCAGGCCCGCACCATCCGTATCCCGGTGCACATGGTCGAGGTCATCAACAAGCTCGCGCGCGTCCAGCGCCAGATGCTCCAGGACCTGGGCCGCGAGCCCACCCCGGAGGAGCTGGCCAAGGAGCTCGACATGACCCCCGAGAAGGTCATCGAGGTCCAGAAGTACGGCCGTGAGCCGATCTCCCTCCACACCCCCCTGGGTGAGGACGGCGACAGCGAGTTCGGTGACCTCATCGAGGACTCCGAGGCGGTCGTGCCGGCCGATGCCGTTAGCTTCACCCTGCTCCAGGAGCAGCTGCACTCCGTCCTGGACACGCTCAGCGAGCGCGAGGCGGGCGTGGTCTCCATGCGCTTCGGCCTGACCGACGGCCAGCCGAAGACCCTCGACGAGATCGGCAAGGTCTACGGGGTGACGCGTGAGCGCATCCGTCAGATCGAGTCGAAGACGATGTCCAAGCTGCGCCACCCGTCCCGTTCCCAGGTCCTGCGCGACTACCTGGACTAGGACCGGACGGACGACGACCCCGCAGGGCCCGGCACCTCTCCCCGAGGAGCCGGGCCCTGCGGGCTGTACGGGTGACAGTGCGGCCGATCCGGAGGCATGCCGTCCAGGTTCCGGATGCGCCGATCGCCGTGCGGGTTGACTCTGGGTGTGCAAGGAACCCCGTGGAGTCAGGAGATCGTATGCGTTCGCTGAGCTGTCTGCTGGCCGGATCGATCGCCCTGGTCTTCGCGGTCCCGGCCCCGGCGGTGGCGGACCGTGCGGTCGTCGGAGGGCAGGCCGTGAGGGCCTCGGAGGCGCCCTGGGTGGTGGCTCTGGGCAGCCGGCAGCGGTTCGGGGCTGCCAGGGCCGGGCAGTTCTGCGGCGGGGTCCTGGTGGGCCGCAGGACGGTCGTCACGGCGGCGCACTGCCTGAGCCGTGAGGTGCTCGGCGTCGACGTGAGCGAGGCGAGGGACCTGCGGGTCATCGTGGGCCGCGACGATCTGCGGGGTGCGGTCGGAGCCGAGGTGGAGCCGCGGGAGACCTGGGTCAACCCGGGGTTCGACCCGGCGACCAACGCGGGAGACCTGGCCGTGCTCACCCTGCGCAATCCGGTGCCGGAGAGCTATGTGATCCCGGTGGCGCAGCAGGGCGACGCCGCCTACCGGGTGGGCGCCAAGGCCACGGTCTACGGCTGGGGCGACGTGATCGGCAACGGCACGTACTCGGAGATCCTGCGCGGGGCGAGGGTGCGGGTCCTGCAGGACGCGGCGTGCGAGCGGGCGTACCCGGGGAGTGCCGACGGCGTCTTCCGGCGGGCCTCCATGCTGTGCGCCGGGGCGCCGCTCGGCGGGCGGGACGCCTGCCAGGGGGACAGCGGCGGGCCGCTCGTGGCGCAGGGCAAGCTCGTTGGCCTGGTCTCCTGGGGGGCGGGCTGCGGGCAGCCGCAGTACCCGGGGGTCTATACGCGGATGTCGGCCTACACGGCGCTGGTGGCGGCGCACAGCGGCGAGGGCGCCGCGTCGGCGCAGACGCCCGCGGGTCAGGGCCGGCCTCCGGTCGCCCAGCCGGCCGCTCCCGCCGCTCAGCAGGGGGCAGCGGCGGCAGCGGCACCGCAGCCGCAGAAGCACCGGCGGCAGCAGCACCACACCGCGAAGGTGCGCAGGAGCGTACGAGAGCGGGCGGCTTCCCCCGTGGTGGGGGCAGCCGCCCGCGGCTGTCCGGCTATGAGGGACCGGACCTCGCTCGTCGTCGGATGCGATGTGTCAGCGTTCCGCTACGGACTCAGCGGTCCTCTTCGGGCGCAGACGCCGGGGAGGCGGTGAGCCGCTCCGTCTCGTCCTGTATTTCCGCGGCGATCTTCTTGAGTTCTGGCTCGAACTTACGCCCGTGGTGGGCGCAGAAGAGCAGTTCACCGCCGCTCATGAGAACGACGCGCAGGTAGGCCTGAGCGCCGCACCGGTCGCAGCGGTCAGCGGCCGTCAGCGGGCTCGCGGGGGTCAGAACAGTAGTCACGTCGCCTCTTCTCTAGCTCGACGAGCTGTCGTACCAGGGTCAACATCCAACCAGGCCGAAAACGTTCCCGCTCGCGGCTTTTCCTCGAAAGTTCCTTCCGAGTCGCTTCCGAGTCGGCCAGATCTTGACGGTTGGCGGCGAATGAGCCGTATTGCGTGGGCCTACGGTTTCACATCGCTGGGGGCTTTCGTCCTCCCGGCCGGCTTGCCGGTGTTCTTGAGGACGTGCCCGGAGCCTAAATGGTTCATGCCTCCAAGGGAACGTGATGTGCACGTCACTCCATCGTGTCATCGAACGTGTGATCGATCGCTGGACTAGCATGGGCGTTCCCACGGGTGGCTGCACAAAGGCTCTACCAGGCATCGGTACCCTCTGAACGGCAACCGGGCCGCCGGCCCGCCCGACCGGGGCCGAAAAGAAATTCAGCGAGGAGCGAACCCGCGTGACCGCCGAAACGTCCGTGCCGTCCACTGCGCTGCTGACCGGGGCAGACCGGGACGGGTCCAACTACACCGCGCGGCACCTGCTCGTCCTCGAAGGCCTGGAAGCCGTCCGCAAGCGGCCCGGCATGTACATCGGCTCGACGGACAGCCGCGGCCTCATGCACTGCCTCTGGGAGATCATCGACAACTCCGTCGACGAGGCCCTGGGCGGCTACTGCGACCGCATCGACGTGATCCTCCACGAGGACGGCTCCGTGGAGGTGCGCGACAACGGCCGCGGCATCCCCGTCGACGTCGAGCCCAAGACCGGGCTGTCGGGCGTCGAGGTCGTCATGACCAAGCTGCACGCGGGCGGCAAGTTCGGCGGCGGCTCCTACGCGGCGTCCGGCGGTCTGCACGGCGTCGGCGCCTCGGTGGTCAACGCGCTCTCCGCGCGCCTGGACGTCGAGGTCGACCGCAACAGCAGGACCCACGCGATCAGCTTCCGCCGCGGCGTCCCCGGCATCTTCACCGAGTCCGGCCCGGACGCCCCGTTCGACCCGGCCAACGGCCTGCTCAAGGGGAAGAAGATCCCCAAGGCCCGCACCGGCACCCGCGTCCGCTACTGGGCGGACCGGCAGATCTTCCTCAAGGACGCCAAGCTCTCGCTGGAGACCCTCTACGGGCGGGCCCGCCAGACCGCCTTCCTGGTGCCGGGCCTGACGATCGTCGTCCGCGACGAGCGCGGCATCGACGGCGAGCAGGCCACCGAGGAGGTCTTCCACTACGACGGCGGCATCAGCGAGTTCTGCGAGTACCTGGCGCAGGACAAGGCCGTCTGCGACATCCTGCGGCTGAGCGGGCAGGGCACCTTCAAGGAGACCGTGCCGGTCCTGGACGACCGCGGCCACATGACCCCCACCGAGGTCACCCGCGAGCTGGGCGTGGACATCGCCCTGCGCTGGGGCACGGGCTACGACAGCACGGTCAAGTCGTTCGTCAACATCATCGCCACGCCCAAGGGCGGCACCCATGTGACGGGCTTCGAGCGCTCGATCACCAAGACCGTCAACGAGGTCCTGCGCTCGTCGAAGCTGCTGCGCGTCGCCGAGGACGACGTCGTCAAGGACGACGCCATGGAGGGGCTCACGGCGGTCGTGACCGTACGCCTGGCCGAGCCGCAGTTCGAGGGGCAGACCAAGGAGGTCCTGGGCACCTCCGCCGCCTCCCGGATCGTGGCGAACGTGGTCGCGAAGGAGCTCAAGGCGTTCCTGACCTCCACCAAGCGCGACGCCAAGCAGCAGGCGCGGGCCGTCCTGGAGAAGGTCGTCGCCGCGGCCCGCACCCGTATCGCGGCGCGCCAGCACAAGGAGGCCCAGCGGCGGAAGACCGCCCTGGAGTCCTCGTCGCTGCCGGCCAAGCTCGCCGACTGCCGCAGCGACGACGTCGAGCGCAGCGAGCTGTTCATCGTTGAGGGCGACTCGGCGCTCGGCACGGCCAAGCTCGCGCGGAACTCCGAGTTCCAGGCGCTGCTGCCGATCCGCGGCAAGATCCTCAACGTCCAGAAGTCGTCGGTCTCGGACATGCTCAAGAACGCCGAGTGCGGCGCGATCATCCAGGTCATAGGAGCGGGGTCCGGCCGGACCTTCGACATCGACGCGGCCCGCTACGGCAAGGTCATCTTCCTCGCCGACGCCGATGTCGACGGCGCGCACATCCGCTGTCTGCTGCTCACCCTCTTCCAGCGCTACATGCGCCCGATGGTCGAGGAGGGGCGGGTCTTCTCCGCGGTGCCCCCGCTGCACCGCGTGGAGCTCACCCACCCCAAGAAGGGGCAGGACAAGTACATCTACACGTACTCGGACGCCGAGCTGCGGCAGACGCTGCTGGAGCTCGAGCGCAAGAACGTGCGCTACAAGGACTCCATCCAGCGCTACAAGGGTCTCGGTGAGATGGACGCCGACCAGCTGGCGGAGACCACGATGGACCCGCGCCACCGCACCCTGCGCCGGATCAACATCAGCGACCTGGAGGCGGCGGAGCGCGCCTTCGACCTGCTGATGGGCAACGAGGTGGCACCCCGCAAGGAGTTCATCACGAACTCCGCGGCCACCCTGGACCGCTCCCGCATCGACGCCTGAACCCGTTTCCCCTCCTGCGGGGTCCGGCCCGGCCGGGCCCCGGCCATGCGTTATGCCTTCCGGCACGGCATCGCACGGCCCCCGGAGGCATCCATCACCTGATGGGGTGAACGTCGGGGCGACGGCCGGGTCCGCAACCCGGCGTTCTGTCCATCCTTGGGTTCCCCGGCTGCGGGTGACGGCTGTCAACCCGGCAGTCGTCGACCGGGCTCGGGATCCGAGGAGAGTGCGGTGGAGAAACACGACAGAGGCAGTACCGGAAGCACCGATGCCGGAACGATTCAGCCGGTCGGCGCCCTCTCCGCGCCGGACGTCTACAGCGAGGTCCAGCGCGGTGCGGCGTTCCGGGAAGTACGCAGCCGGTACCGCCGGTTCGCCTTCCCGGCGGCCGCCGCCTTCCTGCTGTGGTATCTGGCGTATGTGGTGACGGCCACCGCGGCCCCCGGCCTGATGGCCCGGCAGGTGGCGGGCGCGCTGAACGTCGCCATGCTCGCCGGGCTCGCCCAGTTCGTCACGACGTTCCTGCTGACCTGGGCCTACGCCCGCCACGCACGGCTGCACCGCGACCCCGCGGCGCTGGAGCTGCGCTGGGCGGTCACCCTGGAGACCCGCCAGGAGCAGGCCCGCCTCCTCCCGGCCGCCAGGGAGCCGGGGCCGGAGCCGGGGCCGGAGCCGGGGCCGCGCTGCGGGGCCCGGCCGGTCCGCGCCCGGGGCGAGGGCGCATGACGGGCAATCACCACACCCTCGCGCTCGCGCTGTTCTGCGTCTTCGTCCTCGTCACGCTGGCCATCACCACCTGGGTGGGCCGCGAGCGCCGCGGCTCGCCGGAGGAGTTCTACGCGGGCGGGCGGCTCTTCAGCCCCATGGAGAACGGTTTCGCCATCGCGGGCGACTACATGTCCGCCGCCTCCTTCCTCGGCGTCACCGGCCTCATCGCCCTCTACGGCTACGACGGCATCCTCTACACCGTCGGCTTCCTGGTCGCCTGGCTCGTCGTGCTGTTCCTCGTCGCCGAACTCGTCCGCAACTGCGGCCGGTTCACCCTCGCGGACGTCCTGGTCACCCGGCTGCGCGAGCGCCCGGTCCGGATCGCGACCGGAGCCTCCTCCGTCACCGTCTCCGTCCTCTACCTCGTCGCCCAGATGGTCGGCGCCGGCGGTCTGATGACGCTGCTGCTGGGCGGGACCGGCGAGCGCGCCCGCGCCTGGACCGTCGTCGGCGTCGGCGTGCTGATGGTCGTCTACATCACCCTGGGCGGCATGCGGGCCGCCACCTGGATCCAGATCGTCAAGGCCGTCCTGCTGCTGGGCGGCACGGTCGCGCTCACCGTCCTGGTCCTCCTGCGCTTCCACGGCGACCTCTCCGCCCTGCTCACCACGGCGGCCGGCCGCAGCGGCCACGGGCAGGCCTTCCTCGCCCCCGGCCTGAAGTACGGCGGCGGCTGGACGGACCGGCTGGACTTCGTGAGCCTCGGCCTCGCGCTCGTCCTCGGCACCGCCGGGCTCCCGCACATCCTCTCGCGCTTCTACACGGTGCCCACCGCCCGCGCCGCCCGCCGCTCGGTCGTCTGGGCCATCGGGCTCATCGGCGGCTTCTACCTGATGACCATCGTGCTCGGCTTCGGCGCCGCCGCGCTCCTCGGCTCGGACGCCGTACGGGCCGCCGGCCCCTCCGGGAACAACGCCGTGCCGCTGCTCGCCCTCGACCTGGGCGGCGGCGCCGGGTCCACCGGCGGCACGGTCCTCTTCGCCGTGGTCGCCGCCGTCGCCTTCGCCACGATCCTCGCCGTCGTCGCCGGGATCACCCTGGCCTCCTCCGCCTCGGTCGCCCACGACCTGTACCGGACGCTGAGCCGCC
The DNA here is from genome assembly GCF_024519335.1 of Streptomyces telluris. Taxonomy (NCBI): domain Bacteria; kingdom Bacillati; phylum Actinomycetota; class Actinomycetes; order Kitasatosporales; family Streptomycetaceae; genus Streptomyces; species Streptomyces telluris. The sequence continues at coordinate 50,694 of NZ_JANIID010000023.1, forward strand.
GCGCCCGCACGCCCCGCAGCGAAGTGGCGGTCGCGCGCCTCGCGGCCGCCGGCACCGGAGCGGTGGCCATCGGGCTGGGGCTGCTCGCCCAGGACCTCAACGTCGCGTTCCTGGTCGGGCTCGCCTTCGCCGTCGCCGCCTCCGCGAACCTGCCGGTGCTCCTGTACACGCTCTTCTGGCGGCGGTTCACCACCCGCGGGGCGGTCTGGTCCGTCTACGGCGGTCTCGTCCCGGCCGTCGTGCTCGTCGTCCTCTCGCCGGTCGTCTCCGGCGGGCCGGGCGCGATCTTCCCCGGCGCGGACTTCGCGCTCTTCCCGCTGGAGAACCCCGGCCTGGTCTCCGTGCCGCTGGGCTTCCTCGCCGGCTGGCTGGGCACCGTGACCTCGACCGAACCGGCCGACGCGGGCGGCCACGCCGAGACGGAAGTGCGCTCGCTGACGGGAGCCGGAGCGGCGTAGCGGCCCGGCCTCACCGCAGCGCGCAGGGGCCCGCCTCAGCGGCCCGTCCACGCGTAACGGTGCTCCGGGCGCCCCGTCTCGCCGTACTTGAGGGTCAGGCTCAGCCGCCCGGACTCCTCCAGCCGCTTCAGATAGCGCTGCGCCGTCGAGCGGCTCAGCCCCGAGCGTGCCGCGACCTCGTGCGCCGACAGCGGGGACGCGGCGTCGGAGAGGACCTGGCGTATCAGCTCGGCCGTGGGCGCCGAGTGGCCCTTGGGCAGCGGCGTGCTGGTGGCCGCCGTGCGCAGGGTGCCGAAGATGCGGTCGACCTGGTCCTGTCCGGCCTCCTGTGCGTCGTCGAGGGTCCGGCGCAGCTGTGCGTACGCCTCCAGCTTCACCCGCAGGCCGGGGAAGGTGAACGGCTTGACCAGGTACTGCAGGGCCCCGTAGCGCATGGCGGCCTGCACGGTCGCGACGTCGCGCGAGGCCGTGACCATGATCACGTCGGTGAGGTCGCCGAGCTGCCGCAGCCGGCGGACCAGCCCCAGGCCGGTCTCGTCCGGGAGGAAGTGGTCCAGCAGCACCAGGTCGATGCCGCCCTTCTCCAGCACGGCCATGGCCTGTGCCGCGTTGTGGGCCTTGGCGCCGACGCGGAAGCCGGGAACCCGCGCCACGTACGCGGCGTTGATCTCGGCGACGCGGAAGTCGTCGTCCACGACCAGGACCTCGATCATCGTTCACCCCTTCGAGCGAGCTGAGTGGGCCGGGTGGGCCGAGTGGGCGGGTAAGCGCAGCGCTTCGGGAAGTTCCACGGTGAACACGGCGCCGCCGCCGTCGCGTTCGCCGGCCCGCACCGAGCCGCCGTACCGCTCGGCCAGCCGCCGTACGAGCGAGAGGCCGAGGCCCCGGCGGCGGTGCGGGGCGGCCTCCTTGGTGGACCAGCCGTCGGTGAAGACCAGTTCGCGGGCCGCGGACGGCACCCCGGGCCCGTTGTCCGCCACCCGGACGACGAGCGTCTCCCCGACGGCCCGCAGCTCCACTTCCACGAACGGCGCGTCGTGCGGCACGTCCCCCTCCGCACCTTCCGCACCTTCCGCAGCTGCGGGCGCTGCCGCCGCGGCGCCCGCCGTGGCGTCCAAGGCGTTGTCCACGAGGTTGCCGAGCACGGTGACGAGGTCGCGCGGGTCCACGACCCGGTCGGGCAGCCGGGTCGCCGGGCTCACCCGCAGGGCCACCCCGCGCTCCGCGGCGACCGCGCTCTTGCCCACGAGCAGGGCGCTCACCAGCGGGTCGCGGACGCGCTCGGTGACCTGCTCGGCCGTCGCCCGGTGGGCCCCGGTCACCTCCGCGACGAAGTCGGCGGCCTCCTCGTACAGGCCCAGTTCCAGCAGCCCGACGATGGTGTGCAGGCGGTTGGCGTGCTCGTGGTCCTGGGCGCGCAGCGCGTCGGTCAGGCCGCGGGTGCCGTCGAGTTCGCGGCGGAGCTGTTCCAGCTCGGTGCGGTCGCGCAGCGTCGCCACGGTGCCGCCCGCGGCGGTGTCCCTGCGGTTGACGACCAGCACCCGCCCGTCCCGTACGGTCAGCAGGTCGGTGCCGGTCACGCGGCCCGCCAGCACGTCCGTGGTGCGCCCCGGCGGCAGGACGCGGTCGAGGGGGTGGCCGATGGCGTCCCGGCCGATGCCCAGCAGGCGCGCGGCCGCGTCGTTGAGCAGGCGGACGCGCCCGTGCCGGTCGAGGGCGACCACGCCCTCGCGGATGCCGTGCAGCATGGCCTCGCGCTCGCCCAGGAGGGCGGAGATCTCGGTGAGTTCGATGCCGTGGGTGCGCTTGCGCAGCCGGCGGGAGACGACGAGCGCGGCGAGCGCCCCGACGCCGAGGGCCGCACCCGCGTACATGAGGATGCCCGGCACGGCGCGCAACAGCAGTGCGTGCACGTTGTCGTAGGCGATGCCGACGGAGACGGCGCCCACGATGGCGCCCTCGCCGTCGCGCAGGGGCACCTTGCCGCGCGCGGAGCGGCCGAGGGTGCCGCGCCCGATGCCCGTCCACTCCTGCCCGCCGAGGGCCCGGCCGGGGTCGGTGCTGACGCGCTCGCCGATCCGCCCGGGGACGGTGTGGGAGTAGCGGATGCCGCGGGTGTCGACGACCACGACGTAACTCGCGCCGGTGGCCAGCCGGATGCGTTCGGCGTCGGCCTGCACCGGCCCGTCGGGGGAGGGCGGTCCGGCCAGCAGGCTGTGGGCGATGCCGGGTTGGGCGGCGGTGGCCTGGGCGATGGCCAGCGCGCGGTGCTCGGCCTGGTCGTCGAGCTGGGCCGCGAGGGGCGCGAGGAAGAGCCCGGCGGCGAGCCCGGCGACCCCGGTGATGATCAGCAGCTGGACCAGCAGGACCTGGGCGAAGACGCGGCGGGGCCAGCGGGGGCGCATGCGTGTCCCCCTCTCTTTCGTCCTGATGTCGTCCTCCGGCCGGGCGACCGTTCGGGCGCTGAACCGGAATACCCAGATCCGTTTCAGCGGCGTTCCGTTTCCGCACTGTGGACCGAACGTAGCCGGTCCTGCCCCCCGCCGCCGGTTCCGTGGCGCTTTCGTTGTTCTACCGCGAGCAAAACGAGCAGAACAGGGTTCGTGCGCTGAAGCCGCACAGCGCTCACAAGGCTGTCTGTGCGCCACCCGTCACATCTAGCCTCCACCACCGGCCACCCCCATGGCCGGAAACCTGCACAGAGGAGGCGGCAACGATGATCAGCGGCACCCCGCCGGGCCACGCCCCGGCGATCGAGCTGCGCGGAGCGAGCAAGGCGTTCCGTACGCCCTCGGGCGCCTCGCACACGGCCGTACGGGATCTCGACCTGACCGTGGAACAAGGCGAGTTCGTGGCCGTCGTCGGCCCCACGGGCTGTGGGAAGTCCACCACGCTCACGCTGGTCAGCGGCCTGGAGGAGCCGACCGAGGGCGAGGTGCTGATCGGCGGCCACCCCGTGACCGGGATCCGGCCGGAAGTCGGCTTCGTCTTCCAGCAGGACGCCGTCTTCCCCTGGCGCACCGTGCTGTCCAACGTCATGGCGGGCCCGCGCTTCCGCGGGGTGCCCAAGGCCGAGGCGCGGGAGCGGGCGCGCGAGTGGCTCGGCCGCGTGGGGCTCGCGGCCTTCACCGACCGCTATCCGCACCAGCTCTCCGGCGGCCAGCGCAAGCGCGTCGCGCTCGCCCAGACCTTCGTGGGCGACCCGGAGATCCTGCTGATGGACGAGCCCTTCTCGGCGCTCGACGTACAGACCCGGGCCCTGATGTCGGACGAGCTCCTGGAGCTGTGGGGCGGTTCGCGCCCCGGCGGGCGGGCCGCCTCCGTCATCTTCGTCACCCACGACCTGGAAGAGGCGATCGCCCTCGCCGACAAGGTCGTCGTGATGACCGCCGGGCCGGCGACCGTCAAGGAGGTCTTCCCCATCCGGCTGCCCCGGCCGCGCAAGGTCGAATCCGTCCGCCTGGAGGCGGAGTTCGTGGAGATCTACCGCGAGATCTGGTCGTCCCTCGGTGAAGAGGTCCGCATCACCCGTGAGAGGGGTGCCTCCCGTGTCGCTTGAGTCCGTTGATTCGGTCAATTCAGTTGATTCGGGCGGGGTGCTTGAAATGGACGAGTCCTTCAAGATCCCTGCTCGCCCTCACCCGGCCGGCGACCGGACCGCCGCCCGCGTCAAGGCCGTCCGCCGGCGCAGGGTGACGGTGTACGCGGCGCGGCTGCTGGTGCTCGCCCTCGTGCTGGGTGCATGGGAGTTGACGGCCCGCAACGGCATCATTGATCCGTTCAACTTCTCGATGCCGTCGAGGATCTGGGACCAGATCGTCCAGTGGACGCTGCACGGTACGCCGCAGGGCTCGCTGGGCGAGCAGATCTGGTACACGCTCTACGAGGCCCTGCTCGGCTGGGTGTTCGGCGTGGCCGGCGGCGTGGTGCTCGGGATCTCGCTCGGCCGGGTGCGCTTCCTGGCCGACGTGTTCAGCCCGTACATCAAGGTGCTCAACGCGCTGCCGAGGATCGCCCTCGTGCCGATCTTCCTGATCCTGTTCGGGCTGGGCCCGGCGTCCAAGGTCGCGTCGGCGGTGGTCCTGGTCTTCTTCCCCGTGTTCTTCAACGCCTTCCAGGGCGCCCGCGAGGTCGACCGCAACCTGGTGGCCAACGCCCGCATCCTGGGCGCGAGCAACCGCCGGGTGACGCTGCAGGTCGTCATCCCCTCCGCGACCTCCTGGATCTTCACCAGCCTGCACGTCAGCTTCGGCTTCGCGCTCATCGGCGCGATCGTCGGCGAGTACCTCGGTGCGGCGAAGGGGATCGGGCTGCTGATCTCCGCCTCGCAGGGCACCTTCAACACGGCGGGCGTCTACGCCGCGATGGCCATCCTCGCCGTCGTCGCACTGCTCACGGAGGGCCTGCTGACCTTCGCCGAGAGGAAGCTCTTCCGCTGGAAGCCGGGCGGCTCCGGCGCGGGGGAGTGACGGCACGGCGGCCCCCCGCACCACCCCACCCCTGCATCACCCTCACCCCACCTGCACATCCCCACCCCCCTGCACGTCCTGTTTTTGCCTCCTGCGAACCTCCGACCGTAAGGAACAGCGATGCGTACGTTCAGCAAGACCGCCGGAGCCCGTGCGGGCGCCGTCGCGGCGGTGATGTGCCTGACCCTGGCCGGGTGTGCCGACGACTCCTCGACGAACAAGCGGAATTCGGCGATCGAGGCGGCGAAGGGCGACATCGTCAGGATCATGGTGGGCGGCCTGGACAAGGTCATCTACATGCCCGCGGTCCTCACCCAGCGGCTCGGCTACTTCCAGGAGGAGGGGCTGACCGTCGACCTGCTCTCCGAGCCCGCGGGCGTGCAGGCCACCACGTCCCTGGTCGCCGGTGACGTCCAGGGCGTCGTGGGCTTCTACGACCACACGCTCGACCTGCAGGTGAAGGGCAAGCAGGTGGAGTCCGTGGTGCAGCTCGCGCAGACGCCGGGGGAGGTGGAGATCGTCTCCAAGAAGGCCGTGGGCAGCCTGACCTCGCCCAAGGACTTCAAGGGCAAGAAGCTCGGCGTGACCGGGCTCGGCTCCTCCACCGACTTCCTGACGAAGTACCTGGCCGTCAAGAACGGGGTGAAGGTCAGCGACTTCACGCCCGTGGCCGTCGGCGCCGGGCAGACCTTCATCTCCGCGCTCCAGCAGGGCGCCATCGACGGCGGGATGACGACCGACCCGACCGTCGCGCAGATCCTCGCCAAGGACGCGGGCAAGGTCCTCGTCGACATGCGGACGCCCGAGGGGTCCCGGGCGGCGCTCGGCGGCCTCTACCCGGCCTCCAGCCTCTACATGAACACCAGTTGGGTCAACGGCCACAAGGACGTCGTGCAGAAGCTCGCCAACGCCTTCGTGAAGACCCTCGGGTGGATGTCCGAGCACACGCCGGAGGAGATCGCGGCCAAGATGCCGGAGGACTACGCCAAGGGCGGCAAGGACCTCTACGTCGAGGCGATCAAGAACACGCTGCCGATGTTCACCAAGGACGGGGTGATGCCCGAGGACGGTCCGAAGACCGTCCACCAGGTCCTGAAGTCCTTCAACCCGGCGCTCAAGGACGCCAAGGTGGACCTGGAGAAGACCTACACCACGGAGTTCGTGAAGAAGGCCGGGTGACCCCTGCCGGGTGACTCTGCCGGGAGCCCCGGCAGAGCGCCTCAGGAGGGCGCCTCGGGAGGGCGCCTCGGGGACGCCTCAGGGGAGCGGGACGACGGACCCGACGTCCATCCGCGCCGGCATGCCCGGCGCCCGTCCGCAGCTCTCCGGGCGGGCGGGCTCCGCGGCGCCCTGCTCGACGGCCACCCGCCAGGAGCGGCCGTCGGCGTGGGCGACGGTCACCGACCAGTGCGGCGCCGCGCCCTCGGTGCGCGTCACGTCGAGGGCGTCCGCGCCCTCCTCGCCGGTCAGTTCGCGCACCGCCAGCTCCGCGGCCTGGGCCGGGCGCTCCCACATGGAGCGGCCCCGGCAGTCGCCGGTGACGATCCGGCGGTCGCGCACCGCCTCCAGCACCTCCTTGACGCCGTGGGCGGTGACGCGGCCGTAGGCGTAGCCGTACGGGAGGACGAAGAGCGTGGGCGAGAAGCGGTGGCCGCCGATGTGTGTGACCTCCCAGGCCTCCGCGCCGGAGGCGGCCAGCTCGGCGGCCAGGGGGCGGCCCAGCAGGGCGCAGCAGCGGTCCCGCTTGCCGTTGGTGCACACGAACACCAGCGGGTCGCCCTCGTAGGCCTCCCACAGGCCGCCGTGCTCGCCCGCGCCGAGCGCGGCGAGGTCGAGCCGGGTCAGCTCCGCGGGGTCGGCGACCGCGGTGGTGCGGATCCAGGAGCGGCCCGGGGCGGTGTGGGCGGCGAACACCCGGTGGGTGCCGGGCTGGTGGCAGTCGGCGTGCCGGCCGGGGCGGCGGATCAGCGCGATCCGGACGCCCGTTCCCTCGGCGGCCGCGTCCAGCGCCCGCCCGACGGCGGGGTCGAGGTGGCTCGAGGTCAGCGCGTCCGCGCCCCAGGGCCCCGGCTGCTCGACGAGCAGCCACGTCCGCGCGGTGGCGGCGGTGCCGGCCAGTGGCTCGGACAGGTGGCGGGAGGCGGTCGCGCACGTACTCACGAAGGTAAGCCTAACCTGAGTTGCCGGTGATCGTACGGCGCACTGCGGAGGTGGCTGAACCTCACGGCATGGGCTGGGGCGGCCTGGGGCCCGAGTAGGCGCCCGTGGGGCGCATCCGGAGCGGACGCTCCGTGTACTCCTCCAGGGCGTGCGCGATCCAGCCGGCGGTACGGGCGACCGCGAACACCGTCTCCCCGGCCTCGGGCGGCATCTCCGCGGAGACCGACAGCACGGCGAGGGCGAGGTCCACGTTGGCGTGCAGGGCCACGTGCCGGGCCGTCGTGGCCTCGACCTCGCGCGCCGCCTCCAGCGCGTCCGCGGCCGCCGGTACGGATTCCAGCCGGGCGAACAGGGCGGTGGCGCGGGGGTCGGGGCCCGGGTAGAGGCGGTGGCCGAGGCCGGGCACGCGGCGCCCGCCGCGCAGGTGGTCGGCCACGACCGCCCCCGCGCTGCCCCGCTGCAGCACCTCCGTCAGCATCCGGTGCGCCAGGCCGCTCGCCGCGCCGTGCAGCGGGCCCTCCATCACCCCGAGCCCGGCCGAGACCGCGGCGTAGGGGTGGGAGCGGGCGGAGGCGGCTACCCGTACGGCGAGCGTGGACGCGGCCAGGTCGTGGTCGATGAGCAGCACGAGCGCGGCTTCCAGGGCGCGCAGTGACGCCTCGTCGGGCGCCTGCGCGGTCAGCCGGGACCACAGCCTGCGGGGGAGCGGGGTGCCGCCGCCGTCCCCGCGGGGCAGCCGCCCGGCGGCCGGCAGTGCGTCGACCAGCGTCGGGATCAGCCCGCGCGCCGTGCCCAGCACCGCCTCGGGCGACAGGTCGAAGCGCATCGGGTCGGCGGCGGCCGCCGCGATCGCCGCCACCCGCAGCCGGTCGGTGGGGCCGCTGTGCGCGGGCATGGCGCTCACCGCGCGGAGCGCCGCGATCAGGCCGTCCTCCGGGGCGGTGAACCGCGTGCCGGGCCGCAGCCGGCCGGTCCACAGCCACTCCGCGACCTCCTCGTAGCCGTACCGGTCCGCGAGCGCGGTGGCGTCCACGCCGCGGTAGAAGTACCGGCCCTTCTCGATGAGGGTGACGCCCGTGCGGATCGCCGTCTCGCCGCCGAACGCCGTCTCGCGCCGTCCGCGCCGCACGAGGGCGTCCACCTCGCGCGCGTCGAAGGTGCTGCCGCGTCCGCCGGGGCCGCGGCGGCTGGTGAGCTGCCCGCGGCTCACGTACGCGTAGACCGTCTCGGGCTTCACGCCGAGCCGCTCGGCGACCTCGCGGGTGGTCAGCCGCTCCTCCGTCGCGCCGTCGCGCTCCGCGCCGTCCCCCGGCCGCGGGCCCGCGCCGTCCTTCGTCCTGTGATCCGCCATGGAGGACACGCTATCCACCCGCTGTCCACCTCTGCATATTGATTGAAATCAACATTGACAACTATTGAGTCAAGCATGGACAGTCCAATCAAGGCTTGATCGATCACTGAACACGGATCAGGGGGCAGCAATGCCGATCACCGAAGTGCCGCGCGGACTCGCCGGCGTCGTCGTCACCGACACCGCCCTCGGCGACGTCCGCGGCCGGGAGGGCTTCTACCACTACCGCCAGTACTCGGCCGTCGAACTCGCACAGACCCGGTCCTTCGAGGACGTCTGGCACCTGATGTTCCGCGGCTCCCTGCCGGACGCGCAGCAGCGGGCCCGCTTCGCCGCCGAGACCGCGGCCCTGCGCCGGCTCCCGCAGGACGTGCGCGACGCGCTGCCGGGCATCGCCCGCGCCGGCGCCGCCTCCGGCCCGCTCGCCGGGCTGCGCACCGCGCTGTCCCTGCTGGGCGCCTCGTCCGGGCTCCGGCCGCTGTACGACACCGACGCCGCCGGCCGCGAGGCCGCCGCGCTCGCCGCCTGCGCCGCCGTCCCCACCCTGCTCACGGCCCTCCACCGGCTCGGCAACGGCCTGGAGCCCGTCGAGCCGCGCGACGACCTGCCGCACGCCGCCAACTACCTCTACATGCTCACCGGGGCCGAGCCCGGCGCACGGCAGGCGCGGGCCGTCGAGCGGTACCTCGTCTCCACCATCGACCACGGCTTCAACGCCTCGACGTTCACCGCCCGCGTCATCGCCTCCACCGGCGCGGACCTCGCTGCCTGCCTGTGCGGCGCGATCGGCGCGCTCTCCGGCCCGCTGCACGGCGGCGCCCCCAGCCGGGCGCTCGACACCCTCGACGCCATCGGCACCCCCGGCCGCATCGACTCCTGGATCCGCGAACGCGTCCTCGCGGGCGAACGGATCATGGGCTTCGGGCACCCCGTCTACCGCACCGAGGACCCCCGCTCCCGGATGCTCCGCGAGATCGCCCTGGAGTTCGGCGGGGACCTCGTGGACTTCGCCGTCGAGGTCGAGGGCCGGGTGGAGGCGATCCTCGCCGAGCTCAAGCCCGGCCGGGAGCTCCACACCAACGTCGAGTTCTACGCGGGCGTGGTCATGGAGCTGTGCGGTCTGCCGCGCGAGATGTTCACCCCCACCTTCTGCGCGGCCCGCGTCGTCGGCTGGAGCGCCAATATCCTGGAGCAGGCGGACGACTCGAAGATCATCCGCCCGGCGGCCCGGTACGTGGGCCCGCCCCCGCCCCAGCCGGTCCCCGCCGTGCTCGACTGACGATGGAGGCGCCCCCGTGGCCAAGCGACAGATCCCGGTCATCGTGCTGGCAGGATTCCTGGGATCGGGCAAGACCACGCTCCTCAACCACCTCCTGGGGAGGAGCGGGGGCACCCGCATCGGGGCGATCGTCAACGACTTCGGCAGCATCGAGATCGACGCGATGAGCGTCGCCGGGCAGGTCGACTCGATGGTCTCGCTCGGCAACGGATGCCTGTGCTGCGCCGTGGACACCAGCGAACTCGACGGCTTCCTCGACCGGCTCTCCCGGCCCGCGGCCCGCATCGACGTCATCGTCATCGAGGCCAGCGGCCTGGCGGAGCCGCAGGAAGTCATCCGGATGATCCTGGCCAGCGACAACAAGGACATCGTCTACGGAGGTCTCGTCGAGGTCGTCGACGCGGCGGAGTTCGCCGCCACCCGGGCCCGGCACCCCGAGCTCGACCGCCACGTGGCCATCGCCGACCTCGTCGTCCTCAACAAGGCGGACCGGGTCGGCGACGAGGCCCGCCGGGAGATCCTCGCCGTGCTGGAGGAGCTCGGCCCCGGCACGCCCGTCGTGCCCGCCTCGTACGGGCGCATCGACCCGGAGCTGCTCTTCGACCGCAAGCCGCGCGAGGACGACCCGTCGAAGACGCGCCAGCTGTCCTTCGAGGACCTGGCCGCCGACGACGAGCCGGACGGCTGCGGCCACGGCCACGGCAGCTGTGATCATGATCACGAGGACGGCCACGACTGCCACGACGGCTGCGGCCGCAACGGGCACCTGCACGCCGCCTACGAGAGCGTCGAGTTCGTCTCCGAGGAGCCCGTGGACCCGCGGCGGCTGATGGAGTTCCTCGACAGCCGGCCGGAGGGCCTCTACCGGATCAAGGGCTTCGTGTACTTCGGCATAGCCGGGCACAAGCACAAGTTCACCGTCCACGCCGTGGGCGACTTCCTGCGCTTCTACCGCTCCTCCTGGGCACGGGCCGAGGAACGGCTCACCCAGCTCGTACTGATCGGCAGGGGAGTCGACACGGCGGCCCTGAGGGCCGGGCTGGACCGCTGCCGCGTCGCCGCGGGGGAGCCGCCGGCGGAGGAGAACAGCATGTGGGGCGTCCTGCGGTACGCGCAGGGCTGACGGGGGCGCCCACGGCGCCCCCGCCCTGCGGGCCCGGTTACACCGGGCCCGCCAGCGCCTTCACCGGCTTCGCCAGGGGAGTGCCCGAGCCGTCCCGCCGCGGGTCGGCCTCCGGCAGCTCCACCGGGGCGCCCTTCGCGTCCGCCGCCCGCGCCGGCGCGGCACCCGCCCAGGCCATGACGAGGCAGTCCTCGCCCTTGAGGAAGCGCTGGCAGCGCACGCCGCCCGTCGCCCGGCCCTTGCGCGGGTACTGGTCGAAGGGGGTCAGCTTCGCCGTGCCCTCCGAGGCCCCCAGCAGCGTGCCCCGCGCCCCGGCCTGGGTGAACACCACCGCGTCGGCCGCCGGATCGATGGCCGTGAAGGAGATCACCTTCGCGTCCGCCGAGAGCTTGACGCCCGCCATGCCGCCCGCGGGCCGGCCCTGCGGCCGCACCTGCGAGGCCGGATAGCGCAGCAGCTGGGCGTCGTCGGTGATGAAGACGAGGTCCTCCTCGCCCGTCCGCAGCTCGGCGGCGCCGACGATGCGGTCGCCGTCCTTGAGGGCGATGACCTCCAGCTCGTCCTTGTTGGCCGGGTAGTCGGGGACCACGCGCTTGACGACGCCCTGCTCCGTACCGATCGCGAGCCCCGGCGAGGACTCGTCCAGCGTGGTGAGACAGACGACCGTCTCGCCGTCCGCCAGGGAGAGGAACTCCGACACCGGTGCGCCGCCCGCCAGGCTGGGCGCCGCCGCCGTCTCCGGCAGCTGCGGCAGGTCGATCACCCGCATCCGCAGCAGGCGCCCGGCCGACGTCACCGCGCCCACCTCGCCCAGGGCCGTCGCCGGCACCGCCGAGGCGATCACGTCGTGCTTGACGCGCTTGGCCTCGCCCGCGGCGGGCGGGAAGGGCTCGCCGGTGGCCGTGCGGGCCAGCAGGCCGGTGGAGGACATCAGCACGCGGCACGGGTCGTCGGCGACCTGCAGCGGGACCGCCGACGCCGGGGCGCCCGCCGACTCCAGCAGGACCGTACGGCGGTCGGTGCCGAACTTCTTCGCCACGTCGGCCAGTTCGCCCGAGACCAGCTTGCGCAGCTCCGCGTCGGACTCCAGGATCCGCGTCAGCTCCTCGATCTCCTCGGTGAGCTTGTCGCGCTCCCCCTCCAGCTCGATGCGGTCGAACTTCGTCAGGCGGCGCAGCGGGGTGTCGAGGATGTACTGCGTCTGCACCTCGGAGAGGGAGAAGCGCGCGATGAGGGCCTCCTTGGCCTGCGCCGCGTTCTCACTCGATCGAATGATCCTGATGACCTCGTCGATGTCGAGCAGGGCCACCAGCAGGCCCTCGACCAGGTGCAGCCGGTCGCGCCGCTTGCCGCGCCGGAACTCGCTGCGCCGCCGCACCACCTCGAAGCGGTGGTCGACGTAGACCTCCAGGAGCTCCTTGAGACCCAGCGTCAGCGGCTGGCCGTCGACCAGGGCGACGTTGTTGATGCCGAAGGACTCCTCCATCGGCGTGAGCTTGTAGAGCTGCTCCAGGACGGCCTCGGGGTTGAAGCCGTTCTTGATCTCGATGACCAGACGCAGGCCGTGGGCGCGGTCGGTGAGGTCCTTGACGTCGGCGATGCCCTGGAGCTTCTTCGAGCCGACCAGGTCCTTGATCTTGGAGACGACCTTCTCGGGGCCGACGGTGAAGGGCAGCTCGGTGACGACCAGGCCCTTGCGGCGGGCCGTCACGGTCTCCACGGAGACGGTGGCGCGGATCTTGAACGTGCCGCGGCCCGTCTCGTAGGCGTCGCGCACGCCGCCGAGGCCGACGATCCGGCCGCCCGTGGGCAGGTCCGGGCCGGGGATGAACTTCATCAGCGTGTCGAGGTCGGCGCCCGGGTGCTTGATCAGGTGCCGGGCGGCCGCGACGACCTCGCCGAGGTTGTGCGGCGGCATGTTCGTCGCCATGCCGACCGCGATCCCGGACGAGCCGTTGACCAGCAGGTTGGGATAGGCGGCGGGCAGGGCCACGGGCTCCTGCTCGCTGCCGTCGTAGTTCGGCGTGAAATCGACGGTGTCCTCGTCGATCGACTCCGTCATCAGGGACGTCGCCGACGCCATCCGGGCCTCGGTGTAACGCATCGCCGCGGGCGGGTCGTCGTTGCCGAGGGAGCCGAAGTTGCCGTGGCCGTCGACCAGCGGCACGCGCATGGAGAACGGCTGCGCCATGCGCACCAGGGCGTCGTAGATGGAGGCGTCGCCGTGGGGGTGGAGCTTGCCCATCACCTCGCCCACGACGCGGGCGCACTTCACGTAGCCGCGGTCGGGGCGCAGGCCCATCTCGTTCATCTGGTAGAGGATCCGGCGGTGGACCGGCTTGAGACCGTCGCGCGCGTCGGGCAGGGCCCGGGAGTAGATGACGGAGTAGGCGTACTCGAGGAAGGAACCCTGCATCTCGTCGACGACGTCGATGTCGAGGATGCGCTCCTCGAAGTTCTCCGGCGGCGGGGTCTTCGTGCTGCGGCGGGCCATCGCGGCTGCGGCTCCTTCGATCGATTGCCGAGGCAGGGTGCTGACGCGGACCATTGTGGACCGCGCCACTGACAACACCGGACACGACCCGTCCGTAAGGGGGCACCGCGCCGGGAACTTCGCCGGATGTCAGCGCGCTTGCATACAGTGACAGCACTGCTCATCACGCGAGTCATCGCGCACCGGCGCGAGATTTCAAGCGATCGAAGGGACGTACATGCCCATGGGTCACACGGCCACGCAACAGGCCGGTACCGGCGGCCTCACAGCGACCGAGCACCGCCTGGCCAACGGCCTGCGGGTGGTGCTCTCCGAAGACCACCTGACCCCGGTCGCCGCCGTCTGCCTCTGGTACGACGTCGGCTCGCGCCATGAGGTCAAGGGCCGCACAGGTCTCGCCCACCTCTTCGAGCACCTTATGTTCCAGGGCTCGGCACAGGTCAAGGGGAACGGCCATTTCGAGCTGGTTCAGGGCGCCGGCGGCTCCCTCAACGGCACCACCAGCTTCGAGCGCACCAACTACTTCGAGACCATGCCGGCGCACCAGCTGGAGCTGGCCCTGTGGCTCGAGGCCGACCGGATGGGCTCCCTGCTCACCGCCCTCGACGACGAGTCGATGGAGAACCAGCGCGACGTCGTCAAGAACGAGCGCCGCCAGCGCTACGACAACGTCCCCTACGGCACCGCCTTCGAGCGGCTGACGGCCATGGTCTTCCCGGACGGCCACCCGTACCACCACACCCCGATCGGCTCCATGGCCGACCTGGACGCGGCCTCCCTGGAGGACGCCCGCGCCTTCTTCCGCACCTACTACGCCCCGGGCAACGCCGTCCTGTCGGTCGTCGGCGACATCGACCCCGAGCAGACCCTCGCCTGGATCGAGAAGTACTTCGGCTCGATCCCCGCGCACGACGGCAAGCAGCCCCCGCGCGACGGCAGCCTGCCCGACGTCATCGGCGAGGAGCTGCGCCAGGTCGTCCGCGAGGAGGTCCCGGCCCGCGCCGTGATGGCCGCCTACCGCCTCCCGCAGGACGGCTCCCGCGAGGCCGACGCCGCCGACCTGGCCGTCACCGTCCTCGGCGGCGGGGAGTCCTCCCGCCTGCACAACCGCCTGGTCCGCCACGACCGCTCCGCCGTCGCCGCCGGCTTCGGCCTGCTGCGGCTCGCCGGCGCCCCCTCGCTGGGCTGGCTGGACGTCAAGGCGTCCGGCGGCGCCGAGGTGGCCGGCATCGAGGCCGCCGTCGACGAGGAGCTCGCCCGCTTCGCCGCCGAGGGCCCGACCCCCGCGGAGATGGAGCGCGCCCAGGCGCAGCTGGAGCGCGAGTGGCTGGACCGGCTCTCCACCGTCAGCGGCCGCGCCGACGAACTGTGCCGCTTCGCGGTGCTGTTCGGCGACCCGCAGCTCGCCCTGACCGCCGTGCAGCGCGTCCTGGACATCACGCCGGAGGAGGTGCGGCAGGTCGCCCAGGCCCGCCTGCGCCCCGACAACCGCGCCGTGCTGGTGTACGAGCCCACCGAGCCGGCCGCCCCCGCCGCCGACGAGAACGCCGAAGCAGAAGAGGAGACGGCCAAGTGAGCGACGCCCTGGCCGCTGACACCGCCCAGCCTTCCATGGACTTCCACCCTCGGCCCCGGGCCGGAACCGCGGCCCCCTGGGCCTTCCCCGCCCCCGAGCGCGGCACGCTCCCCAACGGCCTGACGGTGCTGCGCTGCCACCGCCCGGGCCAGCAGGTCGTCGCCGTCGACATCAACGTGGTGGCCCCCCTCGCCGCGGAGCCGGAGGGCCTCGACGGCGTCGCCACCATCATGGCGCGCGCCCTGTCCGAGGGCACCGACAAGCACACCGCCGAGGAGTTCACGGCCGAGCTGGAGCGCTGCGGCGCCACCCTCGACGCCCACGCCGACCACCCCGGCGTGCGCCTGTCCCTGGAGGTCCCCGCCTCCCGGCTCGGCAAGGCTCTCGGCCTCGTGGCCGACGCGCTGCGCGCCCCCGCCTTCCCCGACCACGAGGTCGAGCGCCTGGTGGGCAACCGCCTGGACGAGATCCCGCACGAGCTGGCCAACCCCGCCCGCCGGGCCGCCATGGCGCTCTCCAAGGAGCTCTTCCCGGCCGGCTCGCGGATGTCCCGCCCGCGCCAGGGCACCGAGGAGACGGTCGCCCGCATCGACGCCGCCTCCGTGCGGGCCTTCTACGAGGCCCACGTGCGTCCCGCCACGACGACCGCCGTGGTCGTCGGCGACTTCACCGGCGTCGACCTCGACGAGGCCCTCGCCGACTCCCTCGGCGCCTGGACGGGTTCCCCGGCCGAGCCGTACCCGCTCAAGCCGGTCACCGCGGACGACACCGGCCGCGTCGTCATCGTGGACCGCCCCGGCGCGGTCCAGACGCAGCTCCTCATCGGCCGCATCGGCGCCGACCGGCACGGTCAGGTCTGGCCCGCCCAGAGCGTCGGCACGTACTGCCTGGGCGGCACCCTCACCTCCCGTCTGGACCGCGTCCTGCGCGAGGAGAAGGGCTACACCTACGGGGTGCGCTCCTTCGGCCAGGTGCTGCTGTCCACCCCGGAGGGCACCGGCGCGGCCATGCTCGCCATCAGCGGCTCGGTGGACACCGCCTCCACCGGCCCCGCGCTGGAGGACCTGTGGACCGTCCTGCGCACCCTCGCCGCCGAGGGCCTGACGGACGAGGAGCGCGACTCCGCCGTGCAGAACCTCGTCGGCGTCGCCCCGCTGAAGTACGAGACGGCGGCGGCCGTCGCGGGCACCCTCGCCGACCAGGTCGAGCAGCACCTGCCGGACGACTTCCAGGCGCACCTGTACGAGCGTCTCGCCGCGACGGGCACGGTGGAGGCCACCGCCGCCGTGGTGAGCGCCTTCCCGGTCGACCGCCTGGTGACGGTGCTCGTCGGTGACGCCGCGCAGATCGAGGAGCCCGTCCGGGCCCTCGGCATCGGCGAAGTGACCGTGATCACGGGCTGAAGCCCCGGCGGGCCGGCCGCGCCGGTCGGCCCGTCAACCGGCAGGCACGCGCGCTCCTGAGGCGTGCGTGCCTGCCAAATGTCCGATTTAGCGGAGTGGTTGCACGTCTGCGTTGTGGCGTGGGCCACAAAACGGGGCTTCTGTTTGCCGATCGAAAGTGGCGGCGTCTAGCGTCAAAGCGTCTGTCCGTCAGATGTGCGTCGCATCCGCGGCCCGGGCAGACATCGCCGAGTCCCCGTACGGCGCGAGCCAGGGGAGCCGGGGACCCAAGTGTCCCTGGGGTGAATCGGGCCCCTTTCCGGAGGGATCCGTAGGAGACCTTCCTGCTCCGAACCCGTCAGCTAACCCGGTAGGCGAGAGGGAAGGAAAGGACCAGCCTCACCAATGGCGTTCACTCGTGCCACCGGGAAGCACCGCAAGCCGAGCCGCGCCGTTCGCGTCAGCGCGAACGCGGCGGGCATAGCCACCCTCGCCGCCACCGGTGTCGTCGCGGGCCTCGCCGCCCCGGCGATGGCCGCCTCTCCCGACGAGACCCAGCGCCCCACCGAGGACACCGGCCTGACCCAGGCCGTCGTCATCGGCGAGGACACGGCCGGCCGCATCGGCGAGCAGGCCCAGGTCCAGACCAGCGCCGCAGCCGAGAACACCGCCGTCCACGAGGCCGAGACCGCTGCCAAGCAGCAGGCCGCCGACGTCAAGAAGGCCGCGGACGAGGCCAAGCGCAAGGCCGAGGCCGAGCGCAAGGAGCAGGAGCGCGTCGCCCGCGAGCAGGAGCGCAAGCGCCTCAACACCTTCGTCTCGCCGATCGCCGGCTCGTACGTCTCCACGTCCTACAAGGCCTCCAGCGGCCTGTGGTCCTCCGGCAGCCACACCGGCATCGACATGCACGCCGCGACCGGCACCTCGGTCCAGGCCGTGGGCGCGGGCACCATCGTCGAGGCCGGCTACGGCGGCGCCTACGGCAACAACGTCGTCATCAAGCACAACGACGGCACCTACACGCAGTACGGCCACCTGTCGTCCATCGACGTCAGCGTCGGCCAGTCGGTCACCGCCGGCCAGCAGATCGGCCTCTCCGGCGCCACGGGCAACGTCACCGGCCCGCACCTGCACTTCGAGGCCCGCACCGGCGCCACGTACGGCACCGACATCGACCCGGTCGCGTACCTCAGCGAGCACGGCGTCAACCTCTGACGCACCCGCCCGCGCCCCGCGCGGCACATTCGCCTGATGAAGGCCCCGGCCCACCGGCCGGGGCCTTCGTCGTATCCTCGTGTTGGCCAAAACATATCGATGACTTCACGTGCGCCGTCGGAAATCGCGGGCGGCTGCAATAGAGTCGCTGAACAGGCGTCAATCGGCCGCGTTTCGCGGGGGTTATGCGGAGGTTCACCCATGCGGGGCCGTACGTGAACGGTGATGGCACAGCAAATCAGAGCGGCCGTCGCATTTCCGCGCACGCCGTGTGCACGGCGATCCGTGACGACATTGTTTCGGGCACGTTTCCGCCCGGCAGCAGGCTCACCGAAGAAGTCCTCGCGCGCCGCTACGGCGTTTCGCGCGTGCCCGTGCGCGAGGCGCTGCGCACCCTGGCCTCGGAGGGGTTCGTGACCACCCGGCGGCACGCGGGCGCCTGCGTCGCGGAGCCGACCGAGCAGGAGGCCGCCGATCTGCTGGAGGTCCGCGCCCTGCTGGAGCCGCTGGGCGCCGCGCGCGCCGCACAGCGCCGTACGGAGGCGCACCTGAAGGTGCTGCGCGGTCTGGTGCGGCTCGGCCAGGAGCGGGCCCGTGGCGGGCGTACGGGCGAGCTGCGGCCGCTCGGGGACTGGTTCGACGAGACCCTCGCCCAGGCGTCCGGCAGCCCGAGCCTCGCGGGCCTGCTCACCCAGCTCCGGCTCAAGATCGCCTGGGTGTACGCGGCGGAGCCGCCCGCGCGCCCCGTCGACACCTGGGAGGTGCTCGGCGCCCTCGTGGACGCCGTCGCCCGCGGCGACGCGGAGCGGGCCCGGGCCATCGCGGCGGCCCGTGCGGACCGGTCGCCGGGGGAATTCCGGCTGCGCCGCACCGTGCCGGCGGCCCGCGTGCGGAATACGGGCCCGGCCGTGCGAACGGTGATCTCCGGTTCCTGATCCCGGGGTTCCCGGCCCGGCTTCCCGGGGGTGTGCCCATTTACGTCCGGTGTTACCGCGGGAACCATCTCCAGCCGAACTTCCGCCAAAGGAATGCCCGGCTGTTACCGCTGGAATGCCATGGATTTCACGCGGGCGCACGCGGGGTGTGAATGGGGTGCGCGGGGTGCGGCCGGGAAAACGACAACGGGGCCGCGGCGGCCCTCAATCGGCCGCCGCGGCCCCGCCGCGCGTGATTCCGTCGAATCAGACGGTCTCCGGGAGCTCCTCGAGACCCTCGGCGACCAGCTTCGCCAGACGGTCCAGGGCGGCCTCGGCGCCCTCGGCGTCGCTGGCGAGGACGATCTCCTCGCCACCCTGGGCGCCCAGGCCCAGCACGGCCAGCATGGAGCCGGCGTTGACCGGGTTGCCGTCGGCCTTGGCGATCGTCATGGGGACGCCGGCGGCGGTCGCCGCACGGACGAAGATCGACGCAGGACGGGCGTGCAGGCCCTCGGCCCAGCCGACGTTGACGCGGCGCTCAGCCATGGTGTTGCCCTTCAAGTCGGAGAAGTTGTCTAGACCAGTGTCTCACGGTGCCCGGAGTGCTCCGGCGCAGCGCTCCCGATGTCCGTGCCCGGCCTTACGCTGGCCCCATGCAGACGACGCCGGCGCGGTCCGGGCCCGAGCACCCGTACCCCACCCACTGGGAAGCCGACGTCGTGCTGCGCGACGGAGGCACCGCGCACCTGCGCCCCATCACCCCCGACGACGCCCAGCGCCTGGTGAGCTTCTACGAGCAGGTCTCGGACGAGTCGAAGTACTACCGCTTCTTCGCCCCCTACCCCCGCCTCTCCGACCGGGACGTGCACCGCTTCACCCATCACGACTACGTCGACCGCGTCGGCCTCGCCGCCACCGTCGGCGGCGAGTTCATCGCCACCGTGCGCTACGACCGCATCGACGGCCGCGGCATGCCGGCCTCCGAGCCCGCCGACGAGGCCGAGGTCGCCTTCCTCGTGCAGGACGCCCACCAGGGCCGCGGCGTCGCCTCCGCCCTCCTGGAGCACATCGCCGCCGTGGCCCGCGAGCGCGCGATCCGGCGCTTCAGCGCCGAGGTGCTGCCCGCCAACACCAAGATGATCAAGGTGTTCACGGACGCGGGCTACACCCAGAAGCGCAGCTTCGAGGACGGCGTCGTGCGCCTCGAACTGGACCTGGAGCCCACCGACCGCTCCCTGGCCGTCCAGCGGGCCCGTGAGCAGCGCGCCGAGGCCCGTTCGGTGCAGCGGCTGCTCGCCCCCGGCTCCGTGGCCGTCATCGGCACCGGCCGCGCGCCGGGCGGCATGGGCCGGGCCGTGCTGCGCAACCTGCTGGCGGGCGGCTTCACCGGGCGGCTCCACGCCGTCAACCACGCCTTCCCCGAGGGCACCACGCGGCTCGACCCCGAGGGCGTGCCGGCCCACCGCTCCGTCCTCGGCATCGACGGGCCCGTCGACCTCGCCGTCGTGGCCGTGCCCGCCGATCAGGTGCCCTCCGTCGTCGCCGAGTGCGGCGAGCACGGCGTCCAGGGCCTCGTCGTCCTCTCCGCCGGGTACGGCGAGAGCGGCGCCGACGGGCGCGAGCGCCAGCGCGAGCTCGTGCGCCAGGCCCGCTCCTACGGGATGCGCATCATCGGTCCC
The DNA here is from genome assembly GCF_024519335.1 of Streptomyces telluris. Taxonomy (NCBI): domain Bacteria; kingdom Bacillati; phylum Actinomycetota; class Actinomycetes; order Kitasatosporales; family Streptomycetaceae; genus Streptomyces; species Streptomyces telluris. Next base: position 70,797 of record NZ_JANIID010000023.1, read on the forward strand.
AACGCCTTCGGCCTCATCAACACCGCAGGCGGCGTCCGCCTCAACGCCTCCCTGTCGCCCGAGCTGCCCGCCGCAGGCCGCATAGGCCTCTTCAGCCAGTCCGGGGCCATCGGCATCGCCCTGCTCTCCGGGCTCCACCGGCGCGCCGCCGGGCTCGTCGGCATCTCCACCTTCGTCTCCGCCGGCAACCGCGCGGACGTCTCCGGCAACGACTTCCTGCAGTACTGGCACGACGACCCGGACACCGACCTCGTGCTCATGTACCTGGAGTCCATCGGCAACCCCCGCAAGTTCACCCGCCTCGCGCGGCGCACCGCCGCCCGCAAGCCGGTCGTCGTCGTCAAGGGCGCCCGCCACGGCGGGGCCGCGCCCACCGGGCACGCCGTGCCCACCACCCGGATCCCCGACGCCACCGTCTCCGACCTGCTCCGGCAGGCCGGCGTCATCCGCGTCGACACGGTCACCGAGCTCGCCGACACCGGGCTGCTGCTGGCCTCCCAGCCGCTGCCCGCCGGGCCCCGCGTCGCCATCCTCGGCAACTCCGAGTCCCTCGCCCTGCTCACCTACGACGCCTGCCTCACGGACGGCCTGCGCCCCCAGCCCCCGTACGACCTCACCACCGCCGCCCGGCCCGCAGACTTCCGCAGGGCGCTGGCAGGCGTCCTGGCCGACGAGGAGTGCGACGCCGTCGTCGTCACCGCCATCCCGTGGGTGGGCGACGCCTCCGCGGCGGACCTGGCCCGGGCGCTGCGCGAGGCGGTCGCGGCCTCACCGGTCGCCAAGCCGGTGACCGTCGTGCACCTGGAGATCCCGGGGCTCGCCGAGGCCCTCGCGGAGCCGGCGGACGAGGACGCCGGGGGAGCGGAGGGCCCGGCGGCCTCCGCACCGGCCGTGCGGATACCGACCTACCCCGCCGCCGAGCGGGCCGTCCGGGCGCTCGCCGAGGCCGCGCGGTACGCACGCTGGCGGCGCCAGGCCGCCGAGCCGGGCCGCGTGCCCGAGTACGACGACATCGACGAGGCCGGCGCCGCCGCCGACATCGGCGTGCTGCTGGAGGCCCACGGAGCCGGCCTGGCGCCGCCGCCCGAGGGCCCGCGGGCGGTCACCCTCTCCGCCCCCGACACCCAGCGGCTCCTCGCCCGGTACGGGATCGCCGTGCTGCCCGCGCTGCCGGCGCCCGACCCCGACGGTGCGGTGCGCGCCGCGCAGCGGCTCGGCTTCCCCGTCGCCCTCAAGCCCACCGCCCCGCACCTGCGCCACCGCGCCGACCTCGGCGGCGTCCGGCTCGACCTGGGCGGCGAATCGGAACTGCGCCGCGCGTACGCCGAGTTGACCGAGCTCCTCGGCAAGCCCGAGGAGACCCGGCTCGTCGTCCAGTCCATGGCGCCGCGCGGGGTCGACACCGTCGTGCGGGCGGCCATCGACCCGGCGGCGGGGGCGGTCCTGTCCTTCGGCCTGGCCGGGGCCCCCTCCCTGCTCCTCGGCGACACGGCCCACCGGCTCGTCCCCGTCACCGACCGCGACGCCGCCGAGCAGATCCGCTCCATCCGCACCGCCCCGCTGCTCTTCGGCTGGCGCGGCACGACGCCCGTCGACACCAGGGCCCTGGAGGAGCTGCTGCTGCGCGTCTCCCGGCTGGTCGACGACCACCCCGAGGTCGTCGGCGCCGACCTGGAGCCGGTGATCGTCGCCCCCCAGGGGGTGCACGTCCTGGGCGCCACCATCCGCCTGGCCCCGGCCCCGGCCCGCACGGACCTGGGCCCGCGCAGCCTGCCGGCGGTCTGACCCCGGCCGGCCGCCGGGCCGCACCCGGCCGGGCCCGCCGTGTGACGCCCGTCCCATCCCGCCGGTCCCGGCCGGGGCCGGCGCGGGCGCATCGGGCGGTTGGGGCCCGTGGGCCCCTTAGGATGGGCTTATGGCGAAGACCGGTACGACGACCCAAGGGCTGCGCGCGGCGATCGAGCGCAGTGGCTACTACCCGGCCCTCGTGGCCGAGGCGGTGGAGGCCGCAGTGGGCGGGGAGCCGGTCGCGTCGTACCTGGTGCACCAGGAGACGACGTTCGACTCCAACGAGGTGCGCCGCCACGTCACCGTCCTCGTCCTCACCGGCACCCGGTTCATCGTCAGCCACACCGACGAGCAGGCCGCCGACGGCACCTCGCCGTCCCCGTACGCCACCACCTCCACGGAATCCGTGAAGCTGGAGCGGATCTCCTCGGTCGTGCTGAGCCGCGTCGTCGCCAACCCGGAGTCGTACACCCCCGGCACCCTGCCCCGCGAGGTCGTGCTGAACATCGGCTGGGGCGCGGTGTCCCGGATCGACCTGGAGCCCGCCGCCTGCGGCGACCCCAACTGCGACGCGGACCACGGCTACACCGGCTCCTCCACGGCCGACGACCTGAGCCTGCGCGTCAGCGAGGCGGGTGACGGCCCGGACACCGTCCGCCAGGCGCTGGCCTTCGCCCAGGCCCTCTCCGAGGCCACCGCGGCTCCTGCGGCCCCTGCGGCGACCGCCCGCTGATGTCCTCTTCCACGACGGTGGGCTCCGCCTGGCACGAGCCCGTCCCGCTCGACCCCCGCTCCGCCCCGCTGCCCCGCTACGGCGCGGGCTCGCTGGCCGACCTGCTGCCCGCGGTCGCGAGCGGCATGGGCGTCCCCGGATTCTCCACGGGCCTGGAGCTCGCCCCCGCCGACCGCGTGTGCGTCTTCCTGATCGACGGCATGGGCTGGGAGCTGCTGCGCGCCCACCCCGCCGAGGCGCCGTTCCTGCACTCGCTGATGACCGGCTCGGCCAACGGCACCGGCTCGCCCCTGACGGCCGGCTTCCCGTCCACCACGGCGACCTCCCTCGCCTCGGTGGGCACCGGGCTGCCGCCGGGCGCCCACGGCCTGCCCGGCTACACCGTCGCCGACCCGGCCACGGGGCAGCTGATGAACCAGCTGCGCTGGCGGCCCTGGACCGACCCGCACGTCTGGCAGCCGTACCCGACCGTCTTCCAGCTCGCGGACGCGGCCGGGGTGCACACCTGCCAGGTCTCCGCCCCGGACTTCCAGCACACCCCGCTGACGAAGATCGCGCTGAGCGGCGGCACCTTCCACGGCCGGCTCTCCGGCGAGGACCGGATGGACCTCGCCGCGGACCGCCTCGGCGCCGCGGACCGCTCGCTCGTCTACACGTACTACAGCGACCTCGACGGCAAGGGGCACCGCTTCGGCGTCGACTCCGACGAGTGGCGCGGCCAGTTGATGTACGTCGACCGCCTCGCGCAGCGCCTCGCCGAGCAGCTGCCGCCCCGCTCGGCGCTGTACGTCACCGCCGACCACGGCATGATCGACATCCCCTTCGACCCCGAGTCGCGCATCGACTTCGACGAGGACTGGGAGCTGCGCGCGGGCGTCGCCCTGCTCGGCGGCGAGGCCCGTGCCCGCCACGTCTACGCCGTGCCCGGCGCCGCCGCCGACGTGCTCGCGGTGTGGCGGGAGGTGCTCGGCGAGCAGATGTGGATCGCGAGCCGCGACGAGGCGATCGAGGCGGGCTGGTTCGGCCGCCCCGGCGACGGGGTGGACGGCCGCGTCCACGGCCGGATCGGCGACGTGGTCGCGGCCGCCCGCGACGACATCGCGATCGTCGCCACCGAGACCGAGCCGAACGAATCCGCGATGGTGGGGCTGCACGGCTCCATGACGCCCGTGGAGCAGCTGGTGCCGCTCCTCGAAGTGCGTGCCTGACCCCGTAAGCCCGCAGCCCCCGTACGACCGCGCGCCCCCTCAACGCCCCGACCTATGAAAGGCATTGGCTTCCCCATGCCCGAGCTGGTGTTCTTCTCCGGAACCATGGACTGCGGAAAGAGCACCCTCGCTCTGCAGATCGAGCACAACCGCTCGACCCGCGGCCTGCAAGGGATGATCTACACCCGGAACGACCGCGCCGGCGAGGGCAAGCTCTCCTCCCGGCTCGGCCTGGTCACCGACTCCGTCGAGGCGGGCGAGGGGTTCGACTTCTACGCGCACATCGTCGCCCACCTCTCGGCGGGCGGCCGCGCCGACTACGTCATCGCCGACGAGGCGCAGTTCCTGGAGCCGGACCAGATCGACCAGCTCGCCCGGATCGTGGACGACCTCGAACTCGACGTCTTCGCCTTCGGCATCACCACCGACTTCCGCACCAAGCTCTTCCCCGGCTCCCAGCGCCTGGTCGAACTCGCCGACCGCATCGAGGTGCTGCAGGTCGAGGCGCTGTGCTGGTGCGGTGCGCGGGCCACGCACAACGCCCGTACGGTGGGCGGGCAGATGGTCGTCGAGGGTGCCCAGGTGGTCGTCGGCGACGTCAACCAGCCCGAGACCGTGGTCGGTTACGAGGTGCTGTGCCGGCGCCACCACCGCCGCCGGCTGACCTCCGCCGCGGCGCGCGCCGCCGCCCTCTCTCCCGACGTGCTGCCCGTCGACCCCGCCCCCGTCAACGGGACGCCCGCAGCAGGGTGAAGACCGCCCCCTCCGGGTCGGTGACGGTGGCCATGCGGCCGGCCGGCGCCTCGTGCGGCGGGTCCAGCACCCGCCCGCCCAGCTCCACCACCCGCAGGGCCGCGGCATCGGTGTCCGCGACCTCGAAGTACGTCATCCAGTGCGGGCCCCGCTCGCGCGGCAGCGCCGCGCCGACGCCCCGGATCGCGGCGACCGGACGGCCGTCGAGCTGCAGCGTGAGGTGGTCCCCGGGGTCGGGGTCCGCGGGGGAGTCCACCGGGGAGCGGGACGAGCGGGCGGCGTCGGCCGGCTTGACGTCGTAGCCGAACAGAGCCCGGTAGAAGCCGGCGACCGCCGACGCCCGGCGGGTCACCAGCTCGTGCCAGGCGGGCGTGCCAGGCACGCCGGTCAGCTGGGCGCCGGTCAGCTTCTGGCCCTGCCACACGCCGAAGGGCGCCCCTGCCGGGTCGCTGGCGAGCACCAGCCGCCCCGCGTCCTCCGCGGACAGCGGGCCCACCCCCACCGTGCCGCCGGAGCAGCGGATCCACTCCGCGGCCTCGTCGGCGTCGTCACTGGCGAGATAGGTGGTCCAGGCGGTCGGCAGCCGGCGGCCGGGCGTGAGCTCCCCGAGGCCGGCCACGTCGCGGCCGTCGATCGTGGCGCGCACGTAGGGGCCCAGCCGGCGCGGCCCGGGGCTGTAGAAGGCCCAGCCGAACAGAGCGCCGTAGAAGTCCTGGATCGCCTCCAGGTCGTGCGCCAGGAGACTCGTCCAGCACGGGCTGCCCGGCGCCTGCCGGATCTCCCCCGCTCCTGGCCGTGGGGAGCCCCAAACCTCGGTCATGTCACTCTCTCCTCGGACCATCGTGGTGGCCGCGCGACCCGCGCCGGGCCGCGGCGCGCGGGGGTGGTACGGGACGGGGCACGACCAGATGGTTGCACCACCTGCCGCCACGCGCCCCCCGGCCGCGCCGGGATTCCCGGGTTCCCGCAGGAGAATGCCCGGAATCGCGGGGGCAGTACCGTTCCGGCGCCCGAGCGCGCCCCGGCGAACGCGGCGCCCAGTATCGATCAGCTGTGCGCCACCTCGCCAGAGGCCCGTTCGGCGCACGCCGGACTACGTCAGGATGGGGGCCATGAATGCCATCATCTCCGCAGTCGAACTCATGGACGCCTCGGCCGGCGGGCAGCCGCCCGTCCTGCTGGACGTCCGCTATCAGCTCGGCGGCCCGCCCGGCCGGCCGGAGTACGAGGCGGGGCACATCCCCGGCGCGGTCTACGTGGACCTGGAGGGCGAGCTCGCCGGCCCCCCGGGGAAGCGGGGCAGGCATCCGCTGCCCGGGCTCGGCGAGTTCGGCGCGGCGATGCGCAGGGCGGGCGTCCGCTCCGGCGGGGACGTCGTCGTCTACGACGGGGGACAGGGCTGGGCGGCCGCGCGGGCCTGGTGGATGCTGCGCTGGGCCGGGCATCCGTCCGTGCGCGTCCTGGACGGGGGCCTGGCGGCCTGGCGGGCGCAGGGCGGGGAGGTCACGGCCGGGCGGACGCCCGTGCGCGAGGGGGACTTCGTGCCGGCGCCGGGGGCGCTGCCGCTGCTCGACGCGGACGGTGCGGCGGCGCTGGCCCGCCGCGGGCTGCTGCTGGACGCCCGGGCGGGAGAGCGCTACCGGGGCGAGACCGAGCCGATCGACGCGGTGGCAGGGCACATCCCGGGCGCGGTCTCGGCGCCGACGACGGAGAACGTGGCGGCGGACGGGCGGCTGCGGCCCGCGGCCGAACTGGCCGCCCGCTTCGGCGCCCTGGGCGCGGTGGACGGCGCCGAGGTGGGCGTCTACTGCGGCTCCGGCGTCTCCGCCGCGCACCAGCTCCTCGCGCTGGCCGTGGCGGGCGTCCCGGCGGCCCTGTACGTGGGTTCGTGGAGCGAGTGGTCCTCGGACCCCTCGCGCCCGGTGGCCACGGGCCCGCAGCCGGGCTGAGATCGCGGACCGGTCTGCGGGGCGGCCCTGCGGGCGGCTCATCGGCCGGCCCGTGGAGCGGGCCCCGGAGCGACCGGCCGGGTGGGTCGCCCCCTGGGGCGGGCGGGCCCGCTGGTCTGCAGTCCCTCCCGTCGAGCGGTTCGCTTCCCGCCGCGAGGGCGGGAAGCCCTCACGGCGCGGTCCGGCGGTGCCGAGCCGACCGCGTACGGGGCGGAGGGACGGTGCCCGGGGCGGGACGGCACCGCCGGAGAGCACCGTCGTGGCCGAGCGCCACGGCGGCCGGCGCGGATGACCGCGCGCTTCCATCGGGCTCGCCCCCCATGGGCGGCCCGGCGGATCGTCCGCCGCCCGGTCGCCGGACCGGGGGCGGCCCGGCGCGCGCTGCCGTCGACGCCCCCGGCCGGAGCCGGGGGACTGACGGGTGGTCACTGGCGTGGCGGTTACTCCTGTTTCTTGCGGCGGGTGCCGAAGACGATCTCGTCCCAGCTGGGGACCGCCGCGCGGCGGCCGGGCCGGACCCCGTCGGCCTCGGCCTGACGGTCCGTCGTGCCGACCAGCCGGTCGCGGTGGCCGGCCACGGACCGCGGCATGAGGACGTCCGCGTACGCGGCGCCCGCGCTCGCGGCCGGCGCCGGGGGCTCGACCGCCTCCGGCTCGTCGGACGGCTCGTCACCTGCCGGTGCGGCCGAGGGCGTTTCGGGGACGACCATGTCGCCGCGGAAGCTGGGGACCGCTTCGAGCAGGCTCGTCAGCGAATCCCGCTCCTTGGCGGGCGGTTCCTCGGAGGGCTCGGCGTCCGCCTCGGACGAGGACGGGCCGGAGGACGCGGCCTGCTGCCGGTCCAGCGACCGGTCGAGGGGCCTGTCCCGCGGCAGACGGGCGATCCGGGGCACGAAGGGGAAGCTCGGCTCGGGCGTGTCGTCGGTCTCGCCGATGAGCGCGCGGGCCTCGTCGTCCATCGCTTGAACGATCCGCCTGGGCGGGTCGTACGACCAGCTCGCCGCGCGGGGCTCACCTGCCGCCCGGTAGACGAGCAGGACCTCCCACGTGCCGTCGTCCCGGCGCCAGGAGTCCCACTGCGCGGTGTCCTTCTCGGCCCCGCGCAGTATGAGCCGCTCGGCCACGGCCTCGCCGAGGAGCGGGCCGGTGTTCTCGCCGGGGCGGCGCACCGCCGTCTTGCGGGCGCGCTCGGCCATGAACGCGCGCTCGGCCAGGACCGGGCCCTCGAACCGGCGCACCCGCTCCACGGGGATGCCCGCGAGCTGCGCCACTTCCTCCGCGGAGGCTCCCGCACGTATGCGCGCCTGGATGTCGCGGGGGCGGAGATGGCTCTCCACCTCGATCTCGATCTGCCCCAGACGAGCACGGTCGTTGCGCACGGCGGCGCGCAGCCGTTCGTCGATGGGAAGGGTGTACTCCGTGCTGTCCGCAGCCTTGAGCACCAGCCGTGTGCCGTCGTTGGAGACGGCCACGACACGCAGTTCGGGCATGGGGACCTCCCGGGTGGTGCCTGCCGACGTCACGTGCGTCGCTGCTTCCGCTAGTCGAGTGTGGCCTGCCCGGGTGCAGCCTGCCACAACATTGCCGAGTTGACGGGGGTGAGAGCCGGTGGGGCCCCGCCCGTTGGGTCCAGGCAGCCGGACGGGACACCGGGGCCAGGGCTCGTCACAGTACTCCATTCGGGCCACTGGGGGTGGAATGGCGCGCCATCGAAGTTCACGCGGGAGAAGGGAGTTGATCGTACCTATCGCGCGCGAAGGCGGACGCACGGGTGTCGAGGTTCACAGAATCGCCGGAATCGGAACTGTTCGTTACGCTCGAATGTCTCTTCTACCTGCAAGACGGAGCCAAAGCTACACAGAGGCAGGAGATGGACGACAAAGGCGAAAGTGAGGCAAAACAGAAGGGCAAGCGTCTGGAGCTGAGCCTCGCGCAGGTCGCCGGCAGCGCCCTCGCGGCGGTCGTCGCCGCGCTGCTCGCGGGCAAGCTCGGGGTGTACGGCACGGTCATCGGCGCCGGCGTCGTCAGTGTCGTGGCCACGTCGGGCGGCACGGTCTTCCAGCACGTGTTCAAGCGGACCGGCGAACAGCTCCGCGAGGCGACCACGCAGGCGGCGAAGCCGAAACTGCGCCAGGTGCCCGTGCGGGACGCGGGCCGGGCCGTCGGCCGCGCCGCGGCCGGCGACGAGGCGACGCGGCCGTTGCACACGGCGTCACGGTCGCCGGAGTCCGGAGGCGCATACGCGGGCGCGCATCCTGGAGCGCGCGCCGATGAACACTCCTTTGCCTACACGGACACGTACACCCCCGCCACGACGCACGGCACCCGTGTGCGCGGCTGGAAGGGCCCGCTCATCGCCGCCGGCGCGGTCTTCGTCCTCGCGATGGGCACCGTCACCGCGGTCGAGCTGGTCAAGGGGTCGAGCGCGGACGGTGGTAAGGGGACCACGTTCAGCCGGATCATCGACGGCGGGAAGCCGCAGGAGAAGCAGGACCCGGCGCCCGAGCGGTCCCCGGACCCGGAGCGCTCGCACGACGGCGGCGAGGAGCGCGGCACCGGAGGCGGCTCCGGCCCCTCGCCCGACCCGGACGCCTCCCGTCAGGGCGGCGGCACGGGCAAGCAGTCGCCGGATCCGTCGACGTCGCCCTCCTCCGGAGGCTCGACGCCCAGCACCAAGCCGGACCCGACGCCCGACCCCTCGGCCTCTCAGGGCGGCGGCACGGGCGGGGACGACAAGGGCGGCGGCAGCACGGGCGGGCAGGGCGGCTCGGGGGGCGGGGCGTCGCCCAAGCCGCCGACGCAGGGGCAGAACGCTGCCGCGGGTACGGGTGCGGCGACGCCGGGCACCGTCTCGTAGACCCGCGCTCCGCCCGGCCGGGCCCGGTGCCCCGCCGGATGCTGCCGGTCGGCCGCCGGTCGGTGATGGCTGGTCGCGCAGTTCCCCGCGCCCCTTACGGGGCACGGCATGCGACGGCGGGAGGCCGGGCGCGATGACGGGGCGCCGGGCCGTCCGCTCAGTCGCCCAGTACGCGCCGCAGGTAGTCGTTGCCGAACACGCGCTGCGGGTCCAGCCGGTCCCGCAGCGCGGTGAAGGCGGCGAAGCGGGGATAGGCCGCCGCGAGGTGCCCGGCGTCGCGGCTGTGGAGCTTTCCCCAGTGGGGCCGCCCGCCGTGCGCCGTCATGATCTGCTCGGCGGCCCGGAAGTAGGCGCGGTAGGGGGCGCCCCGGTACATGTGCACGGCGAGGTAGGCGGTGTCCCGGGCGTGGGCCGTGGACAGCGGTATGTCGTCGGCCGGAGCCGTGCGGACCTCGACGGGGAAGGCCACGCGCAGCCGCGAGCGCTCGATCGCGGCCCGCAGCGCGCGCAGCGCCGGCATCGCGGCCTCCCGCGGCAGCGCGTACTCCATCTCCAGGAAGCGGACCCGGCGGGGGCTGGTGAAGACGCGGTACGGCACGTCCGTGTAGGTGCGGGCCGACAGCGCGCGGCCGGCGAGCTGCGCCATGCCGGGGACGGCGGCGGGGACGGCGCGGCCCACGGCGCACAGGGCGCCGAAGAGGCCGTTCGACAGCAGCTCGTCCTCGACCCAGGCGGCGACCCGGCCGGGCGGGTTCGCGGGACCGGAGCTGCGGTTGTTGCGCTTGGTGACGCAGTTGCCGGTGTGCGGGAACCAGTAGAACTCGAAGTGCTCGTTCTCGGCGACCAGCTGCTCGAACTCGCCGGTGACCCGGTCGAGGGGCATCGGCTCCTCGCGCGCCCGGAGCAGGAACTCCGGCTCCACCGCGAAGGTGACGGCGGTGATCACGCCCAGCGCGCCCAGCCCCAGCCGGGCGCCGGCGAAGACCTCCGGGTTCTCGTCCGCGGAACAGGTCAGCACCGAGCCGTCCGCCGTGACCAGCTCCAGGGCGCGGACCTGGGCCGAGAGCGAGGCCGAGTCGCGGCCCGTGCCGTGGGTGCCGGTGCTGACCGCCCCCGAGACGGTCTGCTCCATGATGTCGCCCATGTTGGCCAGCGACAGGCCGTGCGCGGACAGCGTCGTGTTCAGGTGCCGGAGCGTGGTGCCGGCCCCCACGGTCACCGTGCCCGCCGCGCGGTCGATCGCGCGCAGGCCCCCGAGCCGCTCCGGGCGTATGAGCAGGCCGTCGGTGGCGGCGGCGGCGGTGAAGGAGTGGCCGGTGCCGGCGGCCTTCACCCGCAGGCCGTCCGCCGCGGCCCGTACGACCGCTTCCGCGACCTCGGCCGCGGAAGCGGGGGCCACCGTCCGCACGGGGTGCGCGGTGACGTTGCCCGCCCAGTTGCGCCAGCGGGCCGGCCCGGCCGCCCTAGGCGACGATGCCCTTGCTGAGGTCGTCGTTCCGGTCGTCTCCGTCATGTGCGTCAGACCCTCCCCTTGGCTGCGGCACAGGTCCCCCCGGCCGCTGCGGCGCCGGCCCGTGGAGCCGGCGGTACCCCAGGAACGCGACCGCCGCCGCGAGCACCCCCGCCACCCCGGACACCGCGTACCCCGCGGCGGCGCCGTGGACGTCCACCACCCAGCCGGCGGCCGACGATCCCAGCGCCACGCCGACCGCGAGACCCGTGCTCGTCCAGGTCATGCCCTCGGTCAGCTGCGCGCGCGGTACGTGCTGTTCGACGAGGGCCATCGTCGTCACCATGGTCGGCGCGATCGACAGCCCCGAGACGAAGAGCGCCACGGCCAGGAACGGCAGGCTCCCGACCAGTTGGAGGGGGATCATACTCACGGCCATCGCACACACGCCCACGAGCCAGCGGCGCGCCATGTCCCCGCTCAGCCGCAGGAGTCCGAAAACGATGCCCGCCAGGCAGGAGCCGAGCGCGTACGCCGCGAGCACCAGGCTCGCCATGCTCTTGTGGCCCTCGGCCTCGGCGTAGGCGACGGTCACCACGTCGCACGCACCGAAGATCATGCCCGTGGCGACGAAGGTCGCCACCAGCACCTGCAGGCCGGGGGAGCGCAGCGTGTGGCCGCCCCCGTGCTCCCCGCGCGGGTGCGGCTCCGGCTCGGTGGCGCGCTGGGTGGTCAGCCACACGACGCCGATCGCGAGGAAGACGGCGGCCAGCAGCGGGCCCGCCGCGGGGAACCAGCTGGTGGACAGCCCGATCGAGAGGATCGGGCCGACGATGAAGCACACCTCGTCCAGGACGGACTCGAAGGCGTAGGCCGTGTGCAGGAGCCCGCGGCCCCCGTAGATCGCCGCCCAGCGGGCCCGGACCATCGAGCCCACGCTCGGCACGCAGCCGGCGAACGCGGCGAAGACGAACAGCGTCCAGTCCGGCCAGCGCTGCTGCGCGCTCAGCAGCAGCCCCGTGACGGCGGCCAGGGACACCAGCGTCGCCGGGCGCAGCACCCGGCTCTGCCCGTGCCGGTCGACCAGCCGGGAGATCTGCGGGCCGAGGACGGCGGCGGAGACGGCCAGGGCCGCGGACACGGCGCCCGCGAGACCGTAGCGGCCGGTGATCTGGGAGATCATCGTGACGATGCCGATGCTGAACATCGACAGCGGCATCCGGCCGAGGAGACCGGCCGCCGAGAACGCCTTGCTGCCGGGAGCGGCGAAGATCTCGCGGTAGGGACTGGGCAAGACGGCTCCCTAGGGGGTCGTTTCGGGGGACGGGACGAGGGTGCCGTAAGGGATGTAGCTGGCCGATACAGCTTACTGGGGTACGTTTGTTCGGCGCACCGTCATTTCCCGGTGGTCCGTGCAGGGTGGCAGGATCGGACGCATGTCGGATCAGCCAGCGCACGCCCCCTACGACGCCCTGCTGTTGCTCTCCTTCGGCGGCCCCGAGGGCCCGGACGACGTCGTTCCCTTCCTGGAGAACGTCACGCGCGGGCGCGGCATCCCCCGCGAGCGCCTCAAGGAGGTCGGGCAGCACTACTTCCTCTTCGGCGGCGTCAGCCCGATCAATGACCAGAATCGTGCGCTGCTCGGCGCCCTGCGCAAAGAGTTCGCCGAGCACGGCCTCGACCTGCCGGTCTACTGGGGCAACCGCAACTGGGCGCCGTACCTGACCGACACCCTGCGCGAGATCGCGGCCGACGGCCGGCGCCGCGTGCTCACCCTCGCCACCAGCGCCTACGCCTCGTACTCCGGCTGCCGGCAGTACCGCGAGAACCTCGCCGACGCGCTCGCGGCCCTGGAGGCCGAGGGCGTCACGCCGCCCCGCGTCGACAAGCTGCGGCACTACTTCAACCACCCCGGCTTCGTCCGCCCCATGGCCGACGCCGTCCTCGCGGCCCTCGCCGAGCTGCCCGAGGGCGTCCGCGAGGGCGCGCACCTCGCCTTCACCACCCACTCCATCCCCACCGCCGCCGCGGACACCTCCGGCCCCGCGGACGGCCACGGCGACGGCGGCGCCTACGTCGCCGAGCACCTGGACGTCGCCCGCACCGTCGCGGAGGCGGTGCGCGAGGAGACCGGCACCGAGCACCCCTGGCGGCTCGTCTACCAGTCCCGCAGCGGCGCCCCGCACATCCCCTGGCTCGAACCCGACATCTGCGACCACCTGGAGGCCGCGCACGGCGACCGCGTCCCCGCCGTCGTCATGGTCCCCATCGGCTTCGTCTCGGACCACATGGAGGTCAAGTACGACCTCGACACCGAGGCCGCCGCCAAGGCCGCGGAGCTCGGCCTGCCGGTCGCCCGCGCCGCGACCGTCGGCGCCGACCCGCGCTTCGCCGCCGCCGTCCGCGAGCTGGTCCTGGAGCGGGCCGCGAGCGAGCGCGGCGAGCGCCCCGAGCGGTGCGCCCTGGGCGCCCTCGGCCCCTCGCACGACCTCTGTCCCGTCGGCTGCTGCCCGGCCCGGGCCCCGCGCCCGGCCGCCGCCGGAGCCGACAGCCCGTACGCGTAAGGAGCACCAGCACCGTGAGCGACACCCTGAAGGCAGAACTCCTGGCCGTGGCCCTCGAGGCCGCCGACCGCGCCGGGGCCCTGCTCCGCGACGGGCGCCCGGCGGACCTCGGGGTCGCCGCGACCAAGACCAGCTCGATCGACGTCGTCACCGAGATGGACATCGCCGCCGAGAAGCTGATCACCGGCTTCCTCGCCGAGCGCCGCCCCGAGGACGGCCTCCTGGGCGAGGAGGGCGCCAGCAGCGAGGGCACCAGCGGCGTGCGCTGGGTCATCGACCCGATCGACGGCACCGTGAACTACCTCTACGGCCTGCCGTCCTGGGCCGTGTCCATAGCGGCCGAGCTCGACGGCGAGGCGGTCGTCGGCGTCGTGGCCGCGCCGATGCGCGGCGAGACCTACCGGGCCGTGCTCGGCGAGGGCGCCTACGAAGGCGACCGCCGGCTGTCCGTCCGGCCCGCGCCCGGCCTCGACCAGGCCCTGATCGGCACCGGCTTCGGCTACCTCACCGCGCGGCGCGCCGCCCAGGCCGAGGTCCTGCGCTCCCTGCTGCCGCAGGTGCGCGACATCCGGCGCGGCGGGTCCGCGGCGATCGACCTGTGCGACGTGGCCTGCGGCCGCCTGGACGGCTACTACGAGCGCGGGCTCAACCCCTGGGACTACGCGGCGGGCGCGCTCATCGCCCGTGAGGCCGGCGCCCTGACCGGCGGGCGCCCGGGCGAGCCCGTCTCCCCGGAGCTGACCGTGGCGGCCCCGCCGGTGCTCTTCGAGACGCTGCAGGGGCGCCTGGAGGAGCTGGGGGCCTGGCAGGGCTGAGCCCCGCCGCCCGGCCCCTGCCGGACACAACAGTGCCCCGGCGCCGTTCGGCGCCGGGGCACTGCCGTCGGATCCTGCTCAGGCCGAGACCTCGACGCCGTGTTCGGCGGCGAGACGGTGCAGGTCGTCCAAGGCGGACTGCTCCACCTCGGCCGTGTACTCGTCGCCCAGCCTGCGGGCCTGGTCCCGTTCGCTGCGGGTGCTCTCTATGCGCTGCAGAATGCCAGCGGTGAACGCGTCCATGGTGCTGCGCCCCCTCGTCGTGGGTCGATGGCACGGGGGTGTGCCGACGGCGAATCGATCGCGCCCCTGCCCCGGCGCGGGCGGACGGGCCGTGGTGGCGTGCCGCCACTGGGCGTGATCGCGGGTGTGCAGACGTCTTCCCCAACGCCGTCCGCGGGGAAACCTCCCGACCGGAACCAATCCCCCCACCCGTCCGGAAAGCGCTCCGCGCCCCGGCCCGGCCGCGATCCGGAATGCCCTGCCGGCAAGCAGGCCCCGGCACCCCTTACAGCCGGTTTACCGACGTTCGAGGCAGGATGGAGACACCCACAGGGGTATCTCCAGCCTGCCCGCCCGGGCCCAAAGGGAAGGATCAACGCCGTGCGCGTACTCGTCGTCGAGGACGAGCAGCTGCTCGCCGATGCCGTCGCCACCGGACTGCGCCGGGAGGCCATGGCGGTCGACGTCGTGTACGACGGTGCCGCCGCCCTGGAGCGCATCGCCGTCAACGACTACGACGTGATCGTCCTCGACCGCGACCTGCCGCTCGTCCACGGCGACGACGTCTGCCGCAAGGTCGTCGAGCTCGGCATCCCCACCCGCGTCCTGATGCTCACCGCCTCCGGCGACGTCAGCGACCGCGTGGAGGGCCTGGAGATCGGCGCCGACGACTACCTTCCCAAGCCCTTCGCCTTCAGCGAGCTCACCGCCCGCGTGCGGGCCCTCGGCCGCCGCACGACCGTGGCCCTGCCGCCCGTCCTGGAGCGCGCCGGCATCAAGCTCGACCCCAACCGCCGCGAGGTCTTCCGCGACGGCCGCGAGGTGCAGCTGGCGCCCAAGGAGTTCGCCGTCCTGGAGGTCCTCATGCGCAGCGAGGGCGCGGTCGTCTCGGCCGAGCAGCTGCTGGAGAAGGCCTGGGACGAGAACACCGACCCCTTCACCAACGTCGTCCGGGTCACCGTCATGACCCTGCGCCGCAAGCTCGGCGAGCCCCCGGTGATCGTCACCGTGCCCGGCTCCGGATACCGGATCTGATCCCCCGATGACCTCCGCCCCCACCCCGACGCCCCCCGCGACCCCTCCCAAGCCCACCTGGGACCCGCGGCAGCCCGTCGTGCGCCCGTTCCCCCTGCTGCGCCCGACGATCCGGATACGGCTGACCCTGCTGTACGGCGGGATGTTCCTGATGGCCGGCGTGCTGCTGCTGACGATCATCTATCTGCTGGCGGCCGACGCCCTCACCCAGGGCAACCAGCTGCCGTTCCGGATCCTCAACGCCAACGTCGAGACCAGCGCCAGCTGCCGGAGCCTGCCCCAGGGCTCCGCGACCAACAGCGACACCTTCATGAACGGCCTGCGGCTGTGCATGGAGCACCAGCGCGCCATGGCCCTCGACGGCCTCCTCAAGCGCTCGCTGCTGGCCCTCCTCGGCCTGGCCGTGATCGCCTTCGCCTTCGGCTACGCCATGGCGGGCCGGGTCCTCTCGCCGCTGGGCAGGATGACGCGGACCGCCCGCCGGGTGGCCGCCACCGACCTCTCCCGCCGGATCGAACTGGACGGGCCGGAGGACGAGTTGAAGGAGCTCTCGGACACCTTCGACGAGATGCTCGACCGGCTGGAGCGGGCCTTCACCGCGCAGCAGCGGTTCGTGGCCAACGCCTCGCACGAGCTGCGCACGCCGCTGGCGATCAACCGCACGCTGCTGGAGGTCACCCTCTCCGACCCCGGCGCGCCCCCGGAGCTCCAGCAGCTCGGCAAGACGCTGCTGGCCACGAACGAGCGCAGCGAGCAGCTGGTGGAGGGCCTGCTGCTGCTCGCGCGCAGCGACAACGAGATCGTCGACCGCAAGCCCGTGGACCTGGCCGAGGTGGCCTCCCGGGCGCTGGACCAGACGCGCTCGGAGGCCCAGACCAAGGGCGTGGAGCTGCGCGGCACGCGGCAGCCCGCGGTCGTCCAGGGCAACGGCGTGCTGCTGGAGCGGATCGCGCTGAACCTGGTGCAGAACGCCGTGCGGTACAACGCCCCGGACGGCTGGGTCGAGGTCACCACCGAGGCGCAGCCGGGCCAGGCGGTGCTGGTGGTGGAGAACACCGGGCCCGTGGTCCCGGCCTACGAGCTGGACAACATCTTCGAGCCGTTCCGCCGGCTCCGCACGGAGCGCACGGGCAGCGACAAGGGCGTCGGCCTGGGTCTGTCGATCGTGCGCTCGGTGGCCCGCGCGCACGGCGGGCGGATCACCGCGGAGCCGCGCGAGGGAGGCGGGTTGATCATGAGAGTGGTCCTGCCCACCTGAAAATTTCTGCGAGAATAGGGCGGCCGTAGGTTCGCTTTGGGCGGAATTTTCACGTTCCGACCCTTGCTGTGAGTGTGTGTAATCGCTCACACAGGCAAACTTCCGGCCATCCACTCTCCGTGATCAGCGGGCGCGCCGGAACGCCGGAAAAATGGGGGTTTCCGCTGGTCCTGATCACGGGAAGTACACGTGATGGCGCATCCGCATGCGGCATTCGGACCGTGTACGGTCCGGTTCGCCATCCATCCCCATCACCTCTTCAGGTGTGCGGTTGGGTGTCGATTGAGTAACAGACCTTGATGTGAGGCAAAATCTCCGCCTCGGGTCGGGCACAAGTCCGGCCTCTCACGCGTTACGTGCGCTGGAGACACCGCAGACACCCAGAGGGGGAGAGCGACATGGCAACGGACTACGACACCCCACGCAAGACCGACGACGACGTCGACTCGGACAGCCTTGAAGAGCTCAAGGCCCGCCGGAACGACAAGTCGGCGTCGACCGTCGACGTGGACGACTTCGAGGCCGCGGAGGGCATGGAGCTGCCCGGCGCGGACCTCTCCAACGAGGAGCTGGCCGTCCGGGTCCTGCCCAAGCAGGCCGACGAGTTCACCTGCATGAGCTGCTTCCTCGTGCACCACCGCAGCCAGCTGGCGCGCGAGAAGAACGGCCAGCCGATCTGCCGCGACTGCGACTGAGGAACGGGTCTGCGATGGCAGGCTCGACCCCGTTCCGGAAGCGGCGCTCCCGGCAGCCCGAGCTGACCACCGGGCCGGACCAGGAGGCCGCACGGCAGGGCGACGGCCCTGCCCCTGGCGACACGGTCGGCACCCAGGTCGAGCGAGGCCGTACGGCCTCGCTCGTCGCTGCTGTCGGCCGTGGTGCCACCAAGGGCGGCCGGGGAGCGCGGGCGGGCCTCACCGCCCTCGTCGACCGGCTGATCGCGAACGCCCCGCGCATCCCGGTGCGCGACCTCGCGACGCTGCGGGCCCAGTTCCCGGGCCTCGGCCCGGAGGAGCTCGCCGACAAGCTGGTGACGGGCGCGGTCAACGCCACGTCCACCGTGGGCGCCGGGGTCGGGGCCGCGGCGATGCTGCCGGTGCCGCCCGCGATGCCCGCCGAACTGGCCGCCGAGATCGCCGGCGTGGCCGCCGTGGAGCTCAAGCTGATCGCCGAGCTCCACGAGGTGTACGGCCTGCGGGCCCCCGGCACGCTGCGTCAGCGCTCCATGGCCTATCTGGCCGCCTGGGCGGACGAGCGCGGGATCGACGTCACCTCCCCCACCACCGTCAACGCGGCCCTGGGCGGCCAGCTCCGGCGCGAGCTGCGCCAGCAGATCCTCAAGCGCACGTTCCGCAACCTGCCCAACCTCGCGCCCTTCATGATCGGCGCGACCGTGGGCGCGGTGATGAACCGCCGCGACACCAGAAGGCTTGCGGCCAAGGTCCGCATCGACCTGCGTGCGCGGCAGGTGCCGTGGGAGGCGCTCCCGGAGGGCTCCGAAGGCCCTCCGTGGCTGCCCTGAGCCACGCCGCCCCGCCCGGGCCCCCGAGAGGGCCGTCAGGGCATCGCACGGCCCGACGGGGCGTCCGCGGCGTCAGGACGCCCGTACGGCCGCGAGGGCTTCGGCCAGCCGCTCGGGAGAGCGCGTGGAGAGGTAGACGTACGGAGTGGGGTCGGCCGGGTCCGTGATCTCGATCCGGACCGCGGTCGGCACGTAGCCGCGCAGCAGCATGAAGGCGCGGGTGTCCGCCTTGTGCGTGCGCCAGGCGCGGGCCTCCTCGGCGTCCAGCACCTGCGGCGTCCCCAGCGCCTCGACGGGGATGCGGGCGTCGCCCGCCAGCAGTGCGCCGCTCACCACGCGGATGCGCACGGACCCGTAGGAGCTGACGGCGACCGCTGCGAGGGCCCCGCCGCCCACCAGCCCGCCGAGCATGGGAACCGTCCCCAGGGGCAGCAGGATCAGCGCCATCGCGACCCCGGCCAGAACCGCGATGAACCACCAGGAACGGGGCGCGGTGAGACGTTCTTCGTAAGCCTGCATGGGCCCAAGCTTGACACGAGCGGGACCGGGCCCGGCCGTCGCGGGTAAGGTCAGCCCCTGTGAGTGGACGAACGACAGCGCTGACGCCGCCGGAGGGGGCCGTGCCCCCGGTGCGGCACCCCGACGCGCCCGCGCCCGGAGAGATCATCGGGTCGCACTACGAGTACTGCTTCGGCTGCGGCCCCGGCGTCCCGCACGGGCTGCACGTCGAGGTGCGGGCCGGCGAGGGCGTGGGCGTCTCCGCGGAGTTCCGGGTCAAGGAGGCGCACCAGGGCGCCCCGGGCCTCGCCCACGGCGGGGTGCTGGCGACGGCGCTGGACGAGACGCTGGGCTCGCTGGGCTGGATGCTGCGGGTGATCGCGGTGACCGGCCGGCTGGAGACCGACTTCCTGCTGCCCGTGCCCGTGGACACCGTGCTCCACCTGCGGGCCGAGGTGAAGGCCGTGCACGGCCGTAAGATCTACGCCGCGGCCACCGGCCGGATCGGCGGGCCCGAGGGCCCGCTCGCACTCCGCGCCGAGGCGGTGTTCGTCGAGGTCAAGGTCGACCACTTCATCGAGAACGGCCGTCCCGCAGAGATCCAGGCCACGCTGGCCAACCCCGACCAGGTGAAGGTCGCGCGAGCTTTCGAGGTGAACCCGTGACGCGTCAACCCTTGGACGTCCTCATCCGCCGTGTGGACCCCGAGGTGCCCCTCCCCTCCTACGGCCACCCCGGTGACGCCGGCTGCGACCTCGTGACCACCGAGGCCGCCGAGCTGGCCCCGGGGGAGCGCATGGTGCTCCCGACGGGCGTGTCCATCGCGCTGCCGGACGGCTACGCCGCGTTCGTGCACCCGCGTTCGGGCCTCGCCGCCCGGTGCGGAGTCTCCATGGTGAATGCCCCGGGGACCATCGATGCCGGGTACCGTGGAGAGATCAAGGTGATTGTGGTCAATCTGGACCCGCGGGAAACCGTTCGGTTCGAGAGGTTCGACCGCATCGCCCAGTTGGTCGTCCAGCAGGTAGAGAAGGTCCGCTTCCACGAGGTCGCGGAGCTTCCGGGCTCGGCACGGGCCGAAGGGGGCTTCGGGTCCACCGGTGGCCACGCTGCCGTGGGGTATGGATTCGCTTCGGTCGCCAGCGACCGGGAAGGACAGTGACGTGTTCGGTCGTCGCCGCAAGCGCAGTGAGGACGTTGTCGGGGATGCCGGTCATCTCGACGACGTGACCTCCGAGGAGTTGGCTGAGGACTCAGCGTCGGACGCGCAGGACTCCGCGGCCGGGGGCCGCGTCAGGCTGGAGCCGGAGCCCCGCCCCGACGGGCCGTGGGACCTCTCCGAGGTCCGTGACGCCACCGAGGGCCGGGTCGACCTGGGCGGTCTGTTCGTGCCCGGCGTCGAGGGCATGGAGCTGCGCGTGGAGGTCGCGGGTGACGCGATCGTCGCCGCCACCGTGGTGCTGCGCGACAGCGCCGTGCAGCTGCAGGCCTTCGCCGCCCCCAAGCGCGAGGGCATCTGGGTCGAGGTCCGCGAGGAGATCGCCTCCGGCATCACCCAGCAGGGCGGTGTCGTGGACGAGGTCGAGGGCCCGCTCGGCTGGGAGCTGCGGGCCCAGGTGCCGGTGGCGCTGCCGGACGGCACGCAGGGCGTGCAGATGGTCCGCTTCATCGGGTGCGACGGGCCGCGCTGGTTCCTGCGCGGCGTGATCTCCGGCCAGGGCGCGGTGCAGCCGCAGACCGCCGGCCTGCTGGAGCAGATCTTCCGGGACACCGTCGTCGTGCGCGGCGAGTCCCCGATGGCTCCGCGCGACCCGATCGTGCTGAAGCTGCCGGAGGACGCCCAGATGGTCGCCGAGGGCCTGCAGCCGCAGGACGACGACCGCTCGCGCTTCGCGGGCGGCGTGGACCGCCTGGAGCGCGGTCCGGAGATCACCGAAGTGCGCTGACGGCAGCCTGCCACAAATCGGTCCGCCGTCGTCCGCCGACGGCTGGATTGCTGCGTTCCGCTGGGCCGCAACCCCGAACAGGGGTTGCGGCCCAGCGGCGTTTCTGCAGGTCAAAAAGGTGCCCGTATGGATTGCGTCAAGGGGGCGCTAATGGCCGTATAGAGCGCGTCAACGGAGCGTGCGAGGGCTCCCGGGGGCGGTTTCCTGTGATGGTCCGTTCATATCCGAACCCTCTCTAGGAGCACACGATGGCCGACGTGGCCTTCGTCGTCACCACGATCGCGGTCTTCGCGCTGGTGGCTCTCGTCGCCAAGGGGGTGACGAAGCTGTGACCGCCGAGAACATCGTCGGCCTGGTCGTGGCCGTCGCCCTGCTGGGCTACCTGATCCTCGCCCTCGTCTTCCCGGAGAGGTTCTGAGTACAGATATGAGCCCCGTTCTCTCCGGAGTCCTCCAGCTCACCGCGCTCGTCGCGGCGCTGGCGCTCGTCCACCGCCCGCTCGGCGACTACATGGCCCGCGTCTACGGCTCCGAGAAGCACCTGCGCGTGGAGAAGCTGCTCTACCGCACCATCGGCGCCGACCCGGACGCCCAGATGCGCTGGCCCGCGTACCTGCGCGGCGTGCTGGCCTTCTCGTTCGCCGGCGTTCTCTTCCTGTACCTGCTGCAGCGGATCCAGGGCATACTCCCCGACTCCCTGTCGCTGGGCTTCACCGCGATCAGCCCGGACCAGGCGTTCAACACCGCCGCCTCGTTCGTCGCCAACACCAACTGGCAGTCGTACTCGGGCGAGCAGGCCATGGGCCACGCCGTCCAGACGCTCGGCCTCGCGGTGCAGAACTTCGTCTCCGCGGCCGTCGGCATCGCCGTGGCCGTCGCCCTCGTCCGCGGCTTCGCCCGCTCGCGCACCGGCGAGCTCGGCAACTTCTGGGCCGACCTGGTGCGCGGCACCGTCCGCATCCTGCTCCCGATCTCGGTGATAGGCGCGCTGGTGCTCGTCGCCTGCGGCGCGATCCAGAACTTCTCCGGGATCCACGAGATCGGCCAGCTGACCGGCGGCACCCAGCAGGTCAACGGCGGCGCCGTGGCCTCGCAGGAGGTCATCAAGGAGCTCGGCACCAACGGCGGCGGCTACTTCAACGCCAACTCCGCCCACCCGTTCGAGAACCCCGACGCCTTCACCAACCTCTTCGAGATCTTCCTGATCCTCGTCATCCCGTTCTCGCTGACGCGCACCTTCGGCAAGCTCGTCGGCAACGTCAAGCAGGGCTACGCGATCCTCGCGGCCATGGGCGTGATCTGGCTCGGCTTCACCGCGCTGATGATGTGGACCGAGTACGCCCACCACGGCGCCGCGCTGCAGGCCGCGGGCGGGGCGATGGAGGGCAAGGAGCAGCGCTTCGGCGTGGGCGCCTCCGCGATCTTCGCGACCACGACGACGCTCACCTCCACCGGCGCGGTGGACTCCTTCCACTCCTCCTTCACCGGCCTGGGCGGCGGCATCACGCTGCTGAGCATGATGCTCGGCGAGATCGCGCCGGGCGGCGTCGGCTCCGGCCTCTACGGCATGCTCGTCATGGCGATCATCGCGGTCTTCATCGCGGGCCTGATGGTCGGCCGCACGCCCGAGTACCTCGGCAAGAAGATCGGCACCCGCGAGATCAAGCTCGCCGCGTGCTACATCCTCATCACCCCGACCCTGGTGCTCGGTTTCACCGCCCTGTCCATGGCGCTGTCCTCGCCGCCCGAGTCGATCCTGAACGTCAAGGGCAACTCGGTGGACGGCAGCGGCGCGCACGGCTTCTCCGAGGTCCTCTACGCGTTCACGTCGGGCGCCAACAACAACGGCTCGGCCTTCGCGGGCCTGAACGCCAACACGCCCTGGTACAACACCACGATCGGCCTCGCCATGCTGCTCGGCCGCTTCCTGCCGATGGTCTTCGTGCTGGCGCTGGCCGGCTCGCTCGCCGAGCAGACGCCCGTCCCCGAGACCGCCGGCACCCTGCGCACCGAGAAGCCGCTCTTCGCGGGCCTGCTCGTCGGCGCGATCCTGATCATCACCGGCTTGACCTACTTCCCGGCCCTGGCCCTTGGCCCGATGGCGGAGGGACTTTCATGAGCACGACCACCCCTGTCCGGCCCACGTCCGAGGAACCCCAGGACGCCCCGTCCCAGGGGTCCCAGGGGCCAGGGCGCGTCTCCGGCGGCCTCTTCGACCCCGCGCAGCTGATGAAGTCGCTGCCGGACGCGTTCCGCAAGCTCGACCCCCGGGTGATGGTGAAGTCCCCGGTGATGTTCGTGGTCCTGATCGGCTCGGTGGTCACCACCGGGCTGGCGGTCAAGGACCCGGGAGACTGGTTCGGCTGGGCGATCACCGTCTGGCTGTGGCTGACGGTCCTGTTCGCCAACCTGGCGGAGGCCGTGGCCGAGGGCCGCGGCAAGGCCCAGGCCGACACCCTGCGCAAGGCCAAGACCGACACGGTGGCCCGCCGGCTGAACGGCGACGCCGAGGAGTCGGTGCCCGGCACCGACCTGCGCGTGGGCGACCTGGTCGTCTGCGAGGCCGGTGACGTCATCCCGGGCGACGGCGACGTCGTCGAGGGCGTCGCGTCCGTCGACGAGTCGGCCATCACCGGCGAGTCGGCCCCGGTCATCCGTGAGTCCGGCGGCGACCGCTCGGCGGTCACCGGCGGCACCAAGGTCCTCTCCGACCGCATCGTCATCAAGATCACGACGAAGCCCGGCGAGACCTTCATCGACCGGATGATCAACCTGGTCGAGGGCGCGGCCCGGCAGAAGACGCCGAACGAGATCGCGCTGAACATCCTGCTCGCCTCGCTGACGATCGTCTTCCTGCTGGCCGTCATCACGCTCCAGCCGTTCGCGATCTACGCGGGCGCCGAGCAGTCGATGATCATCCTGGCGGCCCTGCTGGTCTGCCTCATCCCGACGACCATCGGCGCGCTGCTGTCCGCGATCGGCATCGCGGGCATGGACCGGCTGGTGCAGCGCAACGTCCTGGCGATGTCCGGGCGCGCGGTGGAGGCCGCGGGCGACGTCTCGACGCTGCTGCTCGACAAGACCGGCACCATCACCTACGGCAACCGCCGGGCGGCGGAGTTCGTGCCCGTCAAGGGCACCACGGCCGCCGAGGTCGCCGACGCCGCCCAGCTCTCCTCGCTCGCCGACGAGACGCCCGAGGGCCGCTCGATCGTCGTCCTCGCCAAGGAGAAGTACGGCCTGCGCGAGCGCCACCAGGGCGAGCTCACCGGCGCCGAGTGGGTGCCCTTCACGGCGCAGACCCGCATGTCGGGCGTCGACGTCGAGGGCCGCAAGGTCCGCAAGGGCGCGACCGGTTCGGTCATCGCCTGGGTCGAGGAGCGCGGCGGCCGCGTCGCCGAGGACGCCCGCGAGCTGACCGACCGGATCTCCCAGGCCGGCGGCACGCCGCTGCTCGTCGCCCTCGAGGACGAGAAGGGCGCGCGCGTCCTGGGCGTCATCCACCTCAAGGACGTCGTCAAGGAGGGCATGCGGGAGCGGTTCGAGGAGCTGCACCGCATGGGCATCAAGACCGTCATGATCACGGGTGACAACCCGCTGACGGCCAAGGCCATCGCGGAGGAGGCCGGCGTCGACGACTTCCTCGCCGAGGCCACGCCCGAGGACAAGATGGCGCTCATCAAGCGCGAGCAGGCCGGCGGCAAGCTCGTGGCGATGACGGGCGACGGCACCAACGACGCCCCCGCGCTCGCGCAGGCGGACGTGGGCGTGGCCATGAACACCGGCACCTCGGCCGCCAAGGAGGCCGGGAACATGGTGGACCTGGACTCCGACCCCACCAAGCTCATCGAGATCGTGGAGATCGGCAAGCAGCTGCTCATCACGCGCGGCGCCCTGACGACCTTCTCGATCGCCAACGACGTCGCCAAGTACTTCGCCATCATCCCGGCGATGTTCGCGGTGGCCTACCCCGGCCTGGACAAGCTCAACATCATGAGCCTGACCTCCCCGGAGTCGGCCATCCTCTCGGCCGTCGTCTTCAACGCGCTGATCATCGTCGCGCTGGTGCCGCTGGCCCTCAAGGGCGTGCGCTACCGGCCGATGAGCGCCGACAGCATGCTGCGGCGCAACCTCGGAATCTACGGACTGGGCGGCCTGGTCGCCCCGTTCATCGGCATCAAGATCATCGACATGCTCATCTCCCTCATCCCTGGCATCGGGTGACGTCACCATGAACACTTCCGTACACAGCACGGCCCGCCTGCTGGGCGCGGGCCTGAGGGCCCTGCTCGTCCTCACGGTGGTCTGCGGGGTGATCTACCCGCTGGTCGTCACCGGCATCGCCCAGGCGGCCTTCCACGACAAGGCCAACGGCTCCGAGATCAAGGCGGGCGGCAAGTCGGTCGGTTCCGAGCGGCTCGGCCAGAGCTACAACCTCGACAAGAAGGACAAGGACGGCAACCCGCTGCCGGACCCGAAGTTCTTCCAGCCGCGCCCGTCGGCCGCCGGCCCGAACGCCGAGAACACGCAGTACAAGCTGATCGTCTCCGGCGCCTCGAACCTCGCCGCCGACAGCAAGACCCTGCTGGACGCCGTCGAGCAGCGCCGCACGGACGTCGCCGCGTTCAACCGCGTCTCCCCGTCGGCGGTGCCCGTGGACGCCCTGACGGCCTCCGCCTCGGGCCTCGACCCGGACATCTCCCCGGCGTACGCGCGCCTGCAGGCCAAGCGGGTCGCCGAGGCCAACGGCCTGCCGGCGGGCAAGGTCGAGAAGCTGGTAGAGGACCACGTCGACGGCCGCGTCCTGGGCTTCATGGGCGAGGAGCGCGTCAACGTCCTGAAGCTCAACGTCGCGCTGCAGGAGCTCGCGAAGAAGTAGCGCGTCCCGCGGGAGCACGGACGGGGCCTGCCGGCCGGACCGGCGGCCCCGTCCGTCTTCGTGTACCACCCCTTACATCCGGGGGCGGGAAATCCGGTGAATGTTCGACCGGCGCGGGGCACTCTGTTGAACGTGGTCACATTGAACCCGCAGCCCCATGTCGTCCCGGCCGCACCGCACATGGTGGTGTGCGGGGACGACGGGCTCGTGCACCGGCTCGCCGCCGAGCTCTCCGGCGTCTACGGCGAGCGCGTCACCGTCGTCCTGCCGCCGGCGCGCGAGGCCCGGCAGCGCCCCGCGCCCGCGCTCGGCCGTGCCGCGGCGCTCTTCGGGCGCGTCACCGGAGTCGTCGGCCGCGCGGGCGCGCCCGACCGCAACGGCACCGCGGCGGGCGGCGGCCTCGTGCGGGTGCTGGAGGCGGCGGAGCCCGGCGAGGAGGCGTTCACCGAGGCGGGGGTGGCCCACGCCACCGCGCTCGCCCTCGTCTACGACGACGACGAGACCAACGTCCAGGCGGCCCTCCTGGCCCGCCGCCTCAACCCGCGCGTCCGGCTCGTCATCCGCCTCTACAACCGCAGGCTCGGCGAGCATCTGGCGAAGCTCCTCGACCAGGCCGCCCAGCTGGCCGCGGCCGTGGACGGCGCGTTCGTCACCGACACGGAAGCCGCCACCACCACCGTCCTGTCGGACGCCGACACCGCGGCCCCCGTCCTGGTGACCGCCGCCGTCTCCGGGCACAGCAAGGTCATCGAGGCGGGCGGCCTGATGCTGCGGGCCGCTGAGCGGTCCCACGCGGTCGCCGGGCGCGGGCAGGGGCGGGAGCTGTGCACCCTCGCCCTGCTCTCGGCGCCGCCTCGGCCCGGGAGCGCGGAAGCCCTCGACGGCGACGGCCCGTTGCTGCTGCCGGGCGACCCGCGGCCGCCCGGCGCCGAGGGGCGCGCCGAGGTCGTCCTGGAGGCGGTGCCCTTCGCCCTGCAGCCCACGCCGGTCCGCCCGACCGTCCGCGGCCTGCCCCTCGGGTCCTTCTTCTCCCGGCGCCTGCGCTGGGCCCTCGGCCTGCTGACCGCCGCCGTCTGCGCGCTGGCCGTGGCGTCCTGGAGCGTCACCAGCGACGACCCGACGCACGCGGTCTACCTCTCGCTGCTCGACCTCTTCGCCATCAACGACCCGGCGATCGGCGAGGGCCACGGCCGCAAGGTCCTCCAGCTGCTCTCCGGGCTCACGGGCCTGCTGCTCCTGCCCCTGCTGGTGGCCGCCGCCCTGGAGGGCCTCGGGACGTTCCGCTCCGCCTCGGCGCTGCGCCGCCCGCGGCGCGGCCTGTCCGGCCACGTGGTGCTGCTGGGCCTGGGCAAGATCGGCACCCGTGTGCTGGCCCGGCTGCGCGAGCTCGGCATCCCCGTCGTGTGCGTGGAGCGCGACCCGCAGGCCCGCGGCGTCGCGCTCGCCCGCTCGCTGCGCGTGCCCACGATCATCGGCGACGTCACCGAGGAAGGCGTGCTGGACGCCGCCAAGGTCGGCCAGAGCGGCACGCTGCTGGCGCTGACCAGCAGTGACATCACCAACCTGGAGGCCGTGCTGTACGCCCGCGCGGTCAACCCCGGGGTGCGGGTGGTCATGCGGCTGTACGACGACCGCTTCGCCAAGGCCGTCTACCGCACCTTGCGGGCCTCCCATCCCCGGGCGTGGACGCGCAGCCGCAGCGTCTCCTTCCTCGTCGCCCCGGCCTTCGCCGGCGCGATGATAGGGCGTCAGATCCTGGGGGCGGTCCCCGTCGAGCGGCAGGTCGTCCTCATCGCGGCGCTGGAGGTGGAGGGCCGCCCCGAGCTGAACGGGCAGCCCGCCGCCGAGGCGTTCGTGCCCGGCGCGTGGCGGGCGCTCGCGGTGACCACCCGGCGTCTGGACGCAGGCCGCCTGGAGGCCTCCGCCCGGGAGGAGACCCGCCTGCTGGAGGACCTCCCCGCCCGTTACGTCCTGGGCGGCCAGGACCGCGTCATCGTCGCGGCCACCCGGCAGGGGCTCGCCGACCTGCTGGGCCGCAGGCCGGTGCCCCGTCCGCGCTGAGGCGCGGGGGAGGGGCCGGGGTTCACCCGGGCCGCCGGGCCCCGGCCTGCACCGCCGTGCCCCCCACCGGCACCGCCGGCGCCCGGCCGGCCGTCACCAGACGTCGCCGGGCCGCCAGTCGCACGCCAGCTCCGCGTCCAGGTCCAGCTTCGCCGTCAGCGGCATCACGTAGATGCAGCCGTCCTCCTCCTCGGTGCGCTCCACGCCCGCCGGGGAGAGCACCGCGGAGGGGCCGCGCCACTGCTGCCAGCCGCGGCCCGCGTAGAGGGGCACGGCCTCGTCCGCCGCGCCCAGCGCCCCCAGCTCGTAGCCGCCGCGGCGCAGCACCTCCTCCAGCGCGTCCATCACGGCCGAGGCCACGCCCTGCCGGCGCCGGTCCCCGCGGACGGCCACGGCCTCCACGTATCCGGCGCGCAGGGCCCGCCCGCGGTGCAGCATCCGGCGCTGCACGAGCGAGCCGTGGCCGATCAGCTCGCCGCCCTCCCACACCAGGGCGTGCATGCCGCCCACCGTGTGGTCCCAGTCCTCGTCGGAGAAGTCCCCCTCGAACGCGTCGTCCACGAGGGCGCGGACCGCGGCGAGTTCCGCGTCGGTCAGCCCGGACGTGTGCGCCGTGCGTACGTCAGTCATGCCGCCATGCTGTCAGCCCGCCTCCCGGCCGGGACCGGACGGGTCGCGCAAAAGTCACGGGGCGGGGCGTCAGAGCTGCGTCAATACCGCGCCCGGCATCCCCGGGCGCCCCATATGTCCAGAACTTTGGCCGTAAGGTCGGCCGTACGCGGCAGTGCGAGCACATCAGCACATCCGGCCGGCGCGGACCGCCCGGACACCGCCGCGTGACGTGAAAGACAATGGGGCCATGGGACGCGGCAAGCTTCGGATCTACCTCGGCGCGGCACCGGGCGTCGGCAAGACGTACGCGATGCTCTCGGAGGCCCACCGCCGGGTGGAGCGCGGCACGGACGCCGTGGTCGGCTTCGTCGAGCACCACAACCGGCCGCGCACCGAGGTCATGCTCCACGGGCTGGAGGAGGTGCCCCGCCGGGAGATCACCTACCGCGGGGCCGTCTTCACCGAGATGGACCTCGACGCCGTCCTCGCCCGCCGGCCCGCCGTCGTCCTCGTCGACGAGCTCGCCCACACCAACGTGCCCGGCTCGCGCAACACCAAGCGCTGGCAGGACGTCGAGGAGCTGCTCCAGGCGGGCGTCGACGTCGTCTCCACGGTCAACATCCAGCACCTGGAGTCGCTCGGCGACGTCGTCGAGTCGATCACCGGCGTGCGGCAGCAGGAGACCGTGCCCGACGAGGTCGTGCGCCGCGCCGACCAGATCGAGCTGGTCGACATGTCGCCCCAGGCGCTGCGCCGCCGCATGGCCCACGGGAACATATACAAGCCCGACAAGGTCGACGCCGCCCTCTCCAACTACTTCCGCCCCGGCAACCTGACCGCGCTGCGCGAGCTCGCCCTGCTGTGGACCGCCGACCGCGTCGACGAGTACCTGCGGCAGTACCGCACGGAGCACAGCGTCTCCACCATCTGGCAGGCCCGCGAGCGCATCGTCGTCGGCCTCACCGGCGGCCCCGAGGGCCGCACCCTGATCCGCCGCGCGGCGCGCATGGCCGCCAAGGGCTCCGGCAGCGAGATCCTCGCCGTCTACATCGCCCGCAGCGACGGGCTCACCTCGGCCTCGCCGAAGGAGCTCGCGGTCCAGCGCACCCTGGTCGAGGACCTCGGCGGCACCTTCCACCACGTGATCGGGGACGACGTGCCCGCTTCGCTGCTGGAGTTCGCCCGCGGGGTCAACGCCACCCAGATCGTGCTCGGCTCCAGCCGGCGCAAGAACTGGCAGTACATCTTCGGCCCCGGCGTGGGCCAGACCGTGGCCCGCGACTCCGGGCCCGACCTGGACGTCCACATCGTCACCCACGAGGAGGTCGCCAAGGGCCGCGGCCTGCCCGTGGCGCGCGGCGCCCGCCTCGGCCGGGGCCGCATCGTGGCCGGCTGGCTCGTCGGCCTGGGCGGCCCGGCCCTGCTCAGCCTGCTGCTGATGCACATAGGACCGGACCTCGGCCTCGCCAACGACATGCTGCTGTTCCTGTGCGCGACGGTGGCGGCGGCCCTCCTCGGCGGCCTGCTGCCGTCGCTCGCCTCCGCGGCCTTCGGCTCGCTGCTGCTGAACTACTTCTTCGTCGAGCCCCTCCACCGGTGGACGATCACCGACCCCAAGAACATCGTCGCCATCACGATCTTCGTCTTCGTCGCGGTCTCCGTGGCGTCCGTGGTGGACGTGGCCGCGCGCCGCACCCACCAGGCGGCCCGGCTGCGCGCCGAGTCCGAGATCCTCTCCTTCCTCGCCGGCAGCGTGCTGCGCGGCGACAACAGCCTGGAGGCCCTGCTGGAGCGGGTCCGGGAGACCTTCGCCATGGAGTCCGTGGCGCTGCTGGAGCGCACCAGCGACGTCGACCCGTGGACCTGCGCGGCCGCTGTCGTGACCAACTCGGGCAAGCCCC
Organism: Streptomyces telluris; assembly: GCF_024519335.1. Classification (NCBI taxonomy): domain Bacteria; kingdom Bacillati; phylum Actinomycetota; class Actinomycetes; order Kitasatosporales; family Streptomycetaceae; genus Streptomyces; species Streptomyces telluris. The sequence goes on from NZ_JANIID010000023.1 coordinate 100,847, forward strand.
TGCTGCGGCCCGAGGACGCGGACGTCGACATGCCCGTCGGCGACAACATGGCGCTCGCCCTGTCCGGGCGCGTCCTGCCCGCCGAGGACCGCCGGGTGCTCGCCGCCTTCGCCGCGCAGGCCGCGGTCGTCCTGGACCGGCAGCGGCTGGTCGGCGAGGCCGAGCGGGCCCGCCGCCTGGACGAGGGCAACCGCATCCGCGTCGCCCTGCTCGCCGCCGTCAGCCACGACCTGCGCACCCCGCTCGCCGCGATCAAGGCCGCGGTGACCTCCCTGCGCTCGGACGACGTCGCCTGGTCCGAGGAGGACGAGGCCGAGCTGCTGGCCGGCATCGAGCACGGCGCCGACCGCCTCGACCACCTCGTCGGCAACCTCCTCGACATGTCGCGGCTGCAGACCGGCACCGTCACCCCGCTGATCCGCGAGATCGACCTGGACGAGGTGGTGCCGATGGCCCTGGGCGGCGTCCCCGAGGGCAGCGTCACCCTCGACATCCCCGAGACGCTGCCGATGGTCGCCGTCGACCCCGGCCTGCTGGAGCGCAGCGTCGCCAACGTCGTCGAGAACGCCGTCAAGCACAGCCCCGACGGGACGCCCGTCCTGGTGGCCGCCAGCGCCCTGGGCGACCGCGTGGAGGTGCGGGTGGCCGACCGCGGCCCCGGCGTCCCCGACAGCGCCAAGGACCGCATCTTCGAGCCCTTCCAGCGCTACGGGGACGCGCCGCGCGGCGCCGGCGTGGGTCTCGGCCTGGCCGTCGCCCGGGGCTTCGCCGAGGCCATGGGCGGCACCCTCGCCGCCGAGGACACCCCCGGCGGGGGCATGACCATGGTGCTCACGCTGCGGGCCGCCGACGGCGTCGCCCCGGTCCGCCCGGACCTCCCGGCGCAGGCCACCTCGTGAGCCGTCCCCCGCACACCGACAGTCCAGCAGTCCCCGATCCCGGGCCCCGCCGGCGGGCCCGCACGAACAGCAGAGGTGGTTACCGATGAACCGGGTGCTCGTGGTGGATGACGAGCCGCAGATCGTCCGCGCCCTCGTGATCAACCTCAAGGCGCGGAAGTACGAGGTCGACGCCGCGCCCGACGGCGCGACGGCCCTCCAGCTCGCCGCCGCCCGCCACCCCGACGTGGTCATCCTCGACCTCGGCCTGCCCGACATGGACGGCGTCGAGGTGATCAAGGGACTGCGGGGCTGGACCCGGGTGCCGATCCTGGTGCTGTCCGCCCGCCAGACCTCCGACGAGAAGGTCGAGGCGCTGGACGCCGGCGCGGACGACTACGTCACCAAGCCCTTCGGCATGGACGAGCTGCTGGCGCGGCTGCGGGCCGCCGTGCGGCGCGCCGAGCCGACGGGGGCGGCGGCCGCGGGGGACGACGCGATCGTCGAGACCGAGGTCTTCACCGTCGACCTCGCGGCGAAGAAGGTCAACCGCGAGGGCCGCGACGTGCGGCTGACGCCGACCGAGTGGCACCTGCTGGAGGTGCTCGTCCGCAATACGGGCCGTCTCGTCAGCCAGAAGCAGCTGCTCCAGGAGGTCTGGGGCCCGTCCTACGGCACGGAGACGAACTACCTGCGGGTGTACATGGCCCAGCTGCGGCGCAAGCTGGAACGTGACCCTTCGCATCCGAAGCACTTCATCACGGAACCGGGGATGGGGTACCGCTTCGAGCTGTGACGGTGGTGGCCGTTTGTCGGCCGGGGGTCCGGGGGGTGCCCCCCCCGGGGGGTGCAGCATCACGGAACCGGGGATGGGGTACCGCTTCGAGCTGTGACCCGGGGCTCCGCCCCGGACCCGAGGAGGAAACGGCAGCCCGCTCACGGGGCAGGAACCCGCCCGGAGGGCTGCCGGTACGCTGGGTTCATGAGTGCCGTACCCCGTTCCGAGAAGCCGACCGGCCGTTTCCGCCGGATGCTCGACCGGCTGTCCACCTCGCAGGAGGAGCTGCACCACGCAGAACTGCAGCAGGACGCGGAGGCCACGGGCTGCACGCGGATATGCGACTGCGACGACCGGCAGATAGTCAAGGTCACCGGCACACTGCGGACCGTAACGCTCCGCCCCCGTGCCGGGGTGCCCGCGCTGGAGGCCGAGCTGTTCGACGGCTCGGCCGCGCTCGACGTCGTGTGGCTCGGCCGCCGTTCCATCGTCGGCATAGAGCCCGGCCGTAAGCTGATCGCCTCCGGCCGGATCTCGATGAGCCGTGGCCGCCGGGTGCTGTTCAATCCCAAGTACGAACTCCGACCGCTCGGACAGGAGTAGCGGGTGACGTCTCTCGACAAGCCGATGACGGACCAGCAGGGGACGGGCGGTGACGGCCCCGACGCGTCGGCGGCGACCAAAGCCGCCCTCTTCGAGGCCTTCGGCGGGGTGCGGGGCATGGTCGAGACGACCGTGCCCGGCCTGGTCTTCGTAGCGATCTTCACGGTCAAGCGGGACATCCACACCGCGGCCATCGCCGCGCTGGGCCTCTCGCTGCTGATGGGCATCGCCCGGCTGCTGCGCAAGGACACCGTCAAGCACGCCTTCAGCGGTGTCTTCGGGGTCGCCATCGGCGCGGTCTTCGCGATGATGACCGGCGACGCCAAGAACTTCCACCTGCCCGGCATGCTCTACACCCTGGGCCTGGCCGTGGCGTACATCGTCACGGCCCTGGCGGGCTATCCGCTGCTCGGCCTGATCCTCGGCCCGGTGTTCAAGGAGAACCTCTCCTGGCGCACCCGCAACCCCGGCCGCAAGGTCGCCTACACCAAGGCGAGCTGGGCCTGGGGCCTGATCCTGCTGGCCAAGTCGGCGATCCTCTTCCCGCTGTACTGGTGGGGCGACGCCACCCAGCTCGGCTGGGTGAAGGTGGCCCTCGGCATCCCGCCGATGCTGCTCTCGGTCTACCTGACCTGGATCTTCCTGGCCAAGGCGCCGCCGCCGATCGACGTGATCGCGGAGATGGAGGCGGCGGAGCGCGCGGAGAAGGCGGAGAGCAGCAAGGCCCTGAGCTGATCTCCCCCTCGCCTACGAAACGAACGCCGGGCGGGCTCGATCATCGAGCCCGCCCGGCGTTCGTCCGTGTGCGCTAGCGCTGGTCGGCGTCCGTCGTCGCCGACAGCAGGTCCTCCAGCTGCTCCTCGCGCGCCGGGGCCGCGACGAACAGCAGCTCGTCACCGGCCTCCAGGGAGTCCTCCCGGCTGGGGGTGAGCACCCGGTTGCCGCGGATGATCGTGACGAGCGAGGTGTCGTCCGGCCAGGCCACGTCCCCGACGCGGGTGCCGGCCAGCGCCGACTCCGGCGGCAGCGTGAGCTCCACGAGGTTGGCGTCGCCCTGGCTGAAGCGCATCAGGCGCACCAGGTCGCCGACGCTCACGGCCTCCTCGACGAGCGCCGACATCAGGCGCGGCGTGGACACGGCCACGTCGACGCCCCAGGACTCGTTGAACAGCCACTCGTTCTTGGGGTTGTTCACCCGGGCCACGACCCGGGGCACCCCGTACTCGGTCTTGGCCAGCAGGGAGACGACCAGGTTGACCTTGTCGTCGCCCGTGGCGGCGATGACCACGTTGCAGCGCTGCAGCGCGGCCTCGTCGAGCGAGGTGATCTCGCACGCGTCGGCCAGCAGCCACTCCGCGAGCGGCACCCGCTCGACCGAGATGGCGGTCGGGGCCTTGTCGACGAGCAGCACCTCGTGCCCGTTCTCCAGCAGCTCGCCCGCGATGGAGCGGCCGACGGCACCGGCGCCGGCGATGGCGACCCTCATGCGTGCGCCTCCTCGGGGCCGTGCGCGAACGCCGCTTCGACCTTCTCGACCTCGTCGGTGCGCATCATCACATGCACCAGATCGCCTTCCTGCAACACCGTCGAGGAGGCCGGCAGCATCGCCTCGCCCAACCGGGTGAGGAACGCCACCCGCACGCCGGTCTCCTCCTGGAGCTTGCTGATCTTGTGGCCCACCCAGGCGTCCGAGGCGGGAATCTCGGCCAGCTGGACGCCGCCGCTCGGGTCGCGCCACAGCGGCTCCGCGCCGGACGGCAGCAGCCGCCGCAGCATCTGGTCGGCCGTCCACCGCACGGTGGCGACGGTCGGGATGCCGAGCCGCTGGTAGACCTCGGCGCGCCGGGGGTCGTAGATCCGCGCGGCCACGTTCTCGACGCCGAACATCTCGCGGGCCACGCGGGCCGCGATGATGTTGGAGTTGTCACCGCTGCTGACGGCCGCGAACGCGCCCGCCTCCTCGATGCCCGCCTCGCGCAGGGTGTCCTGGTCGAAGCCGACGCCGGTCACGCGGCGGCCGCCGAACCCGGAGCCCAGGCGGCGGAAGGCCGTCGGGTCCTGGTCGATCACGGCCACCGTGTGACCCTGCTGCTCAAGGGTCTGGGCCAGGGCCGAGCCGACCCGCCCGCAGCCCATGATCACAATGTGCACGACGCTACCCCACGCTCCGGACTACCGCGCTGACCTGCACCAACAACCTGCTCACGTGTTCCTTTCCGGTGTGCTGCGCCCGCGCGGCCGCATGCTGCCCGCGGTATCGGCGCGGACGTCCCCGGGGGACGCCCGCGCCGGTGCATGGGACCACCGTATCCGCAACGTCCCGCGCGGCTTCGACCCCGTCCGCCGACTGGCCCCCCGACCCGCCGCCGGGGTGGTGGTCCGGGCACACCTCCGGGGCCCTGAAGGCCCCCGCCGAGGCCCCGGGAGAGCCCCGGGTGGTGGTGGGACCACCAAATGAGGGGCCACGGGGGTGCCCTTCACACCTGGGCGCCGGGGGGTGCGCGAGCGCACCGTTGACAGTGCCACCAGCAGCCGAGATGGGGGATTCCGATGAGTGGTGTTGCTCTCTATCCGCGGACCGCCCGGCACGAGGCGCCCGCACCGGCCTGCCCCGAGACCCGGGACGCCGTCCTGGCCGAGCTGTGCTCCGCGCTCTTCGCCTCCCTGCCGCGCAGCGACCAGCGCCGGCGCGGCGAGGCCTACGTGCGCGGCCTGCTGGGGACCCAGGGGCGCAAGTCCATCCGCAACATCGCGGCGCTCATCGGCGGCCAGGCCGCCGAGCAGAGCCTGCACCACTTCATCTCCAGCTCCACCTGGGACTGGACCCCGGTGCGCCGCGCCCTCGCCCACTACCTGACCCGGGTGGCGCCGCCGCACGCGTGGGTCGTCCGGCCGATGGTCATCCCCAAGGCCGGGGACAACTCCGTGGGCGTCGACCGGCGCTTCTGCCCGGCCGTCGGCCAGGTGCTCAACGCGCAGCAGGCCGTGGGCGTCTGGGCCGCCTCCGCCGAGCGCAGCACCCCCGTCAACTGGCGGCTGCACCTCTCCGACGCCTGGCTGCGGGACGGGCTGCGCCGCAGCCAGGCCTGCATCCCCGACTCCGTCCGCCCCGAGACCCTGGGGGAGTGCACGGTGGAGGCGTACGCCGGGATGATGCGCGACTGGGGGCTGCCGCTGCGCCCGCTGGTGCTGGACGCCCGCGACATGGACGCCCCCGCGGCCCTGCTGCGGCTGCGCGCCTGCGGGGTGCCGGCCCTGGTGCGCATCAGCAACTCGCTGCGGCTGACGGTGTCCGACCCGGCCGTGCCCGGCCGCGGGTCCGAGGCGCTGCCGGCCCACCAGATCCTCGGCGCGGCCCGCGACATGCGCCGCCCGGTGATGTGGCGCGACCACGGTCCCTCGCGGGTCGTGCGGACCTCGCTGACCGCGGCGGTGCGCGTGGGGCTGCCCGCGCTGCGCACGGCGGCCGCGCCCGGGCCGGTGCGGCGCAGGGAGTTACTCCTGCTGGGCGTGGGCGAGAACGGCCACCGCTGGCCGGCCGAGCTGTGGCTGACCGACCTCGTCAACGTCCCGCCCGCCGCCCTCGTGCGGCTGGGCAAGCTCCTGGACCGGGTCGACCGGGACTTCCGGGAGATCGCCGACGACGTCGGCATCCGGGACTTCGCGGGCCGCTCCTTCAGCGGCTGGCACCGGCACGTGACGCTCGCCTCCGCGGCCCACGCCGTCGCCGCGCTCACCGGCGGGCCGGAGGAGCGCCTCCCGCTCGGCTACGTCTCCTGAGACCCCGGGGTGTCCTCGCCCGCGCCGGGCCCGGCCCGGTCCCGCATCCGCAGGCTGTGCCGCACCCGGAAGACCCGCAGGGCCAGCTGCACCTCCAGGGCGCGCTCGGGCTGCTGCCACTGCGGCCCCAGCAGCTCGCTGATCCGCTCCAGGCGACGGGCCACGGTATTGGGGTGCACATGAAGCTTCTTGGCCGCGTTCGTCGGGCTGCCGCCCGCCTCGAAGTACGTCTCCAGCGTGCGCGTCAGGTCGGTGAACCGCTGCTGGTCGTAGTCGATCACCGGCCCGATGGCCGAGTCGACGAACCCCTCCACGTCGTGGTTGTCGGAGAGCAGCACCCCGAGGAAGCCCAGCTCGCGCACCGACGCCGAACGGCCGATGACCCCCAGCGAGGTCATCGCGTCCAGGCAGCGCAGCGCCTCCTGGAAGCCGTGGTGGACGGAGGCCGGGCCCGCGACCGGGCCCGCCGAGCTCACGGTCACCGGGTGGCCGAGGAGCGGCGACAGCTCCGCGGAGACGGCGCGGCCCGCGCCGCCCGGGTCCGTGCCCGGCAGCAGCAGCACCGCGCAGCCGTTGTGCATGCTCTTCAGCCCGCTGAGCCGGTGCGCGTAGGAGGACGCCCAGATGGCCATCTTGCCGCGGGCGTCGCCCTCGGGGCGCGCCACGACCACGACGTGCGGCTTGCTCAGGTTGATGCCGAGCCGCCGCGCGTGCTGTTCGAGCTGGTGCGGGGGCCGCTGCGGGCTCGCCAGCAGGTCGGCGAGGAAGTCGTCGCGCACCTGCCCTTCGGCGATCGCCGTCCGGCTGCTCTCCACCAGCAGCTGCACGGCCATGACCTGGGCCACCAGCCGCAGCAGCCGCTCGTCCTGCACCGCGTCGGGGCGGTCGGGGCGCAGCAGCAGGGTGCCGAGGTTGCTGCCGGTGCCCGCGGAGATGGGCACGGCCCACAGGCCGTCGGCCAGGGCCACGGGCTCGCGGGCGGCGTGGGCGTCCATGGCGGCGGGCACCAGCAGCGTCTCGGCCGGGGCCGCCTCCCCGCCGTCCTCCGCGCCCCCGGCGACCCCCGCCCCTCCGGCGTCCTCCTCGTCCTTCGCGGCCTCCCTGACCAGCCCCGCCGAGGTGAGGACGGTGCCGTTGGCGGCGCACACCTGGACCGCCGCGCCCAGCTCCGTGGCGGAGGCGCGGGCGAGGGTGTCCAGGTTGCAGTCGCCGAGCACCAGCTGGATCAGCCGGTGCTGGGCGTCGCTCAGCTCCTGGGCGCTGCGCAGCCCCGCCTCGACGCGGGTCGAGTGCTGCTCCAGCTCGGCCACCAGGGCGGTGGTCCGGTCCAGCAGCTCGGCCTTCTCGATGGCCACGCCGGCCAGGTCGCTGAGGGAGCTGAGGAGCGCTATCTCGTCGGTGGTGAAGTGCCGGACCTTGCGCTCGGCCACGTAGAGGGTGCCGAAGGGGTGCGCGCCGCGGCTCAGCGGGACGGCGAGGACGGCCTGCAGCCCCTCGGCCTTGACGACGTAGTCGATCTCGCCGCTGTGCTGGATGCGCTCGTCGGCGAGGTAGTCCGGGGTCCAGAACGGCGAGGGGTTGTCCATGACCGCGGAGCCCAGCCCGCTGCCGCCGGGCAGCCGCAGGCCCACGTTGAGCGCGGTGGTGTGGCCGTCGGCGGCCCGTATGCTCACGTACCGCTCGCCCTCGGCGTACATCCCGATGTACGACATGTCGACGGCCAGGAGCCGCCGGGCCCGCCGGAGGATGACCTTCAGGAGGGTGTCGAGGTCGTGCGGGGTCGCGAGGTCGCGCGCGGTGTCGATCAGCGCGGACATGCCGGCCTCGCGCTGCTGCTGACGCTCCGTCCACGTCCTTATGGACAGGCCGAGTTGGACCGCGTCGCCGAGCCGGTCGAGGAGTTGCGGCTGCGCGCCGGCGCGGCGGACCCGTTCGACGAGGGCTTCGTATTCCTGGGCCGGCGCTCCGGCGGCCAATAGCTCCAGCACGGCGAATATGCCGTCCTCGGACATGCCTTGCGACACGATGCCCCCCGGGTCCGGTGCGCTCTGCCGCACGGATAGAGCCGCGGCACGGTATGCGGGGAAGCTATGCACACGAGCAGTGGCGCGTCAACCGCGGCCGATCAAGAGGGTGGCGGCGGCCGCCGCAGGCGCGGCGGGGTGTGTCCGGTGGTGTCCGGACCACCGCCGAATCCCGACGGTGTGTTACTGGATCACCTTCCTGTTAAGTGCCCTTATAGGTGAAGGTTGATGAACACCCGGCACACCGCCGGGAGTTGTCGCCGATTCAGGGGGCTCGGTATGACGGGGGTACGCGACTACAGACTCTCTCTCGAACGCAGCCGTCAAGCGCGCGTGCGGGAGGACCGGCCGGCCGCTTTCACGATGTGCGGCCTCGAGTGGGATCTCTTACCGGAAGTATTTGCTCCGATTTACTCGCCGGCGACGGGAATCGCACTCGACTTCCTCGGCCTCGCCGGGGATTCCGCGCAGACGGACACCCCGCGGTTCCCCGGGGCACCGGGTGCCCCGCGGGGATCGCTGCTGGAGATCGGCAGCGGCACCGGCGTCGTCGCCGTCGCCGCCGCCCTGGCGGGCTGCGGCCGTGTGGTCGCCGCCGACATCAATCCCGCGGCGGTACTGAACACCTCGATGAACGCGGCCCGGCACGGAGTGTCCGGCAGGGTCCGCGCCCTCCGCAGCGACCTCTTCGACCGGCTGGATCCGGGAGAAAGGTTCGACACGGTCTTCTGGTCCTCCAATTACGTGCTGGCGCCGGCGGAGTACCGGCCCCGGACCATGCACGAGCGGGCCTACGTCGACCCCGGTTATGCGGCGCACGGCCGCTTCCTGGAAGGGGCGCCCGGCCTGCTGGCCCCGGGCGGCAGGGTCCTGCTGCACTTCAGCAGCCGGGGGGACGTGCCCGCCCTGCGCCGCATCGCGGACCGCTGCGGCCGCCGGCTGGACGTGGTGCGCCGCACCGCCGTACGGGAAGGCGAGCACGAAGTCGAGCACATGCTGCTGGAGGTGACCCCGGCGGCGGATTCCGCCCGCCGCCCGGAAGTCGTCCGATAGCGCCGAGACGGGGGATACGTGCGTACGTTATTAGTCGACAACTACGACTCCTTCACCTACAACCTGTTCCACTATCTGGCCGAAGTCAACGGCAGGGAACCGGAAGTCGTCACCAATGACGACCCGTTCTGGAAAACCGGTCGGCTGACCGAATTCGACAATGTCGTCCTCTCGCCCGGACCCGGCACCCCGGAACGCGAGGCCGACTTCGGAATCTGCGCCGATATCCTGCGCCACGGAACGCTGCCCACGCTCGGCGTCTGCCTCGGCCACCAGGGCATCGCCCTGGTGTACGGAGGCGAAGTCGGCCGGGCGCCCGAGCCCCGCCACGGCCGGGTCTCGCCCGTCCACCACGACGGCACCGGCCTCTTCGAGGGACTGCCGTCCCCTTTCGCGGCCGTGCGCTACCACTCGCTGGCCGTCGGCGGACCGCCCGCGTCCCTGGAGGTGACGGCGCGCACCGCCGACGGCACGATCATGGGACTGCGCCACCGTGAGCTCCCGCTGTGGGGGGTCCAGTTCCACCCCGAGTCGATCGGCAGCGCGTACGGGCACCGCATTCTGGACAACTTCCGCCGGATGACGGAGCAGCACCACGGGGTGCGGCGGAGCCCAGGGCCCCGTCCCGCGGCCCTCCGCCCGCCGGAGAAGCCGCGGCCCGGGCGCCGCCTGCGGGTCCTCACCGCCGCCCTGCCGACCCGCTGGGAGGACGAGGTCGTCTTCGACCGCCTCTTCCGCCGGGGCCCGCACGCCTACTGGCTCGACAGCAGCAGGCGCGACGGCCCCACCGGACGGTTCTCCGTCATGGGCGACGCCTCCGGGCCGCTCGCCCGCATCGCCTCCGCGGACGTCCACAGCAGCACGGTCACCGTCCGCGGCCGGCACGGCACGGAGGTGGTGACGGGAGGCTTCCTGGACTGGCTGAACCGGGACCTGGAAGCGACCCGCGCCGAAACCCCGGCCCTCCCCTGCGACTTCGCGCTCGGCTGGGTGGGCTACCTCGGCTACGGCCTGAAGGCGGAGTGCGGCGGCGAACCGGGCCCCAGGCCTGCCGAGCCGGACGCCACCATGGTCTTCGCGGACAGGGCCCTCGTCCTGGACCACAGGACCGGCACCACCCACCTCCTCGCACTCGCCGAGGACGGCGACGAGACCGCGGCCCGCTCGTGGTTCGACGCCACCGCCCGCAAGCTCACGGCCCTCGCCGGACTGCGGCCCTTTCCCGCCGGCCGCCCCGGCGCGCTCGGCGGACTCCGGCTGCGCCACGGCCGCGAGGCCTACCTGGAGCGCATCGACGAGTGCAAGGAGCAGATCGCGGCCGGGGAGACCTACGAGGTCTGCCTGACCAACATGGCCGAGGCCGCCGGCACCCTGGACCCCTGGGAGGGCTACCGCTTCCTGCGCCGCACCAGCCCCGCGCCCTTCGGCGCCCTCCTGTCCTTCGGCGGCCTCTCGGTCCTCAGCACCTCGCCCGAACGGTTCCTGCGCATCGACCGGGACGGCCGGGCCGAGTCCAGCCCCATCAAGGGCACCCGCCCGCGGGGCGCGACCCCGCAGGAGGACGCCCTGCTCGCCGCGGACCTGGCGGCCAGCGAGAAGGACCGGGCCGAGAACCTGATGATCGTGGACCTGGTCCGCAACGACCTCGGCCGCTGCGCCGAAGTCGGCTCCGTCGAGGCGGAGGACGTCTTCCGCGTCGAGAGCTACGCCAAGGCCCACCAGCTCGTGAGCACGGTACGGGCCACGCTGCGCCCGGACCGCTCGCCCGTGGACTGCGTCCGCGCGGCCTTCCCGCCGGGTTCGATGACCGGCGCGCCCAAGGTCCGCACCATGCAGATCATCGAACGCCTGGAACAGGGCCCGCGCGGCGTGTACGCGGGCGCCATCGGCTACTTCTCGCTCAGCGGCGCGGCCGACCTGAGCGTCGTGATCCGCACGGCCGTGGTCACGGCGGACCGGGTGCGGTACGGGGTGGGCGGCGCGATCATCGCCCTGTCCGATCCGGAGGAGGAGTACGAGGAGACAGCGGTCAAGGCGGCCCCGCTCACCGCCCTCACGGGCACGGACTTCCCGGACCGCCACGGGGCGAAGGACAGGGTGACGATCTGACGAGACGAAGCGGGCGGGGCCCGGCCCGCCGGCCGCGAGCGGCAGGGAAGGGCGGGGCCCGCTCACCCGCCCGACCCCTCGCGCAACCGGTCCGCCACGGCCCCCCGCAACGCACCCCACGCCTGCCCCGCCCGCACCGCGCTCTCCGACTCCAGCGCCCCGGCCACCTCGTCGAACGACACCCCCGCCGCCTCGAACCGCACCACAGCGGCCCGCGCCGCCCCGTCCTGTCCCGTCAGCGTGTCCCCCCGCAGGCGCCCGCGCCGCCCTGCCGCGGCCAGCGTCGTCCCGGACATCGCGCTGACGGTGCCCCAGGCCACGAGCGACTCCACGTACGGCACGCCGCGCGGCTCCGTCTCCACGGGGGAGCCGACGGACCACATCAGCCGCTGCGGGCGGGCACCCGCCGCGGCCAGGACCCGCCAGCGCGCGCTGCCCAGCCCTTCCTCGTAGCGCCGGTACACGAGCCGGGCGACGGCGAGGGAGGCGGTGTCCCGCGCCCCCGGGGCCGCCGTGCCGCCCGCACGCCCCGCCGCCCGCAGCCGCGCGTCGGCCTCGGCGTCGATCCGGGCCACGGGCAGCGAGGCGAGCGAGGGGATCGCGGACAGGTCGAGGCCGGCGGCCCGGGCCCGCTCCAGGCCGGCGAACCACACGTCCACGACCTGCTCGTAGCGGCGCACGGAGAAGATGCCGGTGACGTGCACGCCGATGCCGCGGGCCAGGCACGCTCCGGTGGCGGCGAGCCCCTCGTCCGTGGCGGGGATCTTCACCAGCGCGTTGGGCCGGCAGGCGGCCCCGTGCAGGGCGGCCGCGGCGTCGGCCAAGGCATCGGCCGTCACGCGGGAGCCGCCCGCCAGCCACGGGTCCGGGCCCATCGACACGTGCCCGTCGAGCCCCCGCGTGGCGGCGAAAACCGGCCGCAGCTCGTCGCACGCGGCGCGCAGGTCGTAGGCGCACAGCGCCTGCACCGCGGTCGTGGGCGGGACGGACCGGCAGGCCAGGTGGGCCAGTTGCTGCCGGTAGGCGGTGCCGTCGGCGACCTCGGCGGCGAGCGCCCCGGGGTCGGACGTGGCCCCCCGCACCTCGCCCGCGGCGACGAGCCGGGCGAGGGCGCCGGAGGCGAGGAGCGAGCGGCGCAGGCCGTCGAGCCAGGGGGAGACGCCTTCCGCGAGGAGCTCCCGCAGGACCTCACCACCAGACGTCACCGTGCGCTCTCCCATGGCAGGGTCGCCCCCTCTCCGGATCGGCCGCGGAAACACCCAGGGCAGAGAGCACGACAGTAAGTCCGGTCCGGGGCGCCGCGGGAACAGCCTGTCTGTACTCCGTCAACTTGGCGCGAACGGAGTCTTGACAGCCATCTGATGGAGTCGGGCCCCATCTGACGGAGTGAGCGGGGCGGCATTGGCGGAACAGGGGCGTTCTCGGACGATCGAGAACCGACCGCGTCCGCGGCCGGACGAGACCCGCACGCCGGACGAGGCCCGCACGCGGCCATCGAGCCCGCACGTGGCCACCGAGCCTGTACGCGGCCACCGAATCCCGCACGCCACCGGCACCACCCCCGCCCCTCGCCCCAGCGACCCAGGGAGCCGCCGCTCACGAACCCGGGCACGCCCCTTGCTTTGCCTTGCATGCTTGCTTGTTCTCAAGAGCAGTCACTTAAGCGTTTATTGGAGAACCCCATGACCGACGCTCTGCTCGACGTCCAGGACAAACCCGCTCTCCAGCAGCCCGATTGGGGCGACGCCCCCCAGGTGCGGCGGGTCCGCGAGGAGCTGGCGCGCCGCCCGGCCCTCGTCCGCGCCGACGACGTACGGACCCTGCGCCACCACCTCGCCGAGGTCGCCCGCGGCGCCGCCCAGGTCGTCCAGGCGGGCGACTGCGCGGAGGACCCCGCCGAGTGCACCTCGGGCTACGTCGCCCGCAAGGCCGGCCTCCTGGACGTCCTGGCCGGGGTCCTGAAGATGGTCGCCCACAAGCCGGTGGTCCGCGCCGGCCGCATGGCCGGGCAGTTCGCCAAGCCCCGCTCCAGCGCCACCGAGCGCGTCGCGGGGACGGAACTGCCCGTCTACAGGGGCCACATGGTCAACAACCCGGAGCCCCACCCGGAGCGCCGCCGCCCCGACCCGCAGCGCCTGCTCTCCGGCTACCTGGCCGCCGGCGAGGCCATGACGCACCTCGGCTGGCTGGACCCCTCCCGCCGCTCGGGCGTCTGCCCGCCGGTGTGGACGAGCCACGAGGCGCTCCTGCTCGACTACGAGCTGCCCATGGTCCGCGCGGGCGAGGACGGCCGGCCCCTGCTCACCTCCACGCACTGGCCCTGGATCGGCGAGCGCACCCGCCGCACGGACGGCGCGCACGTCGCCCTGCTGGCCGCCGTCTCCAACCCCGTGGCCTGCAAGGTCGGGCCCACGACCAGCACGGACGAGATCCTGGCCCTGTGCGAGCTCCTCGACCCCGGGCGGGAGCACGGGCGGCTCACCCTCATCGCCCGCATGGGCGCCGACAAGGTCGGCGAGAAGCTGCCCCCGCTCGTGGCGGCGGTCCGCGACGCCGGGCACCCCGTCATCTGGCTCACCGACCCGATGCACGGCAACACCCTCACCGCACCCGACGGCCTCAAGACGCGCCTGCTGGACACCGTGATCCGCGAGGTCCGCAACTTCCAGTGCGCCGTGCGGACCTCCGGGGGCGTCGCGGGCGGCCTGCACCTGGAGACCACGCCCGAGCACGTCACCGAATGCGTCCGCAACGAGTCCGAACTCGACCACGTGGGCGACAAGTACACGAGCTTCTGCGACCCCCGGCTCAATCCGCAGCAGGCCATCTCCGTCGTCTCGGCCTGGGAGGGCTGATCCACCATGGCAGGCATTCCCCCCATCGAGCCCTATCCGATGCCGGCCCCGGGCGAGCTGCCCGGGAACACCGCCGACTGGACCGCCGACCCGGCCCGCGCCGTGCTGCTGATCCACGACATGCAGCGCTACTTCGTCGGGCACCTGCCGGAGCACCCGCGCGAGGAGCTCGTCGCCAACGCGGCCCTGCTGCGCGGGGCCGCGGCCGCGCTCGGCATCCCCGTCGCGTACACGGCGCAGCCCGGCGGCATGAACGACGAACAGCGCGGCCTGCTCAAGGACTTCTGGGGCCCGGGGATGCGCGTCGACCCCGCCGACCGGCGCGTCGTCGAGCCGCTCGCCCCGGCCCCCGGGGACTGGATCTTCACCAAGTGGCGCTACAGCGCCTTCTTCCGCTCCGACCTGCTGGGGCGGATGCGTGCCAACGGCCGCGACCAGCTGATCGTCTGCGGGGTGTACGCCCACGTCGGCGTGCTGATGAGCGCCGTCGACGCGTTCACCAACGACATCCGCCCGTTCCTGGTCGCGGACGCCGTGGCCGACTTCTCCGCCGCGTACCACCGCCTGGCCCTGGAGTACGCGGCGGCGCGCTGCGCCATGGTCACCACCACCGCGGACCTGCTGGGCCGGCTGCAGGGCGCGGGGGATCCTGCCGACGCGCTCGCGGTACGGGGGGCGGCGATATGAGCGCCGAGCGGAAAGGACCGGGGCCGATGCGGAAAGGACCGGGGCCGATCGTGAACACGACCGAGAACACGACCCACGACATGACCGGCGGCGTGACCGGCGACAAGACCGTTGACGCGGCCGGCGACCTGTTCGCCCGGGTGCTGGGCCCCCGGCCGCCCGCCTTCGCCCTCCTCCACCGCCCCGAGTCCACCGGACCGGGCGCCGTCGAACTCCTCCTGGGCGGGATCTCCCGGCCGCAGACCCTGGCGTCCGTCCCGCTGGAGGACACGCCCGCCGGGACCGCACCGGAGGACGCGCCCACCGGGACGGCGCCCCGCGGCGCCTCCCACGACGTCCTGGCGATCGTGCCGTACCGCCAGATCGCCGAACGGGGCTTCCGCGGCGCGGACGACGGCGCGCCGCTGCTCGCCATGACCGTCACCCACCAGGCCGTCCTGCCCCTCGCCGAGGTCCTCGCCCGGATCCCCGAGACGCCGATCACCCTGTCCGGCGGGCACTTCGACATGGACGACGAGGCGTACGCGGACACCGTCCGCCGGGTCGTCGCCGACGAGATCGGCGAGGGCGAGGGCGCGAACTTCGTCATCAAGCGCTCCTTCCTCGCCGGCATCGACGGCTACACCCCCGCCCACGCCCTGACCTTCTTCCGCCGCCTCCTGGAGCGCGAGTCCGGCGCCTACTGGACCTTCGTCGTGCACACCGGCGAGCGCACCTTCGTGGGCGCCACGCCCGAGCGCCACATCAGCGTCCGCGGCGGCACCGCCGTGATGAACCCCATCAGCGGCACCTACCGCTACCCCGCCGCCGGGCCGAGCCTGCCCGAGGTCATGGACTTCCTCGCCGACCGCAAGGAGGCCGACGAGCTGTACATGGTCGTCGACGAGGAACTGAAGATGATGGCCCGCATCTGCGCGGGCGGCGGGCGCGTCGTGGGCCCGTACCTCAAGGAGATGGCGCGCCTCGCCCACACCGAGTACTTCATCGAGGGCACCACCGACCGCGACCCGCGCGAGATCCTGCGCGAGACGATGTTCGCGCCCACCGTCACCGGCAGCCCGCTGGAGAGCGCCTGCCGGGTCATCGACCGCTACGAGCCCCGAGGCCGCGGCTACTACAGCGGAGTCCTCGCCCTCATCGGGCGCGACGCGCACGGCGAGCGCACGCTGGACTCGTCGATCCTCATCCGCACCGCGGACATCGACCGCACCGGGAGCGTGCGGATCGGAGTGGGCGCCACCCTCGTGCGCCACTCCGACCCCGCCTCCGAGGTCGCCGAGACCCGCGCCAAGGCCGCGGGGCTGATCTCCGCCCTGGAGTCCGGCGGCGCCGCCCGGTTCGGCGGCCACCCGAGCGTCCGCGCCGCCCTGGAGCAGCGCAACGACAGCATCGCCGGCTTCTGGCTCGCCCAGGAGGCCGACCGGGCGCTCACCGCACCCGGCCTGGCCGGGCGGCGCGTCCTGGTCGTCGACGCCGAGGACACCTTCACCTCCATGATCGGCCATCAGCTGCGCGCCATGGGGCTGACGGTGACGGTCAGGCGCTTCGACGAGCCGTACGCCTTCGGCGGGCACGACCTCGTCGTGATGGGGCCCGGCCCCGGCGACCCGCGCGACGGCCGCCACCCCAAGATCGCCCACCTGCGGGGCGCCGTCCGCGCCCTCCTGGACGAGCGGCGCCCCTTCCTCGCCGTCTGCCTCAGCCACCAGGTGCTCTCCCTCGCCCTCGGCTTCGAACTCGTCCGCCGGGACGTCCCCAACCAGGGAGTCCAGCGCGAGATCGACCTCTTCGGCAGCCGCGAGCGCGTCGGCTTCTACAACACCTTCGCCGCCCGCAGCGACCACGACAGCGTGGACGTGGAGGGCGTCGGCACGGTCGGCGTCAGCCGCGATCCGCTCACCGGAGAGGTGCACGCGCTGCGCGGGCCCCACTTCGCCTCCATGCAGTTCCACGCGGAATCCGTCCTCACTCAAGGAGGACCCCGCATCGTGGGCGGACTGCTCGCCGCTCTCGCTCCGGAGGTGCCCGTCGCATGAACCCCGCCCAGATCACCGAAGTCCCCGTCGCCGCGCGCGACGGGGCCGCCCGCGGCGGCTACATCCTCGCCGAGGCCCACGACGCCGACCTGGCCGCCGCGGCGCCCGACGTCGTCCTCGTCGCCGCGGGCGGCGAGGTGCCGACCGCCCTGGACGCCCGCCGCATCCTGCAGCGCGAGGGCATCGCCACGCGCGTGGTGTCGATGCCCTGCGCCACGTGGTTCCACCGGCAGGGCAGCGCCTACCGCGACGCCGTCCTGCCGCCCGGCGCGCCCGCCACAGTCTCGGTGGGGGCGGCCGCGGAAGTGGGCCGGTACCAGCTCCTCGGCGGAACCGGCGAGCACGTGTGCCTGGACCACTTCGACACCGGCACACCCGGCCGGGGCCCGTACGGCGAAGGTCTGTACGGCCGCCACGGCCTCACCCCGGAACGGGTGGCGGCCGCGGCCCGGGCGGCCCTGTCCCGCACCACGGGCGCCACGGGCGCCACGGGCACCACGGGAAGAGGCAGGCCGTGACGCCCGCCGACGGCCGCGGCCACGGCCGGGGCCACGAGGGAGCGGCGGCGGGCCGGCCGGGCCCCGCACGGGGCCCGGCCCCGGCCGGAGGTTCTGCGAACGGCCCGGCCGCAACCGACGGCGGCCCGAACGGGCCCTGGGCGACCGGGGTGTCCGTGTGGCTCGACGGGCTCGCGCGGCAGCGGCTCGCGAGCGGCCGGCTGGCCGCGCTGGCCCGGCAGGGGCGCATCGCCGGGGTCGTCTCCGACCCGGCCTTCCTCGCCCGCTCCCTGACCCGCGGCCCGTACTACACGGGCCAGCTCGGCGACCTCGCCGAGCGCGGGATCCCCGCCGAACGGGCCCTGAAGGCCCTGGCCGTCCACGACATCCGGTGGGCCTGCGACATCCTGCGGCCCGTCCACGAGGCGACCGCGGGCGTCGACGGGCTCGTCTCCGTGAGCCTCGACCCCCGCCTCGCCCACGACGCCGCGGCCACCCTCGCCGAGGCCCGCGCACTGTGGCGGGCCGTCGACCGCCGCAACGCCATGCTCGGCATCCCCGCCACCCCCGCCGGCCTCACGGCCCTCAGCGCGTGCCTCGCCGAGGGCATCAACGTCAACGCCACCCTCGTCCTGTCCGCCGCGCGCCACCGGCAGGCCGGCGAGGCCTACCTGGAGGGGCTGGAGCGGGCGCGCGCCGCAGGGCGTCACCTTCCCGCGCTCGCGTCGGTCGCCTCCTTCCCCGTCAGCCGCGTCGACGCGGCCGTCGACGCCCTCCTCGACCGCGAGGGCACCCTGGAGGCCAGGGCCATGCGCGGCGCCACCGCCGTCGCGGTCGCCCGGCAGCTCCACCAGCAGTACGAGCGCATGCTGGACGAGCCCCGCCGGCACGCCCTGGCCGCCCACGGAGCCCGGCCCCAGCGGCTGTTGTGGACCGCGACGGCCGCCTCCGGGCCCGGTCTCCTGCCCGCGCGCTACGCCGCCCCGCTGCTGACGCGCGGCACGGTGACGGCCCTCCCGGAGGAACTGCTGGAGGAGCCGGACGTGGTGGGTGCGCTGGGCTCGGTGGGTGCGGTGGGCTCGGTGGGTGCGGTGGGTGCGGCGGGTGCGGTACCGGTCGGCGCCGCGCCCGATGCCGGTGCGTACGCCGCCGCCGGGCGGTTGCTCGGGCACCTGGAGTGGTTCGGCATCGACCACGGCGAACTGGCCCTGCGCCTGGAGTCCGAGGCGCTCAAGGAGCTCAACGACGCCTGGCATCAGCTCCTGGACGAGGTCACGCTGGCCCTCGACGGAGCGTCCGCGGCCCGCTGAGGCGCCGCCGGCGGCACGGTCCCGTGCGCAGCCCGCACGGGACCGCGCGGCGCCCGTACCGGCCCGGCTCCGTCGGCTACCGGCCGCCCGGCCTCTTCGCGTACGGGCTGCCTGCTTGCCTCGCCTACGGGGGCGCTCTCTTCGCGTACGCGCGCGTGCAGCTCCCGCTCCTGCTCCCGCACCGACCTGCGCTGCTCCTCCATGATGGCCACCGCCTCGAACGTGGCGTCGACCAGCTCGCGCAGCGCCCGCACCGCCTCTCCTTCGGTCATCTCGCCTGCTGCGTCAAGCCGTTGGTGCGCCCAACGGATGGCCACGGGCGGGTGCTCGACCGTGATCGCCTCGCAGCTGTCCAGCAGGTCGAACAGCGCCGGCTGGGCGTCGATGCCGCCCCGGCCGCCGGGCGAGGCGCTCAGGACGGCGGCCACCCTTCCGGTGAGCGGGCTCGCGCCGTCCGGGCGGGAGAGCCAGTCGAGGGCGTTCTTCAGCACCCCGGGCACCGCGCCGTTGTAGCAGGGCGTGCTGATCATCAGGGCGTCGGCGCCCGCGACCAGCGCGCGGGCGGCGGCCACGGCCGGGGTCGCCCCCGTGCCCTCCATGTCCCCGTTGTAGAACGGCAGCCGGCCGATCGGCAGCGAGACCACCGAGGCGGCCGGACGGGTCCGGCCGATGATGCGGCGTGCGGCCCTGAGCGCCGCCGAGTTCACCGATGCGGCGCGCAGACTGCCCGAGATCAGTACCACCTTGGTCATGTCGGTCCCCGCTTCTCCGTCGGAGGCCCCGGCGCGGCGCCGGCGCGGGCCGCGGCGAACGGCGGCCCTCCGGCCCTGCCGGACGGTCCGAGGGTAGATCGGCCCGGGGTGGCACGCCCCCGCCCCGGGCCCCGTCTGTCAGGTCACCCGGCCCCGTACGGAGCCGACTTGACGCACTGGCGGGCGGGCTGACGCACTCCGCCGCCGCGCGTTGGCCCGGCCGCGCGGACGGCCCACGATGGCAGGCACCCGGGCCGTGGGGAGACCCCCGGAACGGCCCCACGGCCCGGACACCCACCGGCCCTGCCATGCGCTGCGCCGCACTCCACTGCATCGCACCGCACCAGACCCCGTCGCACGGGAGTAAGGAGCATGCGGCCCATGCCGAACACCGCCGTCGTCCAGGGCTCCGCGGGGTCGGCCGGCCCCGCCGCCGGAAGGCCGGGCCCCGAGGGCGCGCCTGCCGGGCCGCCCGCCGCAGCCGCAGCCGCAGCCGCAGCCGTGGCCGTGGCCGCGGCCCCGGCCGCATGGGATACCGCCGCCCTCGACCTGGACGCCTACCTCGCCAGGACCGGCCTGACCGGCTCGGCCTGCATGGGCGGCCCCACCCGCCCCACCGATCCCACCGGTCCCACCATCCGCCCTCTCCCGCCGACCGCCGCGACGCTGCGCGCCCTCCAGCGCGCCCACACCGCCTCCGTCAGCTTCGAGAACGTCGACGTCCTCCTCGGCCGGGACATGCCGCTCGACA
The DNA here is from genome assembly GCF_024519335.1 of Streptomyces telluris. Classification (NCBI taxonomy): domain Bacteria; kingdom Bacillati; phylum Actinomycetota; class Actinomycetes; order Kitasatosporales; family Streptomycetaceae; genus Streptomyces; species Streptomyces telluris. The sequence goes on from NZ_JANIID010000023.1 coordinate 120,960, forward strand.
CGGACGCGCTCCAGCGCAAACTGGTCCGCGCGCGGCGCGGCGGCTACTGCTTCGAGCAGAACCTGCTCTTCGCCGCCGTCCTCGAACACCTCGGCTTCCCCGTCGTCCGCCACCTCGCCCGCGTCCGCCGCGGCAGCACCCGCGTGCGCCGCCGCTCCCACGCGACCCTCGTCGTCGAGGCGGACGGCCGCCCCTGGCTCTGCGACGTCGGCTTCGGCGACGAAGGCCCCCTCGAACCCGTACCCCTCGCCCCCGGTGCCACGGTCACCACCGGCGACTGGACCTGGCGCCTGGACCTCGAACCGGTGGCGGGCCGCGGCGCGGCCGCCGTCCCGGAGCAGTGGGTCCTGCGCTCGCTGCACCCCGACGGCTGGTTCGACGTCTACTCCCTGCGCCTGGAGCACCACGTCCCCGACGACTTCGAGGCCGCCCACTACTGGACGTCCCACCACCCCCGTTCGCCCTTCACCGGCCGCCTCGTCGCCCAGCGCGGCGACGACCACGTCCGCCACACGCTCACCGACCGCACCCTCGCCGCCCGCTACGCCGACGGCCGCCTCCTGCGCACCGAACTCGCCCCCGACGAGGTCGGCCCCGTCCTGCGCGGCACCTTCGGTATCGCCCTCACCGCCGAGGAGTCCGCCCTGCTGCAGCGGCACGCCGCCTCGTGGACGGCCTCGTGAAGGGCCTCGCGAAGGGCCTCGTGAAGGGTCTCGTGAAGGGGCTTCACCTCGGGCTGATCCCGGAGCGTGCGGCCGCCGCGCACGGCTCCGTGCCGGTCACCCTCGACCACGACCTCGACGCGCTGCCCGGCACGGGCCGCCGGCTCACCTACACCGGCCTCGCAGGGCACGTGGACGACCTGGCGGCCCGGCTGTGGGCGGCCGGCGTGCGCCCCACCGAGCACGTCGCCGTCCACAAGGCCGCGAACTTCGACATCTACCTGCTGGCCTGCGCCGCCGCCCGCATCGGAGCCGTCCCCGTCCTGCTCTCCCCGGAGCTCGACGGCGCCACGGCCGGCGCCCTGCTGCGCCGGCTGTGCCAGCCGAACCCTCCGAACCACCCGAACCCTCCGAACCACCCGAACCACCCGAACCACCCGAGCCGCCCGCATCTGGTCACCGACGACGACAAGCTGCGCACGTGCCTGGCGCCGCTCGACCTGGCCGGCATCGCCGCCACGGTCCTCACCACCGGCCCCGCCCGCCCCGGCTGCACCCCCCTCGCGGCCCTGGCCGGCGCACCGCGCCGCGCCCCCGTAATCCTGCCCGCGGACCGACCCGCACTGATGACCCACACCTCCGGCACCACCGGACTGCCCAAGCTGGTGGTGCACACGGTGGCCGGCCTGTACGGCCGGTACGCACCGCAGCGCGCGCTCGCCGCCCTGATCCGTACGCGCGAGACCTACGCGGCGCACCTCAGCCCAGTCCACTCGCGGATGTACCTGGCGCTCGCCGTCGCCCTGCCCAAGGGCATGCCGCTCGTCATCGTGGGCGACCCCGGCCCGGCGCACGTCGCGGACCTCTTCGCCCGCACCCGCCCCGGCTTCGTCGAGACCCACCCCAACTCCTTCATGGCCTGGGAGGAACTGGCGGACGACCCGCGCGAACCCCTCGCCACGGTCCGGTACTTCAGCTCCACCTTCGACGCCCTCCACCCGCCCACCATGCGCAGGCTGCTGCTCGCCTCGCGCCGCGCCTCCCCGCGGTTCTTCCAGTTCTACGGGCAGAGCGAGTGCGGCCCGCTCTCCGGCCGCTGGTACACCCCGCGCACCGTCCACCGGGCCGACGGGCGCTGCCTGGGCCTGCCCCTGCCCGGCGTCCGCGTGCGCCTCACCGCCCCCGGCGGACACCGCCCCACGCGCGAACGCCCCGGCGCCATCGAAGTGCGCGCCCCGGGCCGGGCCACCGGCTACTTCGCCGAGCCCGAACGCTTCGCACGCCAGTTGTACGACGGGTGGTGGCGCACCGGCGACGTCGGCTACCGCACCCGCTTCGGCTGCCTGCACCTGCTCGACCGCGAGGTCGACGTCCTCCCCGCCCTCGGCTCCACCCTCGAGGTCGAGGACCGGCTGATGGACCGGCTGCCCGAACTCGCCGAGGTCGTCCTCGTGCCCGGGCCCCGCAAGGAGCCCGTCCCCGTGGTCTGCACCCGCGGCGACGCACCCCTCGACCCCGGCCGCTGGGCCTCCGCCTCCGCCGAATGGCCGCAGCTCGCCGGGCCCGTGCAGCTGCCCCTGTCCGCGCTGCCCCGCACCGCCACGATGAAGGTGCGCCGCCTGGAACTCGCCCGCAGGCTGGGCGGGGGTGGGGACGGGGACGGGGGAAGGGCCGCGGCCGGGGACGGGAGCGCGGGGCGGACGCCGTGACCCGTTCCCGATCCGGGTACGGGTACGGGTCCTCGTCCGACGCTGTGCTCGTCACCGGCGCCGGGCCCACCGGGCTCCTCGCCGCCTGTGAACTCCTGCGCCGCGGCGTGCCCGTGCGCCTCGTCGACAGCGCCGCGCACCCCGCGGACACGCCCAGGGCGCTGTCCCTGTGGCCCCGCGCGCTCGGCATCCTCGACGACCTCGGCATCGGCGACGACGTGCGCGCCGCGTCCGTACGCATCGACGCCTACCGCTACTTCACCGGCGGCCGCCCCCTCGCCGCCTTCGCCTTCCCCGCCGGCTGCGCGGCCCGCAACCTTCCGCAGTACGAGACGGAACGGCTGCTCACCCGGCGGCTGCACGCGCTCGGCGGCACCGTCGAACGGGGCGTGCGGCTGACGGACTTCTCCCAGGACGACGGCACGGTGCGGGTGCTCCTGCGCCACCCCGGCGGGCGCGGCGAAACCTGGCGCACGCCGTACCTCCTGGGCGCCGACGGCGCGAGCAGCACCGTCCGCGACCGGCTCGCGACGCCCTTCGAAGGCACCACCTACCCGATGACCTTCGCCCTCCTCGACACCCGCGTCGAAGGGCCCCTCCCGCCCGGCGAGATCCACTACTACCAGGCGCCGTCCGGCACCCTCGTGATCGTGCCCCTGCCCGGCGGCGTCTTCCGCATCCTGACCGCCCTGCCCGCCGGAGCGCCCGCCCCCGGCGTCCCCGCCGTGCAAGCCCTCCTCGACGCGCGCGGACCGGGCGGCGTACGCATCACCGCGCCCGTCCACCAGGCCGTCTTCCGCGTCCACGCCCGCCGGGCCCGCAGCCTGCGGCACGGCCGCGTCCACCTCCTCGGCGACGCGGCGCACGTCCACAGCCCCGCGGGCGGCCAGGGCATGAACAACGGCCTCCAGGACGCGCACAACCTCGCCTGGAAGCTCGCCGCGGTCCTCCACGGCGACTCCCCGGCCTCCCTCCTCGCCGACTACGGCCCCGAGCGCGCCGAAGCCACGCGGCGCATCGTGCGCGACACCGACCTGCAGACGCGGGCCTGGATGGCCGACGGGCGGGTGCGGGTCGCGGCCCGCGACGCCGCGTTCCGGCTCCTGGAGCGGACGGGAGCGGTCACGCGCTTCTACGCCCCCGTCATGGCGGGGCACCGCCTCGCCTACCGGCCGCGGCGCGCCACGCAGGAACCCGCCCGCCCGGCGGCCTGCCGCCTGCCGGGCGGCGTACGGGCCGGGGCTCTCTTCCCCCGCGGGCTCGCCCTCGCCCACGGCATCAGCGGCCCGGGAACGGACCCGTCGGAGTGGGCCCTGGCCCTGGTCCTCCCCTCGGGAACGCCCCCGGCGTGGGCGGCGGAGGCCACCCGACTGGCCTCCGCCCACCGCCGCATACGCCCGTACCACCTCCCCCTGACCACCACAGCCCCCACAACCCACTGCCACCGCCCCGGCTACTACCTGATCCGCCCGGACGGCCACATCTCCGCCCACGGCCACGCTGACGACACCCCCCACCTACAGGCAGAGCTGACCCACGCCACGACACCTCTGCCCTGACAGGGCCGGCCTGCGGCGGCACCGAGCCCACCTGCACGGGCTTGCCCGGCACCGCCGGTCCGGGCCGTGGTGGTTGTTCGCCGTGGCGGTGGTCTCAGAGGTACGGGTCTCCTTGGCGGTCTGCCGACGGCTGGGTTGAAGGGCGGGTGGAGCGCCCTTCCTGCCGCCGCGACGGTGATCGGCCATGACGGTGGTGTCCGGCGGTGCCGAGTTCATGTGTGCTGCCGGTTCGGCGTCGCTGGTCCGCGTTGTGGTGGTGGTTCGCCGTGGCGGCGGTTTCAGAGGTACGGGTCTCCTTGGCGGTCTGCCGACGGCTGGGTTGAAGGGCGCGGGGAGCGCCTTTCCTGCCGCCGCGACGGTGATCGGCCATGACGGTGGTGTCCGGCGGTGCCGAGTTCACGTGTGCTGCCGGTTCGGCGCCGCTGGTCCGCGTTGTGGTGGTGGTTCGCCGTGGCGGCGGTTTCAGAGGTACGGGTCTCCTTGGCGGTCTGCCGACGGCTGGGTTGAAGGGCGCGGGGAGCGCCCTTCCTGCCGCCGCGACGGTGATCGGCCATGACGGTGGTGTCCGGCGGTGCCGAGTTCACGTGTGCTGCCGCTTCGGCACCGCCGGTCCGGGCCGTGGTGGTTGTTCGCCGTGGCGGCGGTTCAGGGGCTGGGGGCATCGCTTGCCTGGTCGGTCGTGGTCGGTGAGGGTGCGGGCGGGCCGGGTGAAGGGTGCCGCCCGCGTCCTTCCTTCCGCCGCGACGGCGATCGGCCATGAAGGGCGTGTTCGGCGGTGCCGAACTGCCCCCTGCGGGGGCCGGCCGTCAAGGGTGTACGGGCTCGCCCGAGCCCCCCGTTCGGTAGCGGCGGGCCGTCGGTGCCGGTTCGTGGCGGGCGTATGCCGTCCATGTGAGCGCCGCGCACACCACGTAGAGGCCGAGGAGGCCCCACAGGGCGGGGGCCGGTGAGCCGGCCTCGTAGGCGGCGCCCAGGGACAGGCCTGTCAACGCGGCGCCGAGCGCGCCCGCCGGGCCGGTCAGCGCGGCGGCGCCGGCGGTGCGCCGGCGGGCGGCCGCGAAGGCGGTCCTCGCGTCCTGGCCGGAGAGGATGGCCTCTCCGGCCCGCGCCGCGAACACCGCGGGGGCGACCGTCACGACGGCACCGGCTCCCACGCCCCCGAGCACTATGAGCACGGTGAACGCGGTGCCGAACACCCCCACGGAGCCCCGCGACGACGCCGCGGCGAGCACGGCCGTACCCACTGCCATCCCCGACAGGCTCCCCAGCGTGACCCGCGCCCCGCCCCACCGCCCGGCCAGCCACCCGCCGCAGGGCCGGGCGGCCGCGCCGAGCAGCGTGGCCGGCAGCGCGCAGGCGAGGGCGACAAGGGCGGAGACGCCGGACTGGTGCCGCAGCACCAGCCCGAAGGCGATCCCGTAGCCGGTGAACGAGCCCGCGGTGGCGAGGAACAGCAGCGACAGCCCCACCACGTGCGGATCCGCACCGGCCCCGAACCCCGCACCGGCCCCGAACCCCGCGCCGGCCCCGCGCCCCGCGCCGGCCCCACGCCCCGCACCCGCCCCGCCGCCCCGCCCCGGCAGGTTGTCCATCCGCAGCGCGGCCACCAGCGCCGCCAGCACGGTCAGCGGCACGTGGACGGCGGCGATCAGCGCCGGGGAGGAGCCGCCCGCGGTGACGGCGGCGAGCAGCCCGGCGAGTTGGGCGGAGGCGAGTCCGAGGTCGCCCCCGGCGGTCGCGAGGGCGAGGGCCCGCGCCCGGGCGTGCCGCGGGTAGGAGGCGGCGGCCCCGGCCGGGGAGGCCGCGGCGGCGTCACCGGCGCCCGCGGCCGCGGCGGCGGCCAGGAGGAGCCACAGCGGTGCGCCGGGCCGTTGCAGGACGTACACGGCGGCGAGCCCGGGCAGGGCCAGGGCGGCCGTGGTGACGGCGGTACGGTCCCGGCCGCCGAGCCGGGCGAGGGCGCGCCCGGCGGCCGGGCGCAGCGCCGCCCCGGCGACCACGGGCGTGACGAGCAGCAGGAACTTCTCAGCGGGCCCGGGCCCGGGCACCGCCCCGCCGCCCGCGGGCAGGAACAGCACGATCACCGGCCACATGCCGCGGACGGACAGCCCCAGGTGCCCGCAGACCGCCGCCAGCAACAGGTTGCGCCGGGCCACGTGCCGCCCGCCCCGGGCCCAGAAGCCCGGGTCGTCGGGGTCCCACTGCTCGGCCCAAGGGCGGGACGGCGCCGCTCGGTTCGACATCTCTCCTCATCCCGGCCTGTCAGACGGTCCGCTCGACGATGTCCTTGATGCGGGACAGCGACGCCTCCACGTCGTCGGCGAGTTTGCGGTTCCACTCGGCGGTGAACCGCCGCTGCCCGTCCGGGCCCAGCTGCCGGAAGATCTTCGCGAGACCTTCGGTGGGCCGGCCGAGCCGGTAGTGGTGGACGAGCAGGCAGCCGTTCCCGGCGGCCTCGAACTCGTACGTCCAGGTGCTGTCCTGGCGGCGGCCGGCGCTGTCGCGGACGACCCACTGGAACAGGCGCCCCGGCTCGGCGGCCACGACCTCGGACTCGGTGGTCCAGGGGCCGCGGACGACCGGCGCCCAGGGCACGACGTCCGCTCCGCGGTGGTTCTCGCCGCGGAAGACGGCGCCGGCCGTGCGCGGCGTCCCGGACACCCACCGGCCGCCGGTGCACTCGCGGCTCCACTCGCCGCTGCGGGCGAGGTCGCTGACCGTGTCGTAGACGGCGTCCGGCGCGGCCGCGACGAGGACGTGGGCCCGCACCCTGAGGATCGCATCGGCGTCGGCGTCGGCGTCGGCGGTGCCGGAGCCGGTGGCCGGGGGAGTCGGGGGAGTCATAGGTTCCAGGGTGCGCGGGCCCGCGGGCCCCGGGCAATGGCGGCCCGGCGGATGAGTCAGGTCCCGGGCAACCCCCCGGTACGGTTCTGCGCGGGGCCGGTCCTCAGATCGTCAGGAGCAGCCGCCGCCCGCGGAGTTCGCCGTTCTCCATGCGGCGGTGCGCCTCGGCGGCGGCCGCGAGCGGGAGCCGTTCGACGGCCCGCGCCCGGAGCCGCCCCGTGGCGGCCAGTCGCCCCACGACCCCCGCGGCCTCGGCGAGCTCGGCGGTGGACGCGTGGGAGATCGCGAACCCCACCACCGCCCCGCCCTTCTGGTACAGCGGCCCCACGGGGAGGACGGGCCGGGCGGCGACGCCGGCCAGCAGCACGATCCGGCCGCGCGGGGCGAGCAGCGGTACGGCGGCGTCCAGGTCGTGCCCGCCGTGGGTGGCGAGGTGCACGTCGACGCCGCGGGGCGCGGCCGCCGCGAGGTGCCCGGCGAGCCCGGGGCCGGCGTAGTCGAGGACCTCGTCGGCGCCGAGCGAGCGCACGTACTCCGCGTCGCGCGCCGCGGCCGTGGCCACGACCCGGGCGCCCGCCCACACGGCCAGCGCCACCAGCGCGCTGCCCACGTTCCCGGCGGCCCCGCCGACGAACACGGTCCCGCCGGCTCGCAGCCCCCCGTGGGTGAACAGCGCGAGGTAGGCCGTGACGGCGGGGTGGGCGACCGCGACGACGTCCTCGGGCCGCGCCCCGGCCGGCAGCGGGTAGAGCCGGTCGGCGGGGACGACGGCCCGTTCGGCGGCGGCTCCCTGCCGGCCGCAGTGCCCCAGGCTGTTGCACCACACCGGGTCGCCGGGCGCGAAACCGGGCGCGCCCGGCCCGGCCTCGGCGACCGTCCCCACCAGGTCCCGGCCGATCACGAAGGGGAAGGGCAGCGCCGTCCGGAAGCGTCCCGAGCGGACGAGGGTGTCGACGGGGTTGACGGTCGTGGCGGCGACGTCGACCAGGACGTCGGTGGGGCCCGGCCGGGGCCGCGGGGCGGGGAGCTCGCCGACCGCGATCTCCTCCGGCGGGCCGAGCCGGTCGATGTAGGCGGCGCGCATGCCGCCCACTGTCGCACGGCGCGGTCGGCGGGGGAGAGGGCCGGGGAAGGGGGCGGCTGACGGTATGTCACCTCATGCGGCCCGGCGGCGGGGACCTGACGGACCCCGTACCCGCACGTTGACCCCGTCGTCCGCCGACGGCCAGATGAGATCAGAGGAAAACCGTGCGGAGACCGCCGCACCACAGCCGTTCGTACGGCAACCGTTGGCGCACCGCCGCACCGCCGCACCGCCGTGCATCCCCGCCCCGGGAGTCCCCGCCCCGGGAGTCCCCGCCCCGGGAGTCCCCTCAGAACGGAGGAGCATACGCATGAGCAGCAGCAGTCGTATCGAGGTCGGCATCGTCGGTGCCGGCCCACGGGGGCTGTCCGTGCTGGAGCGGCTGTGCGCCAACGAGCGCGCCGCGCCTTCGCACTCCGCGGTGACCGTGCACGTCGTCGACCCCTCCGCGCCCGGCGCGGGCACGGTGTGGCGCACCGATCAGTCCCCCCACCTGCTGATGAACACCGTGGCCTCGCAGATCACGGTGTACACGGACGACAGCGCCCGGATCGAGGGCCCGGTCGAGCCGGGTCCCAGCCTGTACGAGTGGGCGCGCGGCATCGCCGCCGAGAGGCCGGACGGGGCCGACGGGGCCGACGGGGATGACGGGGCCGACGGGGACGGCGAGAACAACGGCCTGCACGACGCCGCGACCCTCTCCGAGGCCCGCGCCCTGGGCCCGGACGCCTACCCCACCCGCGCCTTCTACGGCCGCTACCTCCACGACAGCTTCCGGCGGATCGCCGCCCGCGCCCCCGCGCACGTGACCGTCGAGGTCCACCGTTCGCGCGCGGTCGCCATGGCCGACGTCGAGGGCATCACCGGCGGCCCGCAGGGCATCCGCCTGGAGGACGGCACGCGCCTAAACCGGCTCGACGCCGTCGTCATGGCGCTCGGCCACGTGCCCGCCCAGCTGTCCGCCCGGGAGGCCCGTACGGCGTCGCTGGCCCGCATCCACCACCTCGACTACGTCACGCCCGTCAACCCCGCCGACCTCGACCTCGGGCGCATCGCGCCGGGGCAGCCCGTCCTGCTGCGCGGCCTGGGCCTGAACTTCTTCGACTACATGGCCCTGTTCACCGCCGGGCGCGGCGGCGCGTTCGTCCGCGAGGGCGGCCGGGTCGTCTACCGCCCGTCCGGCGCGGAGCCGCGGCTGTACGCCTTCTCCCGGCGCGGCGTCCCGTACCACGCGCGCGGCGAGAACGAGAAGGGCGCCCACGGCCGCCACCGGCCCCGGCTGCTCACCGCCCGCTACATCGCCGGCCTGCGCGAGCGCGCCGGGCGCGGGGGCCCCGTGCGCTTCGGCACCGACCTGTGGCCGCTGATCGCCGGGGAGGTGGAGAGCGTCTACTACGGCACGCTGCTGGAGCGGCTCGGCCGGGCGGGCGAACGGGAGGCGTTCACGGAGCGCTACCTGGCGCTGGAGAAGGACGACGAGCGCGCCGAACTCCTCGACGCCTTCCGCATCGCCCCCGCCGACCGCTGGGACTGGCAGCGCCTCGCCAGACCGTACGGCGACCGCGCGTTCACCGGCCGCGCCGACTTCCACGCCTGGCTCCTGGACTACCTGCGCGCGGACGTGCGGGCCGCCCGCGAGGGCAACGTCAGCGGGCCCCTGAAGGCGGCCCTGGACGTCCTGCGCGACCTGCGCAACGAGATCCGGCTCGCCGTCGACCACGGCGGCCTGGAGGGCGACTCCCACCGGGACGACCTCGAAGGCTGGTACACCCCCCTCAACGCCTTCCTCTCCATCGGCCCGCCCGCCTCCCGCATCGAGGAGATGGCCGCCCTCATCGAGGCAGGCGTCCTGGTCGTCACCGGCCCCGGCACCGTCGTCCGCCTGGAGGTCGCGGGACCGGACGGCCCCTCCTTCGCCGCCGGCTGCCCGGCCGTGCCCGGGCCGCCCGTCCGCTCCCGGGTGCTCATCGAGGCCCGGCTGCCCGAACCGGACCTGCGCCGCACCGCCGACCCCCTCCTGCGCCACCTGCTGAACACCGATCAGATCACCACCTACCGCATCCCCACGGCCACCGGCGCGGGCTACGAGACCGGCGGACTGGCCGTCACCGAGCGCCCGTACCACGTCCTCGACGGCCGCGGCCGGCCCCACCCGCGCCGCTTCGCCTACGGGGTGCCCACGGAATCTGTGCACTGGGTCACGGCGGCGGGCATCCGGCCGGGCGTGGACTCGGTGACCCTGGGCGACGCGGACGCCATCGCCCGCGCGGTCCTGTCCCTGCCCCCGGTGGCCCACGTCCCCCCGGCCCTGCGGCCCCCGGCGCCGGACACGACCCCGGAAGGAGTGATCGTATGACCGGCGGCGGAGGAAACGCGGGCCCTCGTGAACGTGACACGGCCCGGACGGCGCCGGACAACGCCGGACCGGTCGTCGACGCCGGGCTCCTCTCGCCCGTCCGGGCCGGCACGCCCGCCGAGGAGGCCACCGCCGACACCGCCTGGCTGCAGGCCATGCTCGACGCCGAGGCCGCCCTCGCCCGGGCGCAGGCCCGTCTCGGGGCCGTGCCCGCCCCGGCCGCGGAGGCCGTCACCCGGTGCGCGCGGGCCGGGCGGCTCGACGTGCGGGCCCTGGCCCTGGCGGCCCGCGAGACGGCCAACCCCGTCGTCGGCCTCGTCCAGGCGCTCACCCGTCTCGTCGCCGCCGACACACCCGAGGCCGCCGCCTACGTGCACCGCGGCTCCACCAGCCAGGACATCCTCGACACCGGCGCCATGCTGGTCGCGGACCGCACCCTGCGCACCGTCCGCGCCGACCTGACCCGTACCGCCGAGGCGCTGGCCGCCCTCGCGGCCCGGCACCGGGACACCGTCATGGCGGGCCGCACGCTCACCCTGCACGCCGTGCCCACCACCTTCGGGCTGAAGGCGGCCGGCTGGCGGCAGCTCGTCCTCGACGCGGAGGCCCGGCTCGGCCGGGTGCACGAGAGCCTGCCGGTCTCGCTGGGCGGCGCGGCGGGCACGCTCGCCGGCTACCTGGAGCACGCCCGGCTCGACGGCGTCGCGGGCACCGGCGACGGCAGCTACGCGGAGCGGCTCGTGGACGCGTTCGCCGCCGAGACGGGCCTGGCGCGCCCCGCCCTGCCGTGGCACGCGCTGCGCACCCCCGTCGCCGACCTGGCCGGGGCCCTCGCCTTCACCGCGGGCGCCCTCGGCAAGGTCGCGGCCGACGTGCAGTCGCTGGCCCGCACGGAGGTCGGCGAGGTCGCCGAGCCGGGCGGCCCGGCCGGGCGCGGCGGTTCCTCGGCCATGCCGCACAAGCGCAACCCCGTGCTCGCCACCCTGATCCGCAGCGCGGCGCTGCAGGTCCCCGCGCTGGCCGGTGCCCTGACGCAGTGTCTGGCGGCCGAGGACGAGCGGTCGGCCGGCGCCTGGCACGCCGAGTGGCAGCTGCTGCGCGAGTGCCTCCGCCTCACCGGCGGAGCCGCCCGTACCGCCGGCGAGCTGGCCGGCGGCCTGGACGTGCGGGCGGACCGCATGCGCACCAACCTCGGCCTGACGGGCGCACAGATCGTCTCGGAGCGGCTCGCGGCGGTCCTCGCGCCGCGCCTCGGCAGGGCAGAGGCCAGGCGGCTGCTGACGGAGGCTTCGGCCGAAGCGGCCGCGGATGGCCGGGAACTGCAGGCGGTTCTCGCCGAGAAGCCACTACTGAACGGTCACTTCACCGAGGCGGAACTGGCGGCCCTGTGCGACCCCGCCGACTACACCGGCGCCGCAGGCCCGCTGGTGGACCGGGCATTGTGGCCCTGACAACACCTCACGCGAATCACCTGCGTTTTTCCTCCGCCTTCCGTACCCTCACCCGAGGCCCGCGGAAGGCGGATGCGTGTTCGGTCATTCACGGGCGAAGATCGGCCAAGCGGGCGACGCCGTGGTTAGGATGATCGGCGTATTCCGCTTCTGGACGGGACGTCAGGGACAACGGACCCGTCCAGCCGTCCGCATGCCCCCTGCGTCCACGAGGAATTGATGTCACATCACATACCGGACGTAGTGACCTGGTGCCTGACCGCCGCGCTGATCGCCGTCGCGGTCCTGCTGGTGCGCCAGCGGGGGATCGCCGCGGCCCTGCGGCTGCGCGCCGCCACGCTGGAGGAGGGGCAGCGTGCGCGCGACAGCGAACTCGGGCACCTGGTCACCGTCCGGCTCCCCGCCGTCACGGCCTCCATGCACCAGCCCGTGCCGCTGCCCGGCCTGCTCGACGAACAGCTCACGGGCACCGTCTTCGCGCACGGCCTGCAGTCGGTGATGGACACCTTCACCCAGGCCGTCGACAAGGCGCAGGCCCGCGCCGACCAGTCCGCGAAGGCCGCCCTCAAGGCCTCCATGCGCGCGCTCCAGGGCCTCGCCCACGAGCAGCAGCTGGCCATCTCCGACATGCAGGACCGGCACGACAACCCCGACGTGCTGCGCGACCTGCTGCAGATCGACCACGCCAACTCCCAGTTCGGCCGCCGCGCCCAGGCCATCGCCGTCCTGTGCGGCTCCTGGCCGGGCCGGCAGCGCGCCGCCTCCCCGCTCACCGACGTCGTCCGCGGCGCCACGTCCCGCATCCGCGACTACCGGCGCGTCCAGGTGCACAGCCAGGCCGACCTCGCCGTCGTCAGCCGCGCCGTGGAGCCCGTCGTCCTCGCCGTCGCCGAGCTCCTCGACAACGCCGCCCGGCACTCCCAGCCCAACACCACCGTCGAGGTCGGCCTGCAGCCCGTGCACAACGGCGCCTGCATCGTCATCGACGACGCCGGGGTCGGCATGGACGGGCAGGAGACCCAGCGGGCCGGCGCCCTGCTGTCCGGCCGCGCCGCCGTCGACGTCTCCCGCCTCGGCGACCCGCCGCAGTTCGGCTTCCCCGTCATCGGCGTGCTCGCCGCGCGCTACGGGTTCAGCGTCTCCGTCGACACCCGCTCGCCCTACGGCGGCGTCCGGGCCGTGCTGTTCCTCCCCAGCACCCTGCTCACCCAGCTCGACATCGACGGGCCCGGCACGACGCCGCTGCGTCACCCGGGCGCGGGCGCGGGCACGGGCGCAGGCGCGGGTGCGGGCTCGCAGGCGGCGGACCGCACCGCCGCGACGCGGTCCCCCGGACGTACGCCGCCCGTCCCGGACTTCCCCGACTTCCCCGAGGCCTCGGCCGCCGCCTTCCCGGAGACCTCCGCCCGCGGGCCCGAGTCCCCCGGCGGCTTCCCGGAAGGCCCCGCCCGCCGCAACCGCGAGGCACGGGCCGGATTTCCGGAGTCCTCCGCCCGTGGGCCCGAGGCACCGGCCGGTTTCCCGGAGTCCTCCGCCCGTGGGCCCGAGGCGCCGACCGGCTTCCCCGAGCGCTCCACCCGTAACCCCGAGGCACCGGCCGGCTTCCCCGGCGCGCCCGGCGGCCGCCGCGGGGGCTCCGACGGCAGCCTCGGGGGCGGCCCGGTCTCCGACGGCGGCCCGCTCGCCGGTGGCGGCCCCTTCCCCGGCAGCGGTTCCGTCCCCGACGGCGCCCCGGGCACCGACGGCGGCCCCGGCTCCGGCAGCGGCTTCCCCGGAGGGATCCCCGGCTCTGTGGGCTCCACCGCCGGCGGCCTCCCCAAGCGCCGCCGCCGGCAGCCGTCCCCCGACGCCCGCCGGGGCCGCCCCGCGCCCCTGCCCGCCGAGACGTCCGCACCGGGCGCCCCCGGCGGCGGGCCCGCCGTCCCCGAGCGCACCGCCGAGGAGACCGCCCGCCGCATGGGCGCCTTCGCGCGCGGCACCCGCGCGGGCCGCACGCCCGCCGCGGGCACCCCCGTCGGCCCGCTGCACGGGGCCCCGGAACCGGACGCCGCCCACCCCTTTCCCCAGGCTCCGCCGCCCCGCACCCCCGTAGACGACGAAGGGAACCCCCACGCGTGAACGACCACCTCAACAACGAGCTCGGCTGGATGCTGGACGAGGTCGTCAAGATGCCCGAAGCCCGGCACGCGATCCTGCTCTCCTCGGACGGCATGCTGCGCGCCCGTTCCCAGGGCATCGAGCGCGACGAGGCCGAGCGCCAGGCCGCGGCCCTCTCGGGCCTGCAGTCGATCAGCCGCTCGACCTCCGAGTTCTGCACCCACCAGGCGCAGCAGGAGAACCCGTGGCGGCAGACGCTCGTCGAGTTCGCCCACGGCTACGTCTTCCTCATCGCCGCGGGACCCGGCGCCTACCTGGCCGTCTCCGCCACCGAGCACGTCGACATGGAAGCGGTCACGTACCGCATGCAGAAGCTCGTCGACCGGCTCGGCAAGGAGCTGACCAGCCCGCCCCGCGCGAACAACTGGCAGGGCACGGGCGCCCCGGCATGACCCCGCCCACGCCGAGGCACGAGCGAGGGTTAGTGCGCCCGTACGTCGTCACCGACGGCCGCGCCCACCCGACCCGCAACACCTTCGACCTGGTCACCCTGGTCCTGGCCCAGTACGACCGGCCGCTCACCGGGCTCAGCCCCGAGAAGCGCCGGCTCATGGAACTCTGCCTCGGCGGCCCGTTGTCGGTCGCCGAGATCGCCGGGCACCTCATGCTGCCCGTCAGCGTCACCAAGGTGCTGCTCGGCGACCTCGTCGACAGCGGCCACCTCATCACCCGGGCCCCCATCCCCTCGGCACAACTCCCCGAGGCCCAGATCCTGCAGGAGGTGCTGGATGGACTCCGCGCTCGCCTCTGAGCCAGCTCCCGACGGAGACCTCTATCTGCGCCGTACCGTGAGCACCGCCGCGAAACTCCTCGTCGTCGGCCACTTCGCGGTGGGCAAGACCACGTTCGTCGGCTCGCTGTCGGAGATCCGGCCGCTGCGCACCGAAGAGACCATGACCCAGGCCGGTGCGAGCGTCGACGACCTCGCCGGCATCGAGGGCAAGACCACCACCACGGTCGCCATGGACTTCGGCCGCCTCACCCTCAGCGACAGCCTCGTGCTCTACCTCTTCGGCGCGCCCGGCCAGCAGCGCTTCACCCGCCTGTGGCAGGACATGACCCACGGCGCGCTCGGCGCGCTCGTCCTGGCCGACACCCGCCGCCTGGAGCAGTCCTTCGACGTCATGGGCCTCCTGGAGGAGCTCGGCCTGCCGTACGCGGTGGCCGTGAACCACTTCGACGGGGCGCCGGTGTACCCCGAGGAGGAGATCCGCGAGGCGCTCGACCTGCTGCCCGAGACGCCGCTGGTCACGTGCGACGCCCGCGACCGGGTCTCCTCGACCCGCGCGCTGATCTCCCTCGTCGAGTACCTGCAGCGGCGCACCGCGGTACGGGAGCACGCGTGAACCACCGTCCCGACGTGTGGGGAACGGGAGGGGACCCGGCCCCCGCCCCCACACCCCCACCGGGCTGCCCGGCCCACCGGGCTCCGGCCCACCCGGGCGGCCCCGCGCAGCACGGCGCGGGGCACCAGGGTCCCGTGGAACACGGCACCGGGCTCCAGGGCGCCCTCCAGGACCCCGCACACGAGGGCTTCATGCCGCAGGACGCCGCGCACGAGGGCTTCATGCCGCAGGACCCCGCGCACGAGGGCTTCATGCCGCAGGACCCCGCGCACCCGGGAGCCGTGGAGCAGGGCGCCGCGCCCCAGGACCTGATGCAGCAGGGCCTCGCCTACCCGGGCGCTGCAGGCGCCCCCGCGCCCACCCCCATGTACGGCCCCGACTTCGCCGCCGACCCGCACGCCGTCTACACGCGCCTGCGCGCCCTGGGCCCGGCCGCCCCGGTGGAGCTGGCGCCCGGTGCGCACGCGACCCTCGTCACCGACTACCGGGCCGCCCTCGAAGTGCTCCGCACCCCGGAGATCTTCGGGAAGGACGCCCGCCGCTGGCGCGCCCTCGCCGACGGCCGGGTCGCCCCGGACAACCCCGTCGTGCCGATGATGGCCTACCGGCCGAACTGCCTGTTCTCCGACGGCGACGCCCACACGCGGCTGCGCCAGGCCGTCACCGACTCCCTGGCGCGCATCGACCCCAACGCCCTGCGCGGCTACGTCGAGCGCAGCGCCGACACGCTCATCGACCGCTTCGCCGGCCTGGGCGAGGCCGACCTCCTCGGCGCGTACGCCAAGGTGCTGCCGCTGCTGGTCTTCCAGCAGCTCTTCGGCTGCCCGCCCGAGCTGGGCGACCGGCTCGTGGAGGGCTTCTCGGGCATCTTCGACGGCGTCGACGCCGAGCGCGCCGACGCCCTCATCACCAGCAGCCTCGTCGAGCTCATCACCCTCAAGCGGGAGCAGCCCGGCGCGGACATGACGTCCTGGCTGATGGCGCACCACGCCCGCCTGAGCGACGAGGAGCTGATCCACCAGCACGTCGTCCTCATCGGCGCCGGCACCGAGCCCCAGCAGAACCTCATCGCCAACGCCCTGCGGCTGCTGCTCTCCGACGACCGCTTCGCCGGCGACCTCGCCGGCGGCAGCATGCCCGTCGAGGACGCCCTGGACGAGGTGCTGTGGCTCGACCCGCCCATGGCCAACTACGGCGTCCACTACCCCGTCCAGGACGTCGACTTCGGCGGCGTGCCGCTGGCCGCCGGCGAGCCCGTGGTCGTCAGCTTCGCCGCGGCCAACACCGACCCGGCGCTGCTCTCCGGCCGGCGCACCGGCAACCGCGCCCACCTCGCGTGGAGCGCGGGCCCCCACCACTGCCCGGCCAAGGACGCGGCCCGCCTGATCGCCGCCGTCGCCGTCGAGAAGCTCCTGGACCGCCTGCCCGACCTGGAGCTCGCGATCCCGGCCGACCGCCTCGTCTGGCGCCCGGGCCCCTTCCACCGCGCGCTGACGGCCCTGCCCGTGCGCTTCCCCCCGGCGCCGCCGTCCACCTCGCGGCCGGCGCCCGTCCACGACCTCTCGGCGTCCGCCGTACGCGGCCCGGGGCCCGGTTCCGGCCCCGGCCCGGGCCTCAGGCCCGTCCCCGGTGCCGGTCCCGTCCCCGTTCCCGGTTCCGGCCCCGTACCCGGTTCCGGCCCCGTACCGCCGTACGAGCACCCCCGCTCCGATCAGTCCGCTCATTCCCCGCAGCAGGCCGACCTCCCTGGAGACAGCCGATGGAACACAAGCCCCGTACCGCCCCGGTTCAGTCCGCCCCCTTCCGGATCGACGCCACCGGCAGCGACATCCACGGCGAGGCCGCCCGCATCCGGGCGCGGGGCGCCGCGACGCCCGTGGAGCTTCCTGGGGGAGTGGTGGCGTGGGCAGTGACCACCCAGCCGCTGCTGAAGGAGCTCCTGACGGACCCGCGCGTCTCGAAGGACCCGCACCAGCACTGGCCGGCCTGGATCAACGGTGACATCTCGCCCGAGTGGCCCCTGTTCACCTGGGTGGCCGTGCGGAACATGTTCACCGCCTACGGCACGGACCACAAACGGCTGCGCACCCTCGTGGCCAAGGCCTTCACCGCCCGCCGCACCGCCGCCCTGCGCCCCCGCATCGAGGCGATGACGGCGGACCTCCTCGACGCTCTGGCCGCCAGGGCCCCGGGCGAGCCCGTCGACCTGCGCGAGACGTACGCCTACCCGATCCCCATCCAGGTCATCTGCGAGCTCTTCGGCGTCACCGACCCGGACCTCCGCGACGGCCTGCGCGACTGCGTCGACAGCATCTTCCACACCTCCGCCGACCCGGACGAGGTCACGGCCACGTACGCGCGGACCTACGAGCTCCTCGGCGCCCTCGTCGCCGCCAAGCGGGCCGCCCCCGCCGACGACATGACCAGCGTGCTGATCTCCGCCCGCGAGGAGGACGGCTCGCGCCTGAGCGAGCAGGAGCTCCTCGACACCCTGCTGCTGGTGATCAGCGCCGGGCACGAGACCACCGTCAACCTCCTCGACAACGCCATCCACGCCCTGCTCACCCACCCCGACCAGCTGGCCCTCGTCCGCGCGGGCAAGGCCGGCTGGGACGACGTGATCGAGGAGACCCTGCGCAACCGGGCCCCAGTGGCGAGCCTCCCGCTGCGCTACGCCACCGAGGACATCGCGCTGCCCGACGGCACGGTGCTGAAGCAGGGCGACGCGATCCTCGCCGCCTACGCCGCGGCCGGCCGCGACCCGGAGCTGCACGGCGCGGAACCGGACCGCTTCGACGTCACCCGCACCGTCAAGGACCACCTCGCCTTCGGCCACGGCGTGCACTTCTGCCTCGGCGCCCCCCTCGCGCGCCTGGAGGCCTCGATCGCCCTGCCCGCGCTCTTCGACCGCTTCCCGCGGATGCGGCTCGCCGTCGAGCCGGGCGACCTGCGGCCCGTGGAGTCCTTCATCTCCAACGGCCACCGGGCGCTGCCCGCCCTGCTGCACGGCTGACCCCGCCCACGGCGATCGTCCAGGGGTCACCCCCTGGACCCCCGGCCTGGTCCGGCCGAGCCCCGCCGCACCCCCGTCGCAGCACGGAACGGGTGGTGCGGCGTGCGCCACATTTCCGTTCCGGCGGGTGGCGGGTGGGCGGCCGTCCGGGCGAGCGCTTACGATTCTCTGTTGTGTCCAAACTGACCGACCTGCCGAAACGGATCCTCATCGGCCGGGCGCTGCACAGCAGCAAGCTGGGAGAAACCCTTCTCCCCAAGCGCATCGCCCTGCCCGTCTTCGCCTCCGACCCGCTCTCCTCCGTGGCGTACGCGCCGGGCGAAGTGCTCCTCGTGCTCTCCGCGGCAGGCGTGTCGGCCTACCACTTCAGCCCATGGATCGCCGTCGCCGTGGTCGTGCTGATGTTCACGGTGGTCGCCTCGTACCGCCAGAACGTCCACGCCTACCCCAGCGGCGGCGGCGACTACGAGGTCGCCAACGTCAACCTCGGCCCCAAGGCCGGCCTGACCGTCGCGAGCGCCCTGCTCGTCGACTACGTCCTGACCGTCGCGGTCTCCATCTCCTCCGGCATCGAGAACCTCGGTTCCGCGATCCCGTTCGTCATCGAGCACAAGACGGCCTGCGCCGTCGGCGTGATCGTGCTGCTCACCCTGATGAACCTGCGCGGCGTCAAGGAGTCGGGCAAGCTCTTCGCGATCCCCACGTACGTCTTCGTGGGCGGCGTGTTCATCATGATCGCCTGGGGCGCGATCCGCGGCTTCTTCATGGACGAGACCATGAAGGCCCCCACGGCCGACTTCACCATCCACGCCGAGCACCAGGGCCTCGCGGGCATCGCCCTCGTCTTCCTGCTGCTGCGCGCCTTCTCCTCCGGCTGCGCGGCCCTCACCGGCGTCGAGGCCATCAGCAACGGCGTCCCTGCCTTCCGCAAGCCGAAGTCGAAGAACGCCGCCACGACGCTCGCCCTGATGGGCGCCCTCGCCGTCACCATGTTCTGCGGCATCATCGGCCTGGCCATGGCGACGAACGTCCGCATGGCCGAGAACCCGGCCACCGACCTGCTCAAGAACGGCACGCCGGTCGGCGAGGACTACACCCAGAACCCGGTGATCTCGCAGGTCGCCGAGGCCGTCTTCGGAAGCGGATCGTTCCTCTTCATCATCCTGGCGGCGTCGACCGCGCTGGTGCTGTTCCTCGCGGCGAACACCGCGTACAACGGCTTCCCGCTGCTCGGCTCGATCCTCGCCCAGGACCGCTACCTGCCGCGCCAGCTGCACACGCGCGGCGACCGCCTGGCCTTCTCGAACGGCATCGTGCTGCTCGCGGGCGCCGCGGCCGTCCTGGTCTACATCTACGGCGCGGACTCGACCAAGCTCATCCAGCTCTACATCGTCGGCGTCTTCGTCTCCTTCACCCTGAGCCAGACCGGCATGGTCCGGCACTGGAACCGCCACCTGCGGACGGAGACCGACCCGGCCAAGCGCCGCCACATGGTCCGCTCCCGCGCGATCAACATGTTCGGCGCCTTCCTCACCGGCCTGGTCCTCGTCGTCGTGCTGCTGACGAAGTTCACCCACGGCGCGTGGGTCGCCCTGCTCGGCATGGTGATCTTCTACGCGACCATGACGGCGATCCGGAAGCACTACGACCGGGTGTCCGAGGAGATCGCCGCCGACGAGGGCCCGGGCGACGACACCGTCCGCCCCTCGCGCGTCCACTCGATCGTCCTGGTCTCCAAGATCCACAAGCCGACGCTGCGGGCCCTGGCCTACGCCAAGCTCATGCGCTCCGACACCCTCGAAGCGCTCAGCATCAGCGTCGACCCGGCCGAGACCAAGGCGCTGCGCGAGGAGTGGCAGCGCCGCAGCATCGACGTCCCGCTGAAGATCCTCGACTCGCCCTACCGCGAGATCACGCGCCCCGTCATCGACTACGTCAAGAGCCTCCGCAAGGAGAGCCCGCGCGACGTCGTCAGCGTCTACATCCCGGAGTACGTGGTCGGCCACTGGTACGAGCACCTGCTGCACAACCAGAGCGCCCTGCGCCTGAAGGGCCGCCTGCTCTTCACGCCGGGCGTGATGGTCACCTCGGTGCCCTGGCAGCTCGACTCCTCCGAGGCGGCCAAGCTGCGGGCCCGCAAGCGCGCCGAGTGGAACGCGCCGGGTTCGGTGCGGCGGGGCCCGGTGGGCGAGCAGAAGAAGGAAAAGGCGTCGACGAAGAAGTAGCACCGTCGACCCGGTGAATTCGCAGGTGGGGTGGGACGGCCCGTAGACTGGACGGCTGTCCCGCCCCACCTTTCTCTTTACGTCTCTGGAGCCGACCACCATGCAGAACGCCCCGCAGGAATCGCTGGTCGGCGAGGAGTACGAGGTCGAGGTGGGCCCGGTCGCCCACGGCGGCCACTGCGTCGCCCGCACGGAGTCGGGCCGCGTCCTCTTCGTCCGCCACACGCTCCCCGGCGAGCGAGTGATCGCACGGGTGACCGAGGGCGAGGAGACCTCCCGCTTCCTCCGCGCGGACGCGGTACAGGTCCTGGAACCGTCGAAGGACCGCGTTCCGGCCCCCTGCCCCTTCTCCGGCCCCGGCAAGTGCGGCGGCTGCGACTGGCAGCACGCCAAGCCCGGCGCCCAGCGCCGCTTCAAGGGCGAGGTCATCGCCGAGCAGCTCAAGCGCCTCGCGGGCCTCACCCCCGAGGACGCCGGCTGGGACGGCACCGTGATGCCGGCCGAGGGCGACAAGCTCCCCGCGGGCGAGGTCCCCGCCTGGCGCACCCGCGTCCAGTACGCCATCGACGCCGAGGGCCACGCGGGCCTGCGCAAGCACCGCTCGCACGACGTCCAGGTCATCGACCACTGCATGATCGCCGCGCCGGGCGTGAGCGAGCTGGGCATCGAGAAGCGCGAGTGGCCGCAGATCGCCTCGGTGGAGGCCATCGCGGCGAGCGGCTCGGCGGACCGCCAGGTCATCCTCACCCCGAAGCCGGGAGGCCGCCTCCCGATCGTGGAACTCGACAAGCCGGTCTCGGTCCTGCGCATCGGCGAGAAGGACAAGCAGGTCCACCGCGTCCACGGCCGCCCCTTCGTCCGCGAACGCGCCGACGAGCGCACCTACCGCGTGGGCGAGGGCGGCTTCTGGCAGGTCCACCCGCAGGCCGCCGACATGCTGGTGAAGGCCGTCATGCAGGGCCTCATGCCCCGCAAGGGCGACATGGCCCTCGACCTCTACTGCGGCGTGGGCCTCTTCGCCGGCGCCCTCGGCGAGCGCATCGGCGAGAAGGGCGCCGTCCTCGGCATCGAATCCGGCAAGCGCGCCGTCGAGGACGCCCGCCACAACCTCCAGGACCTCGACCGCGTCCGCATCGAACAGGGCAAGGTCGAGCAGGTCCTCCCGCGCACGGGCATCAAGGAGGCCGACATCATCGTCCTCGACCCGCCCCGCGCCGGCGCCGGCAAGCAGACGGTCCGCCACCTCGCCTCCCTGGGCGCCCGCCGCATCGCCTACGTAGCCTGCGACCCGGCCGCCCTGGCCCGCGACCTCAACTACTTCGCGGAGGCCGGCTACAAGCCGGTGAAGCTGCGGGCGTTCGACCTCTTCCCGATGACGCATCACGTGGAGTGCGTGGCGATCCTCAAGCCGGTGGGGTAGGACGCCTGACCTGCGCCTTTGTGCGTGCGCACTATGGGCGTTACGTGCGGTACGGGCGATATCTTGACGCTGAAATGACGCTCGTGACGCTCGTTTTGACGAGGTGTCAGGTGGGTTGAGGGCCCAGTTCGCTGGCCTCGGACCACCTGGCGCTAGGGGCTCGGCCGGCGGACTGCGCCATGCGGTTGCCGGCCCCGCCTAGTGATCGCGCTGAACCCGGCGGAGCGGGCACGTGCCGGGCGCCTGGTCTGCCCAGTGGGTGAGCGCGGGGATCGAAGCAGCTCGTAGCGGAACCCCTGCTCCATCACTCTCAGTAGGTGTCGCGGGTGCGACCGGGGAAGTATCCGGCTGTTGGGTGCGTGCCACGCTTCCAGGACCTTCACAACCCCGAGGGCTTCGCCGGAAACAATCCGGGCTCCCTCACCGTTTAGGCCTGCGAAGCGCGAGCTGAACGTGTCCGCGCCGGCCGCGACGATCAGCGGGAGTCCGGCTTCCTGGGCTAGCTCGCGGTACTTGCTGACCTTCTTCTCGATCCCCATGGAGACCGACCCCGCGGAGATGACACCGGCCATGTTGCTCGGGGGGACGAGGATCGTACGCATCCCCGGCGGCCGCATGGCTTCACCCGTGCTCGGTTCGGCCTGGAGCAGGAAGGTGTAGCCCTGGCTCCGGAACAAGATCTGGTGCAGGGGCGAGAGCAGTGCGCGGCGAAGGTTCTGGGTGATCCTCTTCGCGGTGCGCGCGTCGGGGGCCTCGAGCGGGCGAGAGGGGTCACCAGCCACCGTCAGGACGACGGGGACCGGAATCTGCTTGAGCTGGGGTGGACCCGGCGGGACCGTGCGTCGAGCGTCGTTTATGGACGCCGTGCACGGGCGTCGTCGACATCCGCTGCGGGACTGTGTGGCGGGCCGGTTCGAGGATGTCGCTCCAGTCCGCACGTTTGGCTGGTCGCGTGGTGAGCGTCCGCTGAGCCCGTTCCGGGTCCTGAGAGGACATCGTCGACGCCGACCCATCAAACTGTCTTTCCATGACGAGTAGCTT
>NZ_JANIID010000024.1:0-138358 GCF_024519335.1 Streptomyces telluris
ACCGAAAGCCGCCAGCGAAAGGTCCGCGACCTTGAAGTCCTGGCCGGGGGAAGTGGTGGTCATGCGAGCTGCTCCTCTGTGAAGGGCGAGCGAGGGTGGACACGGCCGTGCATGCGGTCGTGCTGCCTGAGCAGCTGTGGGCACACTGGACGCACCGGTGCCCCGACCGCAGCGCAGTCCGTCGGAGGCCCTCTCTCCCTCGGCCGGTCCGTCGCGCGGGCCGCCCGACCGCCATCAGCAGCGACGTCTGGCTCGTCCACGAATCTACACCGGGGGGCCCACCGAACCCCACCCCCACTGGCGCCCTATCCGCCGGAACGTCAGATTCCGGAAGGCTCGCGCGTGCTGACACCGGAACGGCCTCGTTTCCTGTGCAGGTCAGGTGTTGCAGGATGCGGAGAGCGCGAGGGCGCGGCACGCCCCGCGGGCGATCCGTTGTGAGGAGATCCACGTGACCAGTCCGGTCGATCCGCCCGAGCGTGGCACGGCGCCAGAGGGACGCAGGTTGCTGGCCGTGACCGCCTGCCCGACCGGGATCGCGCACACGTACATGGCGGCGGAGAAGCTGGCCCAGGCCGCGCAGGAGCTCGGCTACGGCATGAAGGTGGAGACGCAGGGGTCGATCGGGGCCGAGAACGTCCTCTCCGACGCCGAGATCAGGGAGGCCGACGGCATCATCGTCGCCGCCGACAAGGACGTCGACCTCAGCCGCTTCGCGGGGAAGCGGGTGCTGTCCGTCGGGGTCGCCGAGGGCATCCGCCGTCCGGAGCGGCTGATCCGGGACGTGCTGAGCGCGCCGGTCCACCGGGGAGACGGAGCGGGGGGCGCCGGGACTGCTGCCGGGGACGGGGCGTTCGCGGGGGCGGGCGGTGGCGGGCGGGAGCGCGGAACCGTCTACAAGGCGCTGATGAACGGCGTCTCGTACATGATCCCGTTCGTGGTCGTCGGCGGTCTGCTGATCTCCGTGTCGCTGGCCCTGGGCGGGCGGACCACTCCTGAGGGGATCGTCTTCGACAGCTCGTTCTGGCAGACGGTCAACGACATCGGTGCCATCGGCTTCGCCCTGATGATCCCCGTGCTCTCCGGCTACATCGCCTATGCGATCGGGGACCGGCCGGCGCTCGTGCCGGGCATGGTCGGTGGCTGGATCGCGAGCCACGGGGAGCTGTACGACAGCGAGGCGGGGGCGGGGTTCATCGGGGCGATCGCCACCGGGTTCCTGGCCGGCCATCTGGTGGTGTGGATCAAGAAGGTCAGGGTGCCGGCGTTCGTCCGGCCGATCATGCCGGTCATCGTGATCCCGATCGTGGCCACGACGTCTCTCGGCCTGTTCTTCGTCTACGTCATCGGCCGGCCGATCGCGTGGGTCTTCGCGCACCTCACGACCTGGCTCGGCGGGCTGACCGGGACGAGTGCGGCTCTGCTCGGCGTCGTGCTCGGCCTGATGATCGCCTTCGACATGGGCGGGCCCGTCAACAAGACGGCGTTCCTCTTCGGTGCGGGGCTGGTGTCGAAGAACCCCGAGATCATGGGCATGTGTGCCGCGGCCATTCCGGTGCCGCCGCTCGGGCAGGGGCTCGCGACGCTGCTGCGGCGGGGGCTGTTCAGCAAGCAGGAGCAGGAGACCGGGGCGGCGGCCCTGTTCATGGGGTTCTTCGGCATCACCGAGGGGGCGATCCCCTTCGCGGCGGCGCGGCCCGCGCGGGTCATTCCGGCGAACATGTGCGGCGGTGCGGTGGCGGGGGCGATCGCGGGGCTCGCGGCGGTGGCGGACAACGTGCCGCACGGTGGGCCGATCGTCGCGGTGCTCGGGGCGGTGGACGGGGTGGCGATGTTCTTCGTCGCGATCGCCGTCGGCACGGTGGTGACGGCGCTGACGACGGTCGGGCTGATGGCCGTGGGTGCGCGGCCGGCTCCCGCCGGGGGAACGGTTTCCCCGGCTTCTCCGGCCCTCTCGGCTCCCCCGGCTTCCGCCGCGGGGGTCTCGGGCGAGCCCGGCGGTTCCGCGCTCTCCGGCTACCTCACCGTACGGACCGTACGGCCGCGGCTCGCGGCCCACGGGAAGGAGGCGGCGATCCGGGAGATGGCCGGGCTGCTGGCCGCGAGCGGGCACGTGGCCGACGTGGACGGCCTGGTCTCGGCGGCGCTCGCGCGGGAGGAGATGGGGACGACGGGGCTCGGGGAGGAGATCGCGATCCCGCACGCGAAGACGGATGCGGTCTCGGCCCCGGTGGTCGGCTTCGCGCGCTCGGAGGGCATCGAGTGGGGGGCGCTGGACGGGACGAAGGCCCGGCTGATCTTCATGATCGCGGTACCGGGCGCCGCCGCGGGCGACGAGCATCTGCGGATCCTGGCGATGCTGTCGCGGAAACTGATGGACCCGGCCTTCCGTGAGCGGCTGCTCTCGGCGGGGGAGGACGCGGGGGCCCTGGTGGGCATCTTGCGGGAGGTTCAGTAGCGGTTACCGGGGCTGCAAAGCCCCGGTAACCGGCGCGGAGGCCGTGTCCTGAGGCGCCGTGAGCCCCTAAAGGCGTCACGGCGGTCCGGGCACCGCCCCCGCGGCGTTCTTCTCAGTGGCGGGGCGGGCCGCCCGGGGTCGCCGCCGGGTCGGCACCGGCGGCTGCCTCGTCCTCGCGGTAGACGTCCGGCTCCAGGTAGATGACCCGGGCGATCGGGACCGCCTCGCGGATCCTCGCCTCCGCCGCGTCGATCGCACGGGCGATCTCCACGGCGGTGTCGTCGTGCCGCACCGCGATCTTGGCCGCGACGAGGAGTTCCTCGGGGCCCAGGTGGAGGGTGCGCATGTGGATGAGGCGGGTGACGGTCTCGCCGTCGACGGCCGCGGCGCGGATCTTCGCGAGCTGCTCCGGTCCGGCGGCCTCGCCGAGCAGCAGGGACTTCGTCTCCGAGGCGAGGACGACGGCGATCAGCACCAGCAGGGCGCCGATGCACAGCGTGCCGATGCCGTCCCAGACGCCGTCGCCGGTGGCGATGGCGATGCCGACGCCGCCGAGGGCGAGGACGAGGCCGACGAGGGCGCCGAAGTCCTCGAGGAGGACGACGGGCAGTTCGGGGGCCTTGGCGGTGCGGATGAACTGGCCCCAGGACTGGTCGCCGCGCAGCTCGTTGGACTCCTTGATCGCCGTGCGGAAGGAGAAGCTCTCCGCGATGATCGCGAAGACGAGGACGCCGACGGGCCAGTACCAGTGCTCGATCTCGTGCGGTTCCTTGATCTTCTCGTAGCCCTCGTAGAGCGCGAAGACGCCACCGATGGTGAACAGGACGATCGAGACGAGGAAGCCGTAGATGTAGCGCTCGCGGCCGTAGCCGAAGGGATGTTCCTCGCTGGCCGCGCGCTTGGCCTTCTTGCCGCCGAGGAGGAGCAGTGCCTGGTTGCCGGAGTCGGCGACCGAGTGCACTCCTTCGGCGAGCATCGACGACGAGCCGCTGAACGCGAACGCGACGAACTTCGCCACGGCGATGGCCAGGTTGGCGCCGAGCGCGGCGACGATGGCCTTGGTTCCGCCTGATGCACTCATATGTGCGGGTTGTCCCTTCCGCCCCTGATCCACCCCTGGACCGCCGGGCTTTGCGGTTCCTTTACGGCGGGCCATTGTTGCAGCCGCCGGGCGGAAGGGGCGTCAGACGGCGACCGTGGCGCGGAAGACCCTGGCGTCGTCACCGGCGAGCACGACGCTCTCGGCCGCCCGTACGAACGCGGATTCGCCCTGGCGGAGCCGCAGCTCCTGCCCGTCGTCCGCCGTGCGCAGGACGGCGGTGCCCGAGGTGCAGAGGAGGATCTGGGGCGTTCCGGCGGGCAGCGTGGCCGTGGCGCCGGGGGCGAGGTCGAAGCGGGAGAGGCGGAACTCCTCGACGGGGGTGCCGTAGACCTCCTCGCCGCCGGCGTCGGCCTCGGGGCGCAGGACGGCGGCGGGGGTGCTCTCGAAGCGGACGACGCGCAGCAGTTCGGGGACGTCGACGTGCTTGGGCGTCAGCCCGCAGCGCAGCACGTTGTCCGAGTTGGCCATGATTTCGACGCCGAGGCCGTCGAGGTAGGCGTGCGGGACGCCGGCGCCCAGGTAGAGGGCTTCGCCGGGCTGGAGGCGCACGTGGTTGAGGAGCATGGCGGCGATGACGCCGGGGTCGCCGGGGTAGTGCCGGGCGAGGGAGGCGTAGGCGGTGCAGGCGTCCCGGTACGGCCCGTCCTGCGCGGAGAGCCGCTCGGCCGCGGCGGCCGCCTCGGTGACGGTGCGGGCCATCTCGCCGTGGTCCGCGGTGAGGACGGCGGTGAGCACCTCGCGCAGGGCGTCCTCCTCGGGCCGGGCGTGCAGGAGGTCGGCGTACGGCTTGAGGGAGTCGACGTCGAGCGCGGCGAGGAGGCCGGCCGTCTCGGCGGGTGCGCGGAAGCCGCACAGCCCCTCGAAGGGGGTGAGGGCGCAGAGGAGTTCGGGCTTGTGGTCGGTGTCCTTGTAGTTGCGGTGGGGGGCGTCGAGGGGGACGCCCCGGGCCTCCTCCTCGGCGTGGCCGGCCGCGGCCTCGGCGAGGCCGGGGTGGACCTGGAGGGAGAGCGGGGAGCCGGCGGCGAGGACCTTGAACAGGAACGGCAGCCGGGGCCCGAAGCGGCGGACGGCCCGTGCGCCGAGCTCGCCCTCGGGGTCGGCGGCGATGACGTCGGAGAGGGGGCGCAGGCCCCCTCCTCCGCCTCCGCCCCGGTCGACGCGGGACGGCGCCCCGGGGTGGGCGCCCATCCACAGTTCGGCCTGCGGCTCGCCGGTGGGGGCGGTGCCCAGCAGCGCGGGGATCGCGGTGGTGGAGCCCCAGGCGTAGGGGCGCACGGTGTTGACGAGGCGGTCCATGCGGGCGATTCCTGACTGTGTGCGTACGGCGTTTCTACGGGTCTACGGGGTCGAGGCGAGGGCCAGGTAGACGGCGGCGAAATCCGTGATGGCCAGCAGTTCAGCGGCGGTCTGCAGGGGACTGTCGGCGTCGGTGGGCTGCAGCTCGCTGACGGGCGTCTCGCGCTGCAGGGCGAGTTCGCGGGCGGCGGGGGCGGGCGAGGTGACGTCGGGCTCCCGTTCGCGGAGCAGGACGACGCGGGCGTGCAGGGCCTCGGGCTCCTCGACGCGGTCGCGGAAGAAGTCCTCGGGGTCCGCTCCGGCGGCGAAGGCCCCCGCGAGGAGGGTGCCGTGGGCGGTGAGGGCCTCGGGCAGTTCGGCGGCGAGGGCCGGGCGCCCGGCGAGGGCGGAGAGGACCGTCGCGAAGTGCCGGCCCGCCGCGCCGGCGAGCTCGCCCTCCGTCCAGATCAGGGGGAGGGTGTCGGCCAGCTCGGCCGCCAGGGTCTTGGCGGGGTTGCTGTAGGTGGCGATGGCCGGGCCGCAGCGCTCGGCGACCTGGTCCAGGCGGTCGGCCAGCGCCTCGACTTCGGAGGCGTCGCCGGCGAGCAGCCCTATGCGGTCGGCGAGCACGAGCAGGGGGGTGAGCAGGGACCACAGGAGGCCGGGGCCGGGGAGCAGGGCGGGGCGCTCCGCCGTCTGCGTCTCCTCGCCGGTGCCCGGTTCGGCGCCCGTACGGGCCTCGTCCGGCGAGGTGGTCAGCGGGATCGCGAGGCCGCGGGCCTGCGCGGTGGCGTCGGCGAGGGGCGAACCGGCCGGGCTGACGCAGACGACGGAGCAGCCGCGGCGGTAGGCCTGTTCGAGGAGGATGGCGAGGCCGGGCTCGGTGCCGTCCGGGCTGGCGACGAGCAGCAGGTCGAGCGGGCCGGTCCAGCCGGGGAGGGTCCAGCGCAGGGCGCCGGGCGCGGGGGCGACGCCGGTGGGGCGGATCAGGGTGACGGGGGCGCTGCCGCCGGCGAGGGCGGTGAGCAGGTCGGCGGTGCAGCCGGCCGCGGGGCCCGGCCCTGCGACCAGGACGGCGCGGGGGCGGCCGTCGGGGCGGAGGCCGGTGACGCCGGCCTCCGCGGCGTTGCGGGCGGCCGTACGGACCCGGGCGCCGGATTCTGCGGCGCCGCGCAGGAGGCCGTGGATGTCGGCGCGGGACAGGGCGTCGGGATCATCGAGGAGTGACTCGTCGAACACCGTGGATCAGCCTCCGGTCGCCGTCGTGTACGCCGTGCGGGTGCCCGGCCGGGCCTACGGAACGGTGGGCCGCCGGGCGGGGTCGGGCGGGGGCGCTCCGGCGTCAGGCCGGGCGCCGGGCCTCGTCCACGAGGAGGACGGGGATGCCGTCCCGGACGGGGTAGGCCAGGCCGCAGCCCGTGCCCTCGCACACCAGCTCGGGGGACTCCTCGGAGGCGGACTCGTCGCGGAGGGGCGCGTGGCACGCCGGGCAGGCGAGGATCTCCAGGAGACCGGCTTCGAGCGGCATGAGGGGTTCCCTTCGGATGTACGTCTCTGTCCGGCCAGGGTACCTTCGCGCCCCGCCGGAGGAAGCGCGGCATGCGGGTTCGCCGCGGCGCCGTGGTGGTTCGCCACGGCGCCGTGGCGGCCGGATGAGGACTACGCCCGCACGATCGCCAGGACCTCGTCCCGGATGCGGGAGACCGTCTCCGCGTCGCGGGCCTCGACGTTCAGGCGGAGGAGGGGCTCCGTGTTGGAGGCGCGGAGGTTGAACCACCAGTCGGAGGCCGCGACGGTGAGGCCGTCGAGCTCGTCGAACCGCACGCCCGGCACGTCCTCGTACGCGGCGCGGACGGCCGCCGTGCGCCCGGCCTGGTCGGCGACGGTGCTGTTGATCTCGCCGGAGCCGGCGTAGCGGTCGTACTCGGCGACCAGCTCGGACAGCGGGCCGTTCTGGCCGCCGAGGGCGGCGAGGACGTGCATGGCGGCGAGCATGCCCGTGTCGGCGTTCCAGAAGTCGCGGAAGTAGTAGTGCGCGGAGTGCTCGCCGCCGAAGATGGCGCCGCTGCGGGCCATCTCCTCCTTGATGAAGGAGTGCCCCACGCGGGTGCGCACGGGCTCGCCGCCGCACTCCTTGACGACCTCGGGCACCGACCACGAGGTGATCAGGTTGTGGATGACGGTGCCGCCGGGGTGCTTGGCGAGCTCGCGCGCCGCGACCAGGGCGGTGATCGCGGAGGGGGAGACGGGGTCGCCGTTGCCGTCGACGACGAAGCAGCGGTCGGCGTCGCCGTCGAAGGCCAGGCCGATGTCGGCGCCGACCTCGCGGACGCGCTGCTGCAGGTCGACGATGTTCTTGGGGTCGAGGGGGTTGGCCTCGTGGTTGGGAAAGGTGCCGTCGAGCTCGAAGTACATGGCGTCGAGGTCGAGGGGCAGGCCCTCGAAGACGGTGGGCACGGTGTGCCCGCCCATGCCGTTGCCGGCGTCGACGACGACCTTCAGCCGGCGGATGCCGCTGAGGTCGACGAGGGAGCGCAGGTGGGCCGCGTAGTCCGCGAGGACGTCCTGCCGGGTGAGGGTGCCCGGGGTCCGCGCGGGCTCGGGGGCGCCGTTTTCGAGCCAGCCCTCGGCCAGGGAGCGGATCTCGGCGAGGCCGGTGTCCTGCCCGACGGGGGCCGCGCCGGCCCGGCACATCTTGATGCCGTTGTACTGCGCGGGGTTGTGACTGGCCGTGAACATCGCGCCCGGCAGGCCGAGGTGGCCGCTGGCGAAGTACAGCTGGTCGGTGGAGCACAGGCCGATCTCGGTCACGTCCACGCCGCGGGCGGCGGCGCCGCGGGCGAAGGCCCGCGACAGGCCGGGCGACGAGGGCCGCATGTCGTGCCCGACGACGATCGCGGACGCGCCCGTCACTTGGGCGAAGGCGGCGCCGAAGAGCTCCGCCAGTGCTTCGTCCCACTGATCCGGGACCACACCGCGTACGTCGTATGCCTTCACGATCTGCGACAGATCAGCCACAGCCAACGCCTTCCTGGGTCCGGTACGGGGGGACAAACCTACCGGGGCGGACCGATGGTCCGGACGCGGGCCGCTCGAGCCCGGGTCGAAGGGCGGGCCGTGCCCCCGTCAGTTGTCGGGCGAGCGGAGGACCCTGAGGTGGCCTCGGCGGGCGACCTCCATGGGATCGGCGTCGCGGCCGGCGGGGCCGGTGGCACCGGGCGGCGGGCCCGGCTGGACGGCACGCTCCTGCGGACGGGCCGCCTCGCGCACGGCGTTGGCGAGTGCTTCGAGGTCGTCACCGCTGGGGCGGGCGGGGCCGCTGTCCAGGGCGAGGCGCACGACATCCCAGCCGCGCGGAGCGGTCAGCCGCTCGGAGTGCTCGGCGCACAGGTCATAGCAGTGGGGTTCGGCGTAGGTGGCGAGCGGTCCGAGGACGGCGGTCGAATCGGCATAGACGTACGTCAGCGTCGCGACGGCCGGGCGGCCGCACGCGGTGCGCGAACAGCGACGTACAGGGCTCACGACGTTGGACGGTACCGCACTCTTGAGCGGGCCGCGACGACTCACCCCCGGCTCACCCCTCCGTGTCGTCCTGGTTCGTCCCGTGGACGCCTGCTTCTCCCCACCGCGCTGACCTGCACGGAGGGCTGTGAACAGGGTCTCACCAGGCCGTCGGCCGGTCACCGGCACCCCCGCTCCGGACCCTCCCGAACAGACCGGACGGTCCGGTACCTGACCATAATTGATCACAGGTCTGGCCGGAATGTTCATCAGGCGACATTCCCGGGATACGCGACAGCCGCGTACGGCGAGGCGGCCGACGGATACCCTCAAGAGTGATGGACAACCGCGTACCTCCCCCTGCCACCACCGGGGGTCCCCCGAGCCACGCCGGGCCGCGCCCGCGCCACCGCGACCGACACGGACGCGGCATGCGCGGGCCGATCGCGCCGCCCCAGGTGCCGCTGTCGGTCAGCCGCGGCGAGGCGTTCGTCGACATGGTGCACGACTCCGCCGAGCGGCTGGAGCGCCGCTGGCCGCAGCTCGCCTCCGTCGACTTCGTGGTCCGTGAGGTGCCGGTCACCAGAAGTGACGCGGTGGGCGCCATGAGCGACCCCGACGGCCTGGACGCCTTCGACTTCGACGGCGAATCCGTCCCCCTCGGCCGCTACGTGGCCGCCCGCGGCGACTCCCCCGACCGGATCGTGGTCTACCGCCGCCCGGTGGAGATCCGCACCAAGAACCGCGACGAGCGCGCCCTGCTGGTGCACGAGGTCGTCGTCGAGCAGGTCGCCGAACTCCTCGGGCTCGCCCCGGAGTCGGTCGACCCCCGCTACGGGCAGGACTGACCGGACCTTGCCGGGCCGGCCGGGCCGCTGACGGACCGGCGGGCCGTACGGATGCCGGCAGCCCGTCAGTCCGCCGATCCGTCAGTCCGTCAGTCCGTCAGCCCGCCGATCCGTCAGCGGCCCGGCTCCGGCTCAGCGGTTGAGCATCGACAGGTCCTGCCCGGCCGCCGGCACCGCCACCGACGAACGGTCGTCCGGCAGCGGCTGGATCGTGAACATGGGCACGCCGTCCTTGGGCAGCGCCAGCATCCGCGACGCGTGCACCGGCCCGCCCGAGACCTTCTCCACCGTCACCGCGAACGACCCCTTGGCGCCCGCCGGCTGCGGCGGCTCCACGGTCAGCGTGGTGCCCGGCTTCACCGTGTACGTCTTCACCGCCGGCTCGCCGCCCTCGCTGCCCGCGGAGGAGGTGACCTTCACCTGCGCCGCCTCCTTGCCGGGCGCGGCCAGAGCGAGCGTGCTGCCCTTGGGGCGGTTGTCCGCCACCGTGGCCCGCCCGCCGAGCCGCGCCACGGCGGGGATGAACGCCGTCTCCTGCTTGTCGTCCTTGCCGCGCGTGACGCGCAGCGCGGCGACGACCGGCGCGCTCCTGCCGTCCGCCGTGAGCAGCAGCGAGCCCGCCTCGCCCTTGGCGACGTCGCCAAGGTCGACGGCCGCGGTCATGCCGCTGCGGACGTGCAGCGACTCGTGGCCGGCGGGGGTGATCGCGCCGTTCGGACCGGCGAAGCGCAGCTTGAGGTCGGCGTCGTCCGAGCCGGGGGCGAAGACGACGAGCCGCACGGACGTCGCGTCGCCCGGGATGCCCGGCAGGACGGCGTCGGCGGACGGCTCGGCGGACGCCGGGATCCAGTCGCCGCCCTTCTTGTCGTCGGCCGACTGCAGTCCCGCGCCGACGCGGCCCGAGCGGGCCGCCACGTGCACCGTCAGGTCCTCCTCGGGCGCCTCCGCGAGGGAGGACAGCAGCACGGGGACGGTGGAGCGCGGCGGGACCGTGACGCCCTCCCCCGCGCCGGCCTTGACCCGGCCGTCCTTGCCGTAGAGCTCCAGGTCGACGACGGCCGCCGTGCTGTCGGGGTTGGTCAGGTGGACGTAGTCCTGGCGGCCCTTGAGGGTGCTCGCGCCGGGGAACCAGAACGAGGTGTCCGGCGCCGTGCAGGTCAGCCCGTGCAGCCCGCGCCCGCTGCCCGCGGCGACCACGGTGGACTGCTGCACGGTCCAGCCCGGGGCGAGCGTCCCGTCGGCGCTGCCGATGAGGGCGGGGGCGTCGGAGCGGTTGGTGGTCGCGGTGGCGGGCTTGCCGGGCTCCTTCAGGGACAGCACCGAAGTGCCCGCGGCCGCGGGGCTCTTGCCGTCCTTGCCGTCCTTCCCTTCCTTGCCGCCCTTCGCTCCCTTTTCGTCCTTCTTGGCGCTCTCGTCCTTCTTCGCGCTGTCGTCCTTCTTCGCGCTGTCGTCCTTCTTCCCGCCGTCCGCCGTCAGCAGTTCGGCCGCGCCCTTCTTCGCGCCCTTCGCCCCGCCGGCCGGAGTGAAGGCGGTGTAGGCCGTCTCCCCCACGTCCGAGGAAGTCGGGGCCGGGCAGAGGGTCATGGAGCGCTGGACGGGCAGCCGGGCGGGCGCCTTCGCGGCCGTACGGGCCGTGCTGCCGGTGCCTGCGGTGCCCTCGGTGCCGGACGGCACGGCGAGGACGGCCGCGCCGCCCAGGGCCGCGAGGGCTGCGGTGGCGGCGAACAGGGACAGGGTGGTGCGCTTCACTGCTGCTCGCTCCCGTCGCGGTGGTGCCGGTCACCGCCGCCGTACGTCGTGTCGTGTGCCCCGCCGTAGGTGTACGGGTCGTACTGCCCGGCCGGTGCGGCCGGCCCGGTCGCGTAGGGCTCCGCCGGGTAGTGGCCCTGACCCTGGTCCTGGTACGGCGCCTGCTGCTGTGCGCCGCCGTAGGAGGCGTCGTACGTGCCGCCGTAGCCTGCCTGGTAGTGCTGTTCGCCGTACGGGTCGTAGGGCGTCTCCTGCATCCCCTGCCCGTACTGCTGCCCATGCTGCTGCCCGTACTGCTGTGCCTGCGGCTGTTCATGCGGCTGTTCATGCGGCTGTTCCTGGGGCACCGCGGCGTACGGGTCCGCCACTTGCTGTTGTCCGTACGGATCGGCATAGACGTCGGCGTACGGAGCCGCGTACGGATCGGCGTAGGAGTCGGCTACGGGCTCGGCGGGCGTGGCTTCCGGCGCCGGGGCGGCGTCCGGCCGGTCGGCCTCCGCCGCGGCCCGCAGCCTGCGCGCGCGGCGGCCCTCTCCGGCAGCGGCCTGGGCCGGGACGGAGGCGGGCGCGGACACGGCCGCGGGTGCGCTTCCCGCTTCCGGGAGGTCGTCGTCGACCTGGCGCTTGCGCCCGGGCAGGGCGAGCACCACGAGCACGGCCGCGAGGAGGCCCTGCGCCCACAGCCAGGCGGTGTGCCCGGCGGGCGCCTTGTAGGTCAGGACGAGCTTGCCGCCGCCCTCGGGGAGGGCGAAGCCCTGGGCCCAGCCGTCGACGGTGGTGCTCTTGAGGGCGCGTCCGTCGAGGGTGGCCTGCCAGCCGGGGTCCGCCTTGTCGGCGATGCGCAGGACCCGGCCCGCGGGGCCGGCGGGGAGCGTGGCACGGGCCTCCACGGGCCCTGCCGCGACCGGGACGGGCGCGGGCCGCTGCCCGCCGCCCTGCCCGCCGCTCTGTGCGCCTCCCTGCGCCTCTCCGGCGACGACGGTGACGCGTGCGACCTCGCGGTCGACCCGCCACAGCGAGGCGTCGTCCTGGCGGCTGAGGCGGGTCAGGCCGGGGGTGGTGTCCAGGACCCGGCCCATGGCCGCGGGGGCGGTGTTGCGGACGAGGACGTAGCCGACGGCGTAGCCGCCGAGGAGGTCCGCCTGGTCGGCTCCGGAACCCGCGACGAGGCCGGCGACGACGGAGTCGAGCTTGGGGTCCGCCCCGGCGGCAGCGGCGGCCTCGGCGTCGCCGAGCCGGGCGCCGGAGCCCCGCACGAGCGCGTAGGCGACCCGCCCGTCGCGGCCGTCGAGGACCAGGGTGCGGGCCCGGTCGCGGGTGGCGGCCTCCTCCGCCACGAAGGCCGGCACCTGCGCGGGGTCGCGGCGCTTCAGCGGGCCGTCGGCGCCGCCGGCGGCCCAGCCCACGGCCGCGACCAGCGGGGCGGCGCCCGCGGCGAGGGCGATGAGCGCGGCCACGGGCTGCCGCCAGCCGAAGCTGAGGGCGGCCACGCGCGCCCGCGCGCCTTCCGCGCCGACGGCCGCGGCGGCGATCAGCGCGATCCCGTAGACGAGGGTGGCCGGCCCGGCCCAGGCCGAGCGGGCGGAGAGCACGGCGGCGGCGAGGGCCGCCAGGGCGGCCACCCAGGCGCCGCGGACGGCGAGCGGGCGGTCGGAGCGCAGCAGGGCGGCGAGCGCGGCCAGGACGACGCCCGCCAGCAGCAGGCCGCCGACGGCCTTCGCGCCTCCGGGGTCCGCGGTGAGCAGGTGGAGCCGGGAGGCTCCGCCGGCGACGGCCTGGTCGAGCCCGGCCTCGGTCAGGAAGCGGCCCGGGTGCGCGAACAGGCCCAGGGACCAGGGGGCGAGCACGGCGACGGGGGTGAGCACGACGGCCAGGAAGCGCGGGGCGTGGAGCACCAGCCGCGGGCGCCCGCCCTGGGCGCCGTGCAGCGCGAGGGCGCCCAGGCCCAGGACGACGGCGAGCGGCCACACCACCGGGGTGAACGCGGTGGTGACGGTGAGCAGGAGGGCGTACGCCCAGGACGCGCGCCAGGTGGGGCGGGCGCCCGGGACGCGCAGGCCGGTGGCCGCGACGGCGGTGCGCGCCATCAGCGGCAGCAGGATCGCCAGGACGGCGGTGCCGAGCCGGCCGGCGGCGAGGGCGCCGGTGGCGGCGGGCAGGAAGGCGTAGGCGACGGCGGCCCAGGCCCGCAGGGGGCGGGAGGAGACCAGCGGCCGGGAGGCGAAGTAGGCGGTGAGGCCGGCCAGGGGCACCGAGCAGACGAGCAGCAGGGTGAGGGTGAAGCCGGTGGAGCCGAGGAGGAGCGTCGAGAGGGTGGCGAGGACCGCCAGGTAGGGGGGCGCGCTGCCGGTGCTGCCGACGCCGACCGGGTGCCAGCCGTCGGCGTACTGCGCCCACAGGGCGGAGGCTCCGTCGGGCGCGGGCAGCAGGGCGCCGCCGGCCAGGCTGCCGCCGCCGAAGAGCTGGCGGCAGGCGATGACGGAGACGATCAGCAGGAGGCCGAAGAGGACCGGGGCGGGCTTGCGGACGAGGCGCTTGAGGCGGGCGAACTGCTCGATCTCCAGGAAGTCGGCGTCCTCCCCGGTCGGCCCGGATTCGACGGCGCCGTGGCGCCCGCCGGAGGAGGGCGCGTCGTCCCAGCGGCCGCCGAAGTTGCTCGCCAGTTGTTCGGCGGCGGCCCGCAGGGTCGCGCCCGGTGGCGGGAACAGGGCTCTCAGGTCGGCCGGCGGGACGGCGGGTGCGCCGCGCTTCGCCCGGGCGGCGCGAATGCGGCCGGGGCGCAGGAGGACGCCGAAGAGGCCGGTGAGTTCGTCGAGGGCCTGCGCGGGGGCCTTGCCCAGGAGGTAGCCGAGGGCGTGCAGGAGGGTGCCGAGGACGAGCCGCAGCACGACGTAGGCCAGGAGCGGGCCGCGGGTGTTGGCGAGCAGCGTGTGGACGGCGCCGGCCTTGTCGACGCGGTGCGGGTTGACGGCGCGGCGGCCGGCGCAGTCGACGGGGCGGCGCTCGCGGGCGGCGGCCTCGGCGTGGCGCAGGACGGCGTCGGGGGCGACGAGGACGCGGTGGCCGGCGGCGTGGGCGCGCCAGCACAGGTCGACGTCGTCGCGCATGAGGGGCAGCCGGGGGTCGAAGCCGCCGAGCTCCTCGAAGACGTCGCGGCGCACGAGCATGCCGGCGGTGGACACCGACAGCACGGAGCGCACCTGGTCGTGCTGACCCTGGTCCTGTTCGCGGCGGTCGAGGCCGGTCCAGCGGCGGCCGCTGCGGGCGATGGAGACGCCGGTCTCCAGCAGCTGGCGGCGGTCGTACCAGCCGCGCAGCTTGGGGCCGATGACGGCGGCTTCGGGCTCGGACTCGGCGACGCGCAGGAGTTCGTGGAGGGCGCCGGGTTCGGGGGCGCAGTCGTCGTGCAGGAGCCAGAGCCACTGGACGGGTTCGAGGTCGGCGTCGCCGTGGCGGCGGCCGTCGCCGGGCTGGTCGTAGGCGTCCTCGCGCCAGGTGCGGCTGACGGGGTCCCAGCCGCTGGAGCGCTTGAGGTAGGGCAGCTCTTCGGGGTCCGGTGCGGGGACGGCGCGCAGGGCCTCCTCGACGGCGGTGCCGAAGCCGGCGCGGCGGGCGAGGTGCAGGACGCGGTCCGGGCCGAGGGCGTCGGCGAGCAGCTGGGCGGAGTCGTCGGCGCTGCCGGTGTCGGCGCCGACGGCGGCCTGCACGGGGCGCTCCTGGCCGAGGAGGCCTTCGACGGCGTCGGGGAGCCAGCGGGCGCCGTCGTGGCTGACGATCACGGCGGTGACGACGTGGCGCGGGAAGGCCGGTGCGACGGCCGGGTCGAACGCGGGCAGGCGGCCGGGAGCGGCGGACGCGGCCGCCGTCTTCGAGTGCGCCGCATTGCTGTGCACGGACATCGGGGTACGGGCCCTCCGGCCGGGGTCCGGGGCGGGCCCCGGATGGGTGCTGTGCTGGACTGCGCCGGCCGCGGGTGCGCCCGTCGGGGCGGCGGTGCGTCTCGGACGCGGCCCCACACTAGTGGCTGCGCACACAGCGGTCCGCCTCGCGCCGCGGGCGCGGCCGGGCGGACCGTAGGTCGTCCCGTGCAGGGTCGGGCGGGGAGGGCTGTACCGGCGGAAACCCCACGGCCGGGCCGGGCTCCGAACCCGGCGGTCGGCGCCACGGGGCGCTAACCCCTGGCTTCCGCTTTTAACTTTCAGTGACTATCGGCCCATGAATTCAGGGATTTCCCGCGGAATCACTGGCCCCCGAATCACCGAAACCGAATCACCGGCTCCGGCCCTCGATAAGACTGCTTATCCGCCCCTTAGGACCGCAGGGCCATGCGCCTATCCGTATGCCTATCGGAAGCTCAGACCGCGGCCTTCTTGAGGCGGCGGCGCTCGCGCTCGGACAGGCCGCCCCAGATGCCGAACCGCTCGTCATTGGCAAGGGCATATTCAAGGCATTCCGAACGGACTTCGCAGGCGAGGCAGACCTTCTTCGCCTCCCGCGTGGATCCGCCCTTCTCGGGGAAGAAGGACTCGGGATCGGTCTGAGCGCACAGCGCGCGCTCTTGCCAGCCGAGCTCCTCGTCCGCCTCCTCGACCAGCAGTTGCTGAAACAGCTCGGTCATGTGCGCCCCTCGTCTGTCATTTACGTCCCCGTGCCTCCGCCTCCATCAAAGTACGGCAGAACGACACGGGTGAAATTACAAGTGTGCCGATCCGGGCCAGTCAAGCCGAGATCTGCTATTGGGCCCCTTATTCACTCTGCGGAACCAAAGCCAAGCAGAAAGTGTCCAAAAGATTACAAGTCCGGACAGACCCCTCTGCCGGCCACGGCCGCCCCGCCCCCCTCTGCAAGGAGAGGACGTCACGCGCGGCAATCCCGTTGCACCGTCCGGCCGAACGATGTTTACGGCCCCGACTGGAGCGCCACCTGTCCATGGTCACACCCCCGCAAACCTTGGAGCACCCACAGTTACCGGATGAGGTGAAACATTGCCCCCAAAAGGGACACGCAGTTGACACAACGTGTCCGGTCCCGTCACCGTGGTGGGCATGCCAGTGAACGCCGCCCTCAGCCTGACCCGTGACTACGGGTCCCGCTGCGCTGTGCAGGCTCGCTGTCGCTGTTCCAGCTGTTGATGCCCCAGAGCTCCGGCTGACCCCTTCTTTCCGGGGGTCCCGCACCGCCCGCCCGCGTGGCCGTCACCCCGGCCGTCCGCGGCGCACCGCGCCCTCGCGCCACCCCCAGCTCCGGGCGCCCCACGCTCCGTCCGTCACCGCGCCCTCCCCCGCACCTCGCCGAGGAACCTCCGCACATGAACAGCGACGTCCAGATCGCCGGCGACCCGCTCGCCATCCCCCACCTGCTGCCGCCCGCCCCCGCCCACCCCCGCACCGTCGCCGAGTTCGCCGGGCTGGCCCGCGCCGTCGCCGCCGACCGCGCCTCCTGGGCCCACCTGGTCCGGTACGACGCCACCACCCGCTGGTACCACCGCCTCCGCACCGGCCCCGGCTACGAGGTCTGGCTGCTGAGCTGGGTGCCCGGCCAGGGCAGCGGCGCCCACGACCACGGCCCCTCCTCCGGCGTGCTGACCGTCCTGGAGGGGGAGCTGACCGAGATCACCGGAAGCACCGGGCCGCTCGACGGCGCACGGCAGGTGCTGCGCGCCGGAGCGCAGCGCGTCTTCGCCCCCGGATACGCTCATGAGATCGTCAACGACTCCCTCGCGCCGGCCGTGAGCCTGCACATCTACTCGCCGGGGCTGACCGAGATGCCCATGCGCCCGTCCGCGTCGGCAGCCGGCCACCTCGTCGCCCCGGCTGTCGCCGCCCCCGCCGTCGTCGCCGCGGCCGTCTCGGCGGCCCCCGCCGGCCGGAGCGCCGTACGGGGCTGACGGCCCGCACGCCGGCGGGCCACCACCCCTCGGGAGCGGCCCCCCGTCCTGACAGACTGACCGCATGCAGCGCATTGTGGTTCTGGCCGGCGGGATCGGGGGCGCCCGCTTCCTCCGTGGCCTCAAGTCAGCAGTCCCCGACGCGGACATCACCGTCATCGGCAACACCGGCGACGACATCCACCTCTTCGGGCTCAAGGTCTGTCCCGACCTCGACACCGTGATGTACACGCTCGGCGGCGGCATCCACGAGGAGCAGGGGTGGGGCCGGGCCGGCGAATCCTTCGCCGTGAAGGAGGAGTTGGCGGCGTACGGCGTCGGGCCCGAGTGGTTCGGGCTCGGCGACCGCGACTTCGCCACGCACATCGTCCGCACGCAGATGCTCGGCGCCGGCTATCCGCTGAGCGCCGTGACCGAGGCGCTGTGCGCGCGCTGGCAGCCCGGGGTGCGGCTGCTGCCGATGAGCGACGACCGCGTCGAGACGCATGTGATGATCGACGACCCCGACGGCGAGGACGGCGCCCGCAAGGCCGTGCACTTCCAGGAGTACTGGGTGCGCCTGCGGGCCGAGGTGCCCGCGCACGCGATCGTCCCTGTGGGCGCCGAGCAGGCCGAGCCGGCGCCCGGCGTGCTGGAGGCCGTCGCCGCGGCCGACGTCATCCTCTTCCCGCCCTCCAACCCCGTCGTCAGCATCGGCACCGTCCTGGCCGTGCCCGGCATCCGCGAGGCCGTCGCCAAGGCCTCCGCGCCCGTCGTCGGCCTCTCCCCCATCGTCGGCGGCTCGCCCGTGCGCGGCATGGCCGACAAGGTGCTGGCCGCCGTCGGCGTCGAGTCCACGGCGGCGGCCGTCGCACGGCACTACGGCTCCGGGCTGCTCGACGGCTGGCTCGTCGACACCGTCGACGCCGGTGCCGTGGCCGAGGTCGAGGCCGCGGGCATCCCGTGTCGGGCCGTGCCGCTGATGATGACGGACACGCAGGCCACGGCCGCCATGGCCGCGCAGGCGCTCGCGCTGGCCGAGGAGGTGCGGGCGTGAGCGCGCCGGAGCCCTCCGGGGGCGGCCCGGTTCCCGGGTACCGGGTCTGGGCCGTGCCCGGCATCCCCGAGGTGCAGGCGGGCGACGACCTCGTCAAGCTCCTCGCCTCGGCGGTCACGGGCGAGGGCCTGCCCGGGCTCGCCGACGGCGACGTGCTGCTCGTCACCTCGAAGATCGTCAGCAAGGCCGAGGGGCGGCTGGTGCGGGCGGACGACCGCGAGGCGGCCATAGACGCCGAGACCGTACGGGTCGTCGCCCGGCGCGGGAGCCTGCGGATCGTCGAGAACCGGCAGGGGCTGGTCATGGCCGCCGCCGGCGTCGACGCCTCCAACACCGCCGCCGGGACGGTCCTGCTGCTGCCCGAGGACTCCGACGCCTCCGCCCGCGCCCTGCGGGCCGGTCTGCGCGAGGCGCTCGGCGTCGACGTCGGCGTCGTCGTGACGGACACCTTCGGCCGGCCCTGGCGCAGCGGTCTGACCGACGTCGCCATCGGCGCGGCCGGGGTGCGGGTGCTGGACGACCTGCGGGGCGGTGTCGACGCGCACGGCAATCCGCTGAGCGCGACCGTCGTCGCCACGGCCGACGAGCTGGCCGCCGCCGGTGACCTCGTCAAGGGCAAGGTCGCGGGGCTGCCGGTGGCCGTGGTGCGCGGGCTGCCCCACGTGGTCGGCGAGGACGAGGAGGGCGACTCCGGGGCGCGGGCCCTGATGCGTCCCGCCGCCGACGACATGTTCCGGCTCGGGACGTCCGAAGCGGTGCGGGAGGCCGTGACGCTGCGGCGGACGGTGCGCGAGTTCACCGGCGAACCCGTGGACGGCGCCGCCGTGCGCCGGGCCGTGGCCGCCGCCGTCACGGCGCCCGCTCCGCATCACACGACGCCCTGGCGGTTCGTCCTGCTGGAGTCCGAGGAGTCGCGGGTGCGGCTGCTCGACGCCATGCGGGAGGCGTGGATCGCGGACCTGCGGGGGGACGGGTTCGGCGAGGAGAGCATCGCCAAGCGGGTGCGGCGCGGCGACGTCCTGCGGAACGCGCCGTATCTGGTGGTGCCGTGTCTGGTGGCGGACGGGGCGCACACCTATCCGGATGCGCGGCGGAACGCCTCCGAGCGGGAGATGTTCGTCGTGGCGGCCGGGGCGGCCGTGCAGAACTTCCTCGTGGCGCTGGCCGGGGAGCGGCTGGGGTCGGCGTGGATCTCGTCGACGATGTTCTGCCGGGACGTGGTGCGGAAGGTGCTGGAGCTGCCGCAGGGGTGGGACCCGATGGGCGCCGTGGCCGTGGGGCACGCGGCGGCACCGCCGCGGGAACGGCCGGCGCGGGTCGCGGACACGTTCATCGAGGTCCGCTAGCCCCGCGGGGGCCTACAGCGCCCTGATGTCGTTCACCGAGAAGCGGGGCGCCCTTCTCGGCGGCCTCGTGCCCATCAGGAGGATCAGGCGGCACGCCCGGTGGCGCTGGCCCTCGTACGGGCTCAGGAGGTCGAGCATCGCCTCGTCGTCCGTGCCCCGGGCGCCGGTGAGGGCGTAGCCGATGATCTTCGGGAGGTGCAGGTCGCCGACCGTGACGGCGTCGGGGGAGCCGTTGCTGCGCTGGAGCGTTTCGGCCGCCGTCCACGGGCCGATGCCCGGGACCGCCTGCAGGCGTCGCGACGCCTGTGCGTCGTCCATGGCGGCCGCTTCCTCCAGGCGTGCCGCCACCCGGGCCGCCCGGACGATCGTCGCCGAGCGCTTGCCGTCCACGCCGGCCCCGTGCCAGTCCCAGGACGGGATCATCGCCCAGCCCCGTGCGCTCGGCATCACCCGCATCCGGGGGTCCGGGCCCGGGGCCGGTTCGCCGTGCCGCTGCAGGAGCAGGCGCCAGGCCCGGTAGGCCTCGTCGCTGGTCACCTTCTGTTCGAGGACGGACGGGATCAGCGATTCGAGGACCAGGCCCGTGCGGGCCAGCCTGAGGCCGGGGTGGCGGCGGTGCGCCTCGTGGACCAGGCGGTGGCGGGGGGTGAACGCCGCCGGGTCGTCCCCGGCGCCGAGGAGGGCGGGGAGCGTCTCCAGGAGCCACTCCGCGCCCGGCCCCCACGCCTCCGCGTCGACGCGTCCGCCCCGGTCGGTCACGTGGAGCGTGCCGGGGCCCTGCGGGGTGCGGGTCGCCCGCCACACCGAGCCGTCCGGCCCCGTCCTGAACGCCGGGTCGCCCGGGCCGCGCGCCAGGACGCCCAGCGTGCGGCCCAGGTCGTACGGGCCCGGCGGGGTCCAGGTGCGGGTGGTCATCCTGCCAGGGTACGTCCAGCCGTTCGCCCGCCTATGCCGGATTTCTCCGGCTGTGCGCCCCTACTGGACCGGCTGTGCGCCCCTACTGGATCCGGCTACTGGTCCGACGAGAACCTGATCGCCGACGCCGGGATCTCCGCGTCGCACCAGACGCGGGCCCCCGCCCGGAGCTCGTTGTCCGCCCCGATGCGGGCCATGTCCCCGATCACCGCGCCGTCCAGCACCGTACGCGCCCCGATGCGCGCCCCGGCGCCCACCAG
Source organism: Streptomyces telluris (assembly GCF_024519335.1). Taxonomy (NCBI): domain Bacteria; kingdom Bacillati; phylum Actinomycetota; class Actinomycetes; order Kitasatosporales; family Streptomycetaceae; genus Streptomyces; species Streptomyces telluris. Next base: position 20,378 of record NZ_JANIID010000024.1, read on the forward strand.
CGAGTCCCGGACCTGGGCGCCCGCCTCGATGACCGCGCCGTCCAGCACCGTGCTGCCGTCGACCCGCGCGCCCGGCTCCACCCGCGCGCCGGCGCCGATGACCGTGCCGCCGGTGAGCTTGGCGTCGGCGGCGACCTCGGCGGTGTCCAGGACCAGCCGGTCGCCGCAGCGGCCCGGGACCGCGGGCGACGGCGCCCGGCCCAGGACCAGGTCGGCCGAGCCCCGGACGAAGGCCTGCGGCGTGCCCAGGTCCAGCCAGTACGTGGAGTCGACCATGCCCTGCAGGTGCGCCCCGGAGGCCAGGAGGCCGGGGAAGGTCTCCCGCTCCACCGAGACCGGCCGCCCCGCGGGGATCGAGTCGATGACCGCCCGGTTGAAGACGTACGCGCCGGCGTTGATCTGGTCGGTGACGATCTCCTCGGGCGTCTGCGGCTTCTCCAGGAAGGCCGTCACCCGCCCCGTCCCGTCGGTCGGGACCAGCCCGAAGGCCCTGGGGTCCTCGACCCGGGTCAGGTGCAGGGAGACGTCCGCGCCCGTGGTGCGGTGGGTCGTCACCAGGGCCTCGATGTCCAGGCCGGTGAGGATGTCGCCGTTGAAGATCAGAACGGGCTCGTCCGGGGCCGAGTGGAGCTTGGAGGCGACGTTGCGGATGGCTCCGCCGGTGCCGAGCGGCTCCTCCTCGGTGACGTACTCCAGGTGCAGGCCGAAGTCCGATCCGTCGCCGAAGTACGGCTCGAAGACCTCCGCCAGGTAGGACGTGGCCAGCACGATGTGCTCCACGCCCGCCGCGCGGGCCCGGGCCAGCTGGTGCGTCAGAAAGGGGACGCCCGCTGCGGGAACCATGGGTTTGGGCGTGTTCATCGTGAGCGGGCGCAGCCGGGTTCCCTTGCCGCCGACCAGGAGGATGGCTTCTGTCACCTTGTCGTCTCTGCTTCCTGCTGGGGCCGGGCCGTAATCGGCGGCCAGTGTATGCAGACCGGAGGGTGCCCCCGCGCCAGGTCAGCGGCCCTGGAGGCGGGCCGCGGCGGAGCGGGCGGTGCCGAGCTTGCCGTAGAGGCGGTCGCCGGGGCACGCCGTGGCGAAGCCGTCGCGGTGCCCGGAGATGGCCTTGAGCTTGACCTTGGTTCCCTTTTTGAAGAGATTTCCGCCTCCGGACACCAGGCTCGCGGTGCCGGCCGGGTTGGCGCCGAACAGCCCGAGCTTCCAAGCGGTGAGGTCCGCCACCGCGTCGACCGCCGCGGTGGACGGACTGGTGGTTCCGTACGTTCCGAGAACGGCGATGCCCATGCTGCTGCTGTTGAAACCGAGGGTGTGCGCGCCCTTGACGGGTCTGGCCACGCCTCCCGCGCGGCCCTCGTAGATGGTGCCGCACTTGTCGATGAGGAAGTTGTAGCCCAGGTCCCGCCAGCCGCTGCTCACAACGTGGTAGCGGTAGATACCGCGGATGACGGACGCGGACTGTGAGCAGGAGTAGCGGTTGCCGGAGGCCGTGTGGTGGACGAAGGCCGCGCGGACGGCCGAGGTGTAGGCGAAGCCGGACTCGCGCAGGGACTCGTCGGCGGCCCAGCCGGCCCGGGTGATGATGCGGGGGCGCGGGCCGACGTAGCGCCCGTCGACGCCGCCGTCGTCGACGCTGTTGCCGGGGCGGCCGTAGTCGTCGGGGTCGTAGCCGTCGCCGCCGCCCTGGTCCCCGCCGGACTCCTCGTCGTCCACCTGCAGCTCGCCCGTGCCGGTGTATTCGATGTCGCCCTCGGACTCCGGCTTGCCGAGCGCGGGGATCTCGGTGGCGCCGAGGGGCGCGAGCGGGACGTTGGCGGCGGAGGCGGCGAGTTCGTTCTCGCTGGGGACGGGGGGCGCGGCGGAGCGGGTGCGGTCGGCGCCCGGGTCGACGAGTTCCAGGCGCAGCCCGGAGGGCAGGGCTCCGGCCGGGGTGCGGCCGGTCGCGGGCGTCGCGGCCTCGGGGCGGACGCGCACCTGGATGGCGTCGGAGGCGCCGACCCACAGGGGCGCGGTGGAGCCGCGCAGCCGCCCGGCGCGGCCCTCGGCCGAGTCGCTGTCGGGGCGGTCGTCGTCGTGGGTCGAGATCTCCTGCCAGCCGGCCCAGTCCTGGCTGCCGACGGGGCGGGTGCGCACCTGGGCGTGGCCGCGGAGTTCGGCACCGGCGTCGTCCCAGACGATGCCGACCAGCGAGAAGGGCTTGACCTCCAGCTGGGGCAGGCCCTGTTCCGAGGTGGGCCCGGGGCCCGCCGTGCGGTTCTTGGCGTGCAGCGGGACGAGCGGCAGCGACTGGGTGCTGCCGGGCACGGAGCGCGGGGGGAGGCCCGGGTCGTGGGTGGACTGCGAGGCGGAGGACGGGGCGGCGAGGAAGGGCAGGGTGAGGGCGGCGGCGCAGGCGGTCACGGTCGTCGAGACAAGGATTCCACGCATACCGAAAATCTTGGGCATACCTATATAAATCTGTCCATTCGTCAAGTGGCCCACGGGTTCTTCCCGTACCCCTTCGGCGTCGCCCTTCCGACTGACCCGCACACGCCCCGCCGCGTACGCTGGCGCCGATGAACGCCACCGATCGCACCCCCGCCGACCTGCTGCGATCCGCGCTCGCCGCGGATCCGTCCCGCCCGCTCGTGACCTTCTACGACGACGCCACCGGCGAGCGCGTGGAATTGTCCGTGGCCACCTTCGCCAATTGGGTGGCGAAGACCGCCAATCTCCTCCAGGGCGATCTCGCCGCCGAGCCGGGCGACCGGCTCGCCCTGCTGCTGCCCGCCCACTGGCAGACGGCCGTGTGGCTGCTGGCCTGCTCGTCCGTCGGCGTGCTGGCCGACGTCGGCGGCGATCCGGCCGCCGCGGACCTCGTCGTCAGCGGGCCCGACACGCTGGAGGAGGCGCGTGCGTGCTCGGGCGAGCGCGTGGCGCTGGCCCTGCGCCCCCTGGGCGGCCGGTTCCCCCAGCCGCCCGCGGGCTTCACCGACTACGCCGTCGAGGTGCCCGCCCAGGGCGACCGCTTCGCCCCGTACGCCCCGGTCGACCCCGCCGCCCCGGCGCTCGCCGTGGGCGGGCTGGAGCTGACCGGCGCCGAGCTCGTGGAGCGGGCCCGCACGGACGCCCACCAGCACGGGCTCGGCGGGGGCTCGCGCATGCTCTCCGGGCTGCCCTACGACTCCTGGGAAGGGCTGTCCGCCGGCCTGTTCGCCCCGCTCGCCTCCGGCGGCTCGGTGGTGCTCTGCCGCCACCTCGACCGGCTCTCCGGCGGCGGCCTCGACAAGCGCCGGGAGAGTGAGCGCGTCACCGTGACGGCCCTCTGACGCTGCCGCGGGGCCGGACTCGGGCGATGATCGGCGTACGGACCGATGACGGCAGCCCGAGGAGGGACGCAGCGCCACCGTGACCCAGAGCCCAGGAAGGCCCGGCCCCCCGGCCACGCCGTCCTGCTCCGCCTTCTTCGAGGAGCCGGACGAGCCGCCGCCCGCGCCCCGGCGCCGCCGCTGGCTGCGCTGGCTCGCTCTGGGCACGGCGCTGACGCTGCTGGCCGTGGTCGCCCTGGGCTGGTACCTGTACGAACGGCTCAACGGCAACATCAGGACGGACACGGCCACCGCGGACGAGCTGCGGCGCTGGGAGAAGGAGCGCCCCACGGCCCTGGTCAAGGGCGCCCAGAACATCCTGATCATCGGCTCGGACACCCGCAGCGGCGCGGGCAACGGCCAGTACGGCGAGGACAGCGGCACCCAGCGCTCGGACACCACGATCCTGCTGCACGTGGCCGCCGACCGGAGGAGCTCGACCGCCGTCAGCCTGCCGCGCGACCTGATGTCGATGATCCCCCGGTGCCGGCGGCCCGACGGCACCGAGACGAACGAGCGCTTCGCGCAGTTCAACTGGGCCTTCGAGCAGGCGGGCCCGGCCTGCACGATCCGTACGGTCGAGAAGCTCAGCGGCATCCGCATCACCCACCACGTGATCGTGGACTTCAGCGGCTTCAAGCACCTGGTCGACGCGGTGGAGGGGGTCGAGGTGTGCCTCAAGCAGGCCGTCGACGACCAGGAGGCGCGGCTGAAGCTGCCGGCCGGCCGCCAGACCCTCAACGGCGAGCAGGCGCTCGGGTACGTCCGCGCCCGCTACAGCCTCGGCGGCGGCAGCGACACCGAGCGGATGGGGCGGCAGCAGCAGTTCCTCGGCGCGCTGTTCAAGGAGATGCAGAGCGACGGGGTGCTGCTCAACCCCACCCGGCTCTACCCGGTGCTGGACGCCGCCACGTCCTCGCTCACCACGGACGCCGGCCTCGACTCGCTGCGCAAGATGTACGACCTGGTGCGCACCGTGCGGACCGTCCCGAGCGAGCGCGCGCAGTTCCTGACCGTGCCGCGCCGCCCGTACCCGTTCAACCCCAACCGGGACGAACTGGTGCAGCCGGACGCCGACCAGCTCTTCAGGCAACTGCGCGAGGACCGGCCGGTGTCGGTGACCGGAAACGTCCGGGCCGCGGAGAACAAGCCCGGGGACGCCCGGCCGGGAGCCGGTAAGCCGGGGGCCGAGGAGGGGCCGGACGGATCGGAGGGAACGGGGGGCCAGGTGAGCCCGGAGGGGCCCGGCACTCCCGAGGGGCCGTCAGGAACGGGGGGAACCACGGGGACCGGGGGGCCGGCGTGGACACCGGGCACCGGGGGGACCGGAGGCGGCCCGGCCGCGCCCGGCACGTCCCGCACCCCGCGCGGGGCCACCGGCCGGAACGGCACGGCCCCGCCCTCCGGCGGCGGATCCGCCCCGCCCGCGAGCGCCCCGGCGGGCCCCGCCGGCACCGCGCCGGGCACCGCTCCCCCCACCTACGAAGGAACCACGGCCGCACGCGGCATCTGTGGATGAATCGCTCGAAATTCGCGAACGGGACTTCCGGGTCGGCGAATGGATTGAGCAGATTGCCCAGTTGTAGGGGAGTGGAATTTGTCACCGGCGTCGCTTGACGCTGAACTGGGCGGATAGTGTGAGCGATCCGGTGCGCACGGCCGGGCTGACCGCGCACTGCACAGACGACGTGACCGAGCGCCTCGGGGGGGAGGCGCCGCGTGGCACCGACGGAGGATTCAAGCGACCGTGGACGCGCAAGGCCGTGGGCGGGCGGGCGGTATCGACCCCGCCGACCAGTGGGTCTTCGACCCCAAAACCGGCAGCTACGAGCTGCGTCTCGACCATGCCGACGGGGCGGATCCGGCCCCGGGGCCGAGCTCGCCCCCCTCGGACATCACCGATCCCTCCGGCTCGGCCAGCTCCTTCGTGCCCTCCTCGAAGGCCGTCCCGAGCCCGGCGCCGCGCCCGAAGACGGCGCCCGGCGGCGGCCGGCGGGACGTTCCCGGCCCGCGCGTCACCGGGCGGCGCGGTGGCGCCAAGGCGGGGACCAAGGCCTCGGTCAAACCCGCGGCGGGCAGGCGCAAGCCCAAGCCGAAGAAGTCCGGCAAGAAGAAGGCCCTGCTGTGGACCGGAGGGACGCTGGCGTTCGTCCTGGTCGGCGGCTCGGTGGGCGCCTACCTGCTCTACGAGCACTTCAACAACAACCTGAACAAGGTCGACGTCGGCATCAACAACGGCGCCGTCATCAAGGGCCCCGTCAACATCCTGGTCATCGGCACCGACAAGCGTGACGGCGAGGGCAACAAGGGCTACGGCGACGAGGGCAGCGTCGGCCACGCCGACACCACGCTCCTCTTCCACGTCTCCGAGGACCGGTCGAACGCCACCGCGCTCTCCATCCCGCGCGACATGATCACCGACATCCCCGAGTGCACCACCAAGAAGGACGGGAAGACCAAGACCATCCCCGGCTCGAAGGGCGTCCGCTTCAACGAGAGCCTGGGCCAGGAGGAGCGCGACCCCGGCTGCACCTGGCGGACCGTCGAGGCCCTCACGGGGCTGAAGGTCAGTCACTTCATGATGGCCGACTTCAACGCCGTCAAGCGGATGTCGTCGGCGGTCGGCGGCGTCGAGGTGTGCCTGGCCAAGGACATCGACGACCCCAAGTCCCACCTCAAGCTCAGCAAGGGCCGGCACAAGATCGAGGGCGAGGACGCGCTCGCGTTCGTCCGGACCCGGCACAGCGTCGGCTTCGAGAGCGACCTCGACCGGATCAAGCTCCAGCAGCAGTTCCTGAGCTCGATGATCCGCGAGATGAAGTCCGACGACACCTTCACCAACCCCAAGAAGCTCTACAACCTGGGCGACGCGGCCACGAAGTCACTGACCGTCGACTCCGGCATAGGGTCCGTCAGCGACCTGACCAAGCTGGCCAAGGACCTCAGCCGGGTCAACATCAAGAACATCACCTTCGCGACCGTCCCCGTCATCGACAACCCCGCCGAGGGCAAGAACCACAAGACCGTCGTCCTCGACAAGGCGAAGGCCGAGCCGCTGTTCGCGATGGTCCGTCAGGACGTCTCCCTCACCGAGGTGAAGGAGAAGGAGAAGAAGGAACAGGAGCAGGCCGACGCCAAGCAGGCGGCCCTGCTGCAGGGCCCCCGCGCGGAGCCCGCGGCCGTCCGGGTCAAGGTCCTCAACGGCAGCGGCAGGATCGGCGCGGCCCAGGAGGCCGTCCGCTGGATGCAGACCAGCAAGGGCATCGTCCGCAGCAGCAACGGCGGCAACGGCAAGAAGGCCGACAAGACGGTCCTGGAGTTCTCCTCCGCCCAGGCCGACCAGGCGCGCCGCGTCGCCGACGTGATGGGCCTGCCCGCCGACGCCCTCAAGGAGACCTCGGGCGGCGCCGCTCCGGCCGAGATGACCCTCACCCTGGGCTCGGACTTCAAGGCCGCGGGCACCCCCGTCAACGCTCCGGCGCCCGCAAAGGCGCCGGAAGGCATCCAAAAGGTCGAAGCGGACGACAAGAACATCTGCGCCAAGTGAACCCAGGCACCGCGCACATGCATCTCACTATCGGGCGGCCGGTCTGTTGATCAGCAGGCCGGCCCTGCCGCGCGACCCGCCGGGCGCGCACCGATCCATGAGAGACGACACGCCTGCCCATCGGGCCGGACGCACCATTTAGGGGAGGCCTGATGCGGCAGAGCAGTGTGCGGGGGCCGCGGGCGCGCAAGAGCGTGCCGGGGGCACGCGAAGACGGCGGCAAGGGCGCGCGGTCCGGCGATGCCGAGGCGGCGCAGGAGGACGGGACCGCCGGAGCGGCCGGGAAGGGCGGAGACTCCGGAAAGCCGGAGAAGGCCGCAAAGCCCGGGAGGGGCGCGAAAGCCACGAAGGCCGGCGGGTCCGGGAAGGCCGGTGCTCCCGTCGGCCGGCGCACCCGCGCGGCCCGAATAGCCCGCTGGGCCGCGCTCTGCCTCGCGGTCCTCGTGCTCGGCGTCTCGGCCGCCGGCTACTTCTACTACCAGCACCTCAACGGCAATCTGAAGAAGGACCCGCTCAACCTCGGCGACAAGCGCCTCGACCGCAGCGCCGCCAACGCCGCGGGCCAGCGCCCGCTGAACATCCTCCTCCTCGGCTCCGACAGCCGGAACTCGGCGGAGAACGTCGCCCTCGGCGGCGCCCGCGAGGACGCCGGGCGCAAGCCCCTCGCCGACGTCCAGATGCTCGTGCACGTCTCGGCCGACCGCAGCAACATGTCGGTCATCAGCGTCCCGCGCGACACCCGGGTCACGATCCCCAAGTGCACCGACCCCGACGACGGGACGGTCTACAAGGAGACGAACCGGCAGATCATCAACACCAGCCTGATGAACGGCGGCCCCGGCTGCACCGTCGCCGCCTGGGAAGAGCTCACCGGCATCCCCATCGACCACTTCATGATGATCGACTTCGCGGGCGTGGTGAGCATGGCCGACGCCGTCGGCGGCGTCCCGGTCTGCGTGGACAACAACGTCTACGACAAGGACTCCGGTCTGCGTCTGACGAAGGGCACGCACAACGTCAAGGGCGAGCAGGCCCTGCAGTGGCTGCGCACGCGCCACGGCTTCGAGGACGGCAGCGACATCGGCCGCACCCACGCCCAGCACATGTACATGAACGCGATGGTCCGCCAGCTGAAGTCCGGCACCAAGCTCACCGACCCGGACAAGCTCACCGACCTCGCCGAGGCCGCCACCAAGGCGCTCACCGTCGACAAGGACCTCGGCTCGGTCAAGAAGCTCTACGACCTCGCCGACGACCTCAAGCGCGTACCGTCCGGCCGGATCACCATGACCACCATGCCGTGGGTGTCGGACCCGTGGAACCCGGACGCCCACGTCGTCCCCAAGCCGGGCGACGCGGAGCAGCTGTTCTCGCTCGTCCGCCGCGACATCGCGCTCGACGGCAAGGACAAGAAGAAGGACGACAAGAGCACGGCGCCGGCCTCTCCCGCCTCCCCGAAGGGCTCCGTCGAGGTGACGGTCTTCAACGGCACCGGCACCGCCACCCAGCCCGTCGCCACCGGCCGCGGCGCCGAGGTCGCCGCGGCGCTCGTCAAGCAGGGCTTCACCAAGGCCACGTCGGACTCCACGCCCAAGGCCCAGGCCGACACGACGCTGCGGTACGCCAAGACGTCCCAGCGGGCCGACGCCGAGGCCCTGGCCAAGGCCCTTGGGCTGCCGGAGCGGGCGGTGCGGATGTCCACCGCGGTCGAGGGGCTGACCCTGGTGATCGGCGGGGACTGGCGCACGGGGACGACCTACCCGAAGGGCGAGGACGCCGCCGCGGCGGACGACAAGAGCGGGAAGGGCGAGAAGGACAAGGCGGGCGAGAAGGGCGAGAAGTCCGGGAAGCCCGGCGACGACAAGGCGCAGGGCGACGACAAGCCCAGGAAGGACGCCGACGACAAGGCCCCCGAGAGCTCGGACCCCCTCAACGGCAACGACACCTCCGCCTGCATGAAGGTGAACTCGCTGAATCGTTTCTGAGCATGCGGAAAGGGCCGGACGAGCGTGTCGTCCGGCCCTTTCCGCAGTTCAGCGTGGTCAGCCCGCCCGCACCGGCTCGCGGCGGCTGGCGATGACCTTCTTCGCCAGCGACCGCGGGCTGGTCAGGAAGCCGAAGCCCCACGACATGTGCATCGTCGCCAGCGCCACCGGGATCTGGGCGCGCGCCTTCAGCGGCAGGCCCTTGCCCGCGGGCACCGACCCGGCGGTGATCGCCGCCAGGTAACCGGCCGGCACGACCAGGCCCCACGGGGTGACGACGGCGCCGGCCACGAGACCCGCGGCGATGGCGACGACGGCGGCCGGCGCGGCCAGGTAGCGCAGGTTGATCGAGCCCTGGTGGTAGCGGGCCACGACGTGGCGCCAGCGGCCGTAGTCCTTGTACTGCTTGGCCAGCGCCTTCACGCTCGGGCGCGGCCGGTAGGAGACCTTCAGCTCCGGCGAGAACCAGATCAGCCCGCCCGCCTCGCGGATGCGGAAGTTCAGCTCCCAGTCCTGGGCGCGGATGAACTCCTCGTTGTACCCGCCCTGCTGCTCCAGCGCCTCGCGCCGGAAGACGCCCAGGTACACGGTCTCGGCGGGGGCGGCGGCGCCCCCGGTGTGGAAGGCGGCGTTGCCGACGCCGACCTTGGAGGTCATCGCGGCGGCGACGGCCTGCTCCCAGGCGTTCTCCCCCTCGGCGTGCATGATGCCGCCGACGTTCTGCGCGCCGGTCTCGTCGAGCAGGCGCACGGCCGTCGCGATGTAGTCCGGCGACAGCATCCCGTGGCCGTCCACGCGCACCACGACCGGGTGGCGGGAGGCCTTGATCGCGGCGTTGAGGGCGGCGGGCGTGCGGCCGGTGGGGTTCGGCACGGTGTGGACCCGGGGGTCCTCGCGCACGAGCTCGGCGGCGATCTCGTCCGTACGGTCCGTGGACGGGCCGAGGGCGATCACCACCTCCAGCTCGCCGGCGTACTCCTGCTCCAGGATGTGCCGCACTGACGTGCGCAGATGCCGCTCCTCATTGAGCACCGGCATGATCACGGAAACGGCGGGCGGCTGCTGTTCGGACATGGTTCCTCGGGGATACGGGGTCCCCCCGGCGGGGTGGAGGGAGCCGACGGAGTCGTCCGTCACGTTACCGCTAATGGCGGAACGGACGCTCCCGCCCGGGTGGCAGCGGTGACCGTAGCGGCGTGGGGACGCGGGCTGCTGATCGTATTGACCTACGTTATCCGTCCCCGTTCCGCCCGCATCCCGATCCGTCGTGGAGGCCCTCGCCCATGACCGCACCGGCCCCGAGTCCCCACCCGCGCCGGGCCCGCCACGGCGCGCCCCGCCGGCCGCGCTGGGGGCTGCGCCTCGCCACGTGCGCCGCCGTCGCCGTGCTGGCCGCGGGGGGCATCGGGCACGCGGTGGTCACCGACATCGACAGCCGCATCGGCCGGGTGGACCCCTTCGCCGGCCTGTCGGACCGGCCGCCCGTCGCCGTCAGCAAGGGCATGAACATCCTGCTCGTGGGCACCGACGCCCGCGACCGGATCGACCCCGAGGAGCGGCAGCGCTACCACCTGGGCGGCACGGCCTGTCACTGCACGGACACGGTGATGCTGCTGCACCTGTCCGCGGCCCGGGACCGCGTCTCCGTCGTCAGCCTGCCCCGCGACACCTACGCCGAGATCCCCGCGCACGTCGACGAGGCCGGCCGCCCGCGCCCGGCCCACGCGCAGAAGCTGAACGCCGCCTACGCCGAGGGCGGGCCCGGGCTGACCGTGCGGACCGTGGAGTTGCTCACCGGGGTCCACGTCGATCACTACCTGGAGGTGGACTTCACCAGCTTCATGCGCACCGTGGACGTGGTGGGCGGGGTGCAGGTGTGCTCGGCCCGGCCGCTGCGGGACCCGTACAGCGGGCTCGACCTGCCGCCGGGCACGAGCACCCTCAACGGCGGGCAGGCCCTGCAGTACGTGCGCTCGCGGCACCTCGACGGGGCCTCCGACCTGGGCCGGATGGAGCGCCAGCAGCGCTTCCTGGCCTCGCTGCTGCACACGGCGACGGACGGCGGGGCGCTGCTGAACCCGGTGAAGTTCCAGCAGGTCGCCGCGACGCTGCTGGGCTCGGTGCGCGCGGACCGGGGCTTCGACGGCGAGACGCTCATCGGGCTCGGCCGGGCGATGAAGAACCTCTCGCCCGCCTCCGCGGAGTTCGCCTCGGTGCCGGTGGGGTCCGCGGACTACCCGGTGCCGCGGGTCGGCTCGACGGTGAAGTGGGACGACGAGGCGGCCGCCCGCCTCTTCGAGGCGCTGCGCGAGGACCGTCCGCTGACGGCCCGGTCGCAGCGGCAGGCGCACGACGCGAAGCCGCCGCCGCCTCCGCGGCCCGCGCCGTCGCCGGCGGAGGCGGCGCCCGGGCAGGTCCGCGTCCAGGTCTACAACGGCTCCGGCCGGCGGGGGCTCGCCCGCGAGACGGACCGGGCGCTGCGGGCCGGGGGCTTCGCGACGACCGGGCTGCCCGCGGACGCGCCCGGGCCGCCGGTGCGGCGCACGGTGATCCAGTACGACCCGCGCTGGGACCACGCGGTCCGCACGCTGGCGTCGGCCCTGCCGGACGCGGAGCTCCGTCCCGTGCCGGGCCAGGGCCCGCTGATGAAGGTGACGGTGGGCACGGACTTCAGGGCCGTGACCCCGGTGAAACCGCAGCCCTCGCCGAGCCCGCGGTCCCCGCAGGCACCGCGGCGCGGGACGGGCCCGAACCAGCGGGCCGTCTCCGGCGACCAGGTCCTGTGCCCGGAGAAGAGCCTGGTGTAGCCCGGCCCCGCCGGACACCGGCGTCGTGGCAGATCGCCGTTGCGGCGGGATGAAAGGCGGCCGGCCAGTTTTCATCCCGCCGCAACGGCGAGCAAGCACGACGGCGCGGCCCGGCGGTGCCGGACCCGCCAGGTCCGCGCGGCGCCCGGGTGCGTCCAGGACCGGCCCTCCGCGGAGGGTCAGTCCTCGATGCCCTCCGCGGCGCGTGCGTCCCGCAGTTCCTTGATCGCGCGCCGCCGCGCGAGGCGGTGCGTGCGGCGGATCTGCGCCTCCTGGTAGCGCCGCCGGTCCCGCTCCGTCTCCGGGAGCACCGGCGGCACGGGCCGCGGCTTGCCGTTCTCGTCGACGGCCGCGAAGACGAGGTACGCGCTGCCGACCTGGACCGCGGGCGTCGACTCGTTCCAGCGCTCGGCGAGGACCCGGACGCCGACCTCCATGGAGGACCGTCCAGTCCAGTTGACCTGGGCCTTCACATGGACGAGGTCACCGACGCGGACCGGTTCGAGGAAGGCCATCTCGTCCATGGAGGCCGTGACCGCGGGGCCTCCGGAGTGCCGGCCGGCCACGGCGCCGGCGACGTCGTCCACCAGCTTCATGATCACACCGCCGTGGACGGTGCCCAGCAGATTGGTGTCACTGCCGGTCATGATGTGGGAGAGCGTCGTACGGGCGGCCGACGTCGGCTTGCCGGCCGTCTCCTGCTCCGGGTGGTCCTGAATGGTCATGTCCACCACTGTATGCCGGGTGGGTGAACGCCGGAGGATTGCATCAGGTCTGCAACAGCAGCCCCGGGAACCCGTAGACGATCTCCGTGCCGGGCGACCGGCAGGCACACTTCCTTGCATGAGCGATTGGTCCGGTGGGCGCAGCGACGAGCGGCGGCAGGCGTACGGGCGCGGCGGCGCCGGCGCCGGGCCGGAGGGTGCGCGCGCCATACCGCACGTGCGGCGTGCGGCGCCGCCCCAGCAGTACAGCCCGCCCCAGGGCTACGACGAGGCCCCGGTCGCCGGCGGCCACCGCGTCGTCGGCCAGGGCGGTCCCGGTGACGGATACAACACCGGCCAGGTCTACGGCCGCGGCACGCCGAACGGCCCGGGAGCGGGTCCCGGCGGCCCCGGTGGTCCCGGAGGCCCGGGCGGCCCCGGCGGGGGCGGCCCCCTCCCGCAGCGCACCGCCCGCCCGGACTGGCGCAGGCGCATCAAGATCGGCCTGGTGACGTTCGTCGTCCTGCTGCTGGCGGTCTCGGTCGGCACGTACTTCTGGGCCGACTCCAAGCTCCGCACCGAGGTGGACCTGAGCAAGGTCAAGGAGCGGCCGCCGGCCGGCGAGGGCACCAACTACCTGATCGTCGGTTCGGACAGCCGCGAGGGCCTGTCGGACCAGGACAAGAAGGACCTGCACACGGGGTCGGCGGACGGCAAGCGCACCGACTCGATGATGATCCTGCACACCGGCGACAACGGCACCACGATGCTGAGTTTGCCGCGCGACTCCTGGGTCACCATCCCCGCCTTCACGGGCCAGAAGTCCGGCAAGCGGTTCGCGAAGTCCACCCACAAGCTCAACCAGGCGTACTCGGACGGCGGTGCGGAGCTGCTCGCGCAGACCATCGAGTTCAACACCGGCCTGCGCATCGACCACTACGCGGAGATCGGCTTCGGCGGCTTCCGCAACCTGGTCGACGCGCTCGGCGGCGTCGAGATGTGCCTCGACAAGCCGCTGAAGGACCGGGACTCGGGCGCGGACTTCAAGGCGGGCTGCCAGGAGCTGGACGGCGCCCAGTCGCTGGCCTTCGTGCGCCAGCGCCACCAGGAGGCCGACCAGGACCTGGGCCGGATGCGCAACCAGCAGAAGTTCCTGAACACGCTGGCGAAGCAGGCGGCCTCGCCGTCGACCGTCCTCAACCCCTTCCGCCTCTACCCGGTGATCGGCTCGGGGCTCGACACGCTCATCGTCGACAAGGACATGGGGCTGTTCGACCTGATGGACATGTTCTGGGCCATGAAGGGCGTCACCGGCGGCGACGGGCAGCAGATGACCGTGCCCATCGCCACCGCGAACCACCCCACGCCCAACGACGGCGTGGCCGTGAAGTGGGACATGACCAAGGCCAACGAGCTCTTCGGGCAGCTGAAGAAGGACCAGAAGGTCACCGTCTCCGACAAGTGAGGCGCTGCGCGGGGCCCGCCCGCCCGGCCGACCGGCTCAGGCCGGCTGGTCGGGCGGCGTCGCGTTGATGACGGCGAAGACGCCGCCCTGCGGGTCCTGCACGACGGCCATGCGGCCCGCCATCATGTCGAACGGCGCCTTGAGGACGTTGCCCCCGGCGCGCACCAGCGCGTCGACCGTGCTGTCGGTGTCGTCGACCGCGAAGTACGTCAGCCAGTGCGAGGGGGTGTCCTCGGGGATGCCCTCGATGCTCGCCAGCCCCTGGAGCCCGCCGACCATGCGGCCGTCCACCTCCAGCGAGAAGTAGCCCGTGGCGCCCTCCATCGGGACGGCCTTGATGCCGAGCGCCTTGGCGTAGAAGCCCGAGGCGGTGGCGGTGTCGCTGGTGTTGAGCTCGTTCCAGATCACGGCGCCCGGCTCGTTGACCACGCCCGCGCCGGGGAAGTCGCGCGCCTGCCACAGGCCGAAGACGCCGCCCGTGGGGTCGGTGGCCACGGACATCCGGCCGAGGGTCATGACGTCCATGGCCGGCATCATCACCTGGCCGCCGTTCGTGGCGATGCGCGACTGGGCGGCGTCCACGTCGGCGGTCGCGAGGTAGGTGGTCCACACCGAGGGCGGCATCGGGTCGGGCTTGCTGCCGTCGGGGTTCATCGCCGCCATGATCCCGGCGACGGGCTTGCCGTTCATCGAGCAGACCGCGTAACCGCCGGTCTCGGGCGGCCCGACCTCTCCCTGCCAGCCGAACAGGTCGCGGTAGAAGTCGAGCGCCGCCTGCTGGTCGGGGACCATGAGGTCGACCCAGCAAGGGGTACCGGGAGCGTAGGGGCCGGTTACGTCGGGCATGACGGGCGCCTCCAGGCGGCGGGCGGATACGGATGTCCCCCCAGCAGGATCGATCCGGCCGTGCCCGTCCGCCAGTGGCGCTCCCCCGTACGGGGAACGCCACCGGCCGCGCCGTCTGCCGGCTACTTCGGCAGGTTGCGCGCCATGACGATGCGCTGGACCTGGTTCGTGCCCTCGTATATTTGCGTGCTTCACGGGCAACAAGGCCCTGACCTGCGCAGATGACCACCCGAGAGGGGTCCTCCCCAGGATTTCCCCATGATCACCCGCGTGGGCTCCGGGCCAGTCTCACGCCCTCTTGACGGCAGGCCGCGCGAGTACGAGGGTCATGCAACCGATCGCAACTGGCTCGACAACGGAGGTCGTTATGGCACTACGGTTCGTCGGGAAAGATCCGGAGTCAGGAGATCACGGCTCCCCGGCCGTCTGGGTCGACGAGGGCACGAAGGATCTCCTGTTCCAGGGCTGGAAGGCGGACGACCAGACGCGGGGGGCCTGCGCAGCGGACCTCTCGCAGCCTGACCACGAGGCAGTGATCCGGGTACCGAAGCGGATGATCCCGCTTCTTAGGGAGGCGCTTGATGTCGCAGAGCTTGAATAGCTTTGCCGACCTGTTGCGGTCCGTAGAGCGCTCGGCGGTGCATCTGGAGATGCGCGACGCGTACGGAGTGGAGAACGAGATCGAGGGCTTCGCGGCCTGGAAGAAGGGGCACCGCCTCAATCCAGCAGATCGCGAGTCCTGGTGGCGGCCCTGGCTGGACCTGGTGCAGGAGGTCACAGGCAATGGCGTGACCATGCGCCGTGCCCGCATCGTCTCGGAGCCCGTCAGCGACTACATCCGCTTCGAGCACTCCGGGACGTTCACCAACGTCGCAGCCGGTGAGGACATCCGTTGGCTGCCGAGACGGCAGGCATCGGACCTCGCACTCCCCGGCAATGACTTCTGGCTCTTCGACGGTCGAGTGGTGCAGTTCAACATCTTCGACGGCGACGGCCGATGGGTGCAGACGGACCAGACGGAGGACGCCGCCACGGCGAGGCTCTGCGCGTCAGCCTTCGAAGCAGTGTGGGAGCGCGCCATCCCCCACGAGAAGTACACGGTCTGACGCGGGCCGGGTCGGTCAGCTCATGTCTTCGTCCCCCTTCTCCAGCGCCCAAGCGGCACGGGCTGCCATCGCGTCCCGCCTGGACGAGATCAGGAGAGACGCAGGGCTCACAGGACACGAGCTGGCCGCCCGGTGCGGCTGGCACAAGTCGAAGTCGTCACGCATCGCCCGGGGCAGGACCCTGCCCTCCGACGCCGACATCAGGTCCTGGTGCGCGGCCTGCGGAGCCGAGGAACAAGCGGCTGACCTGATCGCTGCGTCCCGGACCGCCGAGTCCATGTACGTCCAGTGGAAGCAGATCCACCGCGACGGGATGCGCCGCGTCCACCAGAAGACGACCCCGCTCTACCAGCGCACCCGGCACTTCCGCGTGTACGCCTCGAACCTCATACCCGGGATGCTCCAGACTGCCGAGTACGCAACTGGCCTCCTCCGGTCCATCACGGAGTTTCAGCAGACCCCCGATGACGTCGAGGCTGCGGTGAAGGCACGCCTCGACCGTTCGCGGGTCGTACGTGAAGGCGACCACCGCTTCGCCTTGCTCATAGAGGAAGCCGTCCTCTATTACCGCGTGTGCGACGACGCGGCCATGGCCGGGCAGCTTGGCTACCTTCTCTCGGTCATGGCCCAGGCGAACGTCTCGCTCGGCGTGATCCCCTTCGGGGCTCGCCGGAGGATCTGGCCCCTGGAAGCGTTCTACGCCTTCGACGAGGGGCTGGTGGCCGTCGAGACACTGACGGCCGAGATCAACGTGGCGGCACCCGGGGAGGTCGGTACGTACCTCAAAGCCTTCGCGGAACTGTCGCAGATCGCCGTTCACGGTGCGCAGGCTCGGGCCCACATCATCAGGGCCATCGACTCCCTTGCCTGAATCTCTGCAACAGCGTGCAACCCGATGGACCGGCGTCCTCCCGTCTCCCTACCGTCCTTGACACAGCGGAGCACTGGGGAGGGCAGGTCATGGTGAACGAAGGCAGGACGGGCGGCGGAGCCGTAGGAGCGGGTTGTGAGCATTAGGGCAGCCATGCGCTACGTGGTGCACCGGATCACCGAGCACCCCGATACGGACGTGACCTTCGAGGCCGAGTGCCTGCACTGCAAGTGGAAGGCGACACCTGCTGACGAGTCGGCGGCCGTCGATGTGGAGTGCATGAGCCACACGGGCCGGTCCGGCCACTCTGGTTTTCGGCGCATCCGTACATCGTTCGCGATGGTGGTTCGCGCCGAGTAGAGACCCTCGCCCCGGTCGTGGAAACCCTGGACAGGTCGAGAGACCGGGGCGAGGCACACGCACCCTCACAGGAGAGGTACGAGCATGCCCGATGCTAGTGAACTCATCAGCCGCGACCAACGGGCTGGAGTGACCAAGACCGTCATGGACAGCAACCCCGGCATGGCGGAAGCCATGGCGGAGCGGATCGTGGATGAAGCGATGAAGTTCGTCGTCGCGGGAGCACGGTTCCCCGGCGTCGCTCTGGCGCCGTCGCGGGTGGTCGATGAGGGGTGGCACGCCCTGATCGTGCACACACGGCTGTACGCCGAGCTGTGCGAGGGGAACGGTGGGTTCGTCCATCACTCGCCGGGTTACGACCCGACGCACTACGACCCGGAGATCTTGAATCGGACCCGCGCCATGATCGAGGAAGCAGGCTTCTCAGTGGACGCTGAACTGTGGCACGGCCCCAGCGACGAGCGAGTGCCTGTGGCCGCCAACTGCCAGCACGCCCCCGAGTGCGCGATTCGCCCCATGCCCAAGCCCGAACCTCCGGTCTCCTGACTGGTGGGGCACAGACGCCGTACGCTGCCGGACACGGGAGGTACGACGTGATCGAGTGGATCGACCCCAGGTATGAGGCGCTCGTGAAAGCCATGCGCGCGGCTCAGGCCGAAGTGGCTCAAGGCCAGAGTGGGCAGCCCCCGACGTTGCGGGGCTTCATCTGCCCCGACGCAGGCCCAGAGCCAGAAGCACCAACGCCATAGGCGGATCCAGCAGTCTCAGCAGTGATGGCCCCGTCCCGCTCCTCTCGTGAGGTGCCGGGACGGGGCCATAACCCACGGCGGCTGCGCCAGTGACAGGAAACTGCCTCTGACCTGCGAGAACGGCTACTTCGGCAGGTTCCTGGCCATGACTATGCGCTGAACCTGATTCGTGCCTTCATAAATCTGCGTGATCTTCGCGTCGCGCATCATGCGCTCGACGGGGTAGTCACGGGTGTAGCCGTAGCCGCCGAGGAGCTGGACGGCGTCGGTGGTGACCTCCATGGCGACGTCCGAGGCGAAGCACTTGGCGGCGGCGCCCTGGAAGGTGAGGTCGGCGTCGCCGCGCTCGGACTTGGCGGCCGCCGCGTAGGTGAGCTGGCGGGCGGCCTCGATCTTCATCGCCATGTCGGCCAGCATGAACTGGACGCCCTGGAAGTCGCCGATCGGCTTGCCGAACTGCTTGCGCTCCTGGACGTAGCCCTTGGCGTAGTCGAGGGCGCCCTGGGCGACGCCGAGGGCCTGAGCGGCGATGGTGATGCGGGTGTGGTCCAGGGTCTTCATCGCGGTGGCGAAGCCCGTGCCCTCCGCGCCGATCATGCGGTCGGCGGGGATGCGGACGTTGTCGAGGTAGACCTCGCGGGTCGGGGAGCCCTTGATGCCGAGCTTCTTCTCCGGGGCGCCGAAGGAGACGCCCTCGTCGCCCTTCTCCACGACGAAGGCCGAGATGCCCTTGGAGCGCTTCTCCGGGTCCGTCACGGCCATGACCGTGTAGTACTCGGAGACGCCGGCGTTGGTGATCCAGCGCTTGACGCCGTTGAGGACCCAGAAGTCGCCGTCGCGCACGGCGCGGGTCTTCATGCCGGCCGCGTCCGAGCCGGCGTCCGGCTCGCTGAGGCAGTACGAGAACATCGCGTCGCCCTTGGCGAGCGGGCCCATGTACTTCTTCTTCAGCTCCTCGGAGCCGGAGAGGATCACCGGCAGCGAACCGAGCTTGTTCACGGCGGGGATCAGCGAGGACGACACGCAGACACGGGCGACCTCCTCGATGACGATCACCGTGGCAAGGGCGTCCGCACCGGCGCCGCCGTACTCCTCGGGGACGTGCACGGCGTGCAGGTCGGTGGCGACGAGGGCGTCCAGGGCCTCCTGGGGGAAGCGGGCCTCCTCGTCCACCGCGGCGGCGTGCGGGGCGATCTTCTCCTCGGCGAGCTGGCGCACGACCTTGCGCAGCTCGTCGTGCTCCTCGGACGGCCGGTAGAGGTCGAAGTCCGTGTTTCCCGCCAAGGCGTACTCCCCTGAGAGTTAACTACCGTTTAGTAACCCCGATTCTAGGGGCGGCTCCCGGACAGGGACTACGTGAGCTTGCCGACAGCACCCGGCAGGCGCCCCCGCGACTGCCGTCCACCCCGCTCCTTCCCAGCTCGGGGCCCGACTATGCTCGGGCACCGCAGTCCCGCCCGTCAGCACATGGAGCACGCATGGCCCCCAGGATCACCGTGATCGGCACCGGCTACCTCGGCGCCACCCATGCCGCGGCCATGGCCGAGCTCGGCTTCGAGGTGCTGGGCCTCGACGTGGCCCCCGAGAAGATCGAGATGCTCGGGCGCGGCAAGGTCCCGATGTACGAGCCGGGGCTGGAGGAGCTGCTGCGCAAGCACGTCGCCGGGCTGGAGGGCTCGACCGGGCGGCTGCGCTTCACGACCTCCTGGGAGGAGGTCGGCGAGTTCGGCGACGTCCACTTCGTCTGCGTGAACACTCCGCAGAAGCACGGCGAGTACGCCTGCGACATGTCCTACGTCGACGCCGCCTTCACCTCCCTGGCCGCCGTCCTGCACGGCCCCGCGCTCGTCGTCGGCAAGTCCACCGTCCCGGTCGGCAGCGCCGCGCGGCTCGCGCGGCTGCTCACCGAGCTCGCTCCGGCCGGCGAGGAGGTCGAGCTGGCCTGGAACCCCGAGTTCCTGCGCGAGGGCTTCGCCGTCCAGGACACCCTGCGCCCCGACCGCATCGTCGTCGGCGTCGCCGGCGAGCGCGGCGAGAAGCTGCTGCGCGAGGTGTACGCCAAGCCGGTCGGCGAGGGCACGCCCTTCGTCGTCACCGACTACCCGACCGCCGAGCTGGTCAAGACCGCCGCCAACTCCTTCCTCGCCACGAAGATCTCCTTCATCAATGCCATGGCAGAGGTGTGCGAGGCCGCCGACGGCGATGTCATCAAGCTCGCCGAGGCCATCGGCCACGACGACCGCATCGGCAAGAAGTTCCTGCGCGCCGGCGTCGGCTTCGGCGGCGGCTGCCTGCCCAAGGACATCCGCGCCTTCATGGCCCGGGCCGGCGAGCTGGGCGTCGACCAGGCGCTCACCTTCCTCCGCGAGGTCGACTCCATCAACATGCGCCGCCGCGCGCACATGGTCGAGCTGGCCCGCGAGGCGGTCGGCGGCAGCTTCCTCGGACAGCGGGTCGCCGTCCTCGGTGCGACGTTCAAGCCGGACTCCGACGACGTCCGCGACTCCCCCGCGCTCAACGTCGCCGGGCAGATCCACCTGCAGGGCGGCCAGGTCACGGTCTACGACCCGAAGGGCATGGAGAACGCGCGGCGCCTCTTCCCGACCCTCGCCTACGCGGAGAGCGCGCTCGAGGCGTGCCGCGGGGCGCGGGTGGTGCTGCACCTGACCGAGTGGGGCGAGTTCCGCGAGCTCGACCCGTCGGAGATCGCCGCCGTCGCCTCGGCCCACCACATCATCGACGGCCGCAACGCGCTGGACGCCGCCGCGTGGCGCGACGCGGGCTGGACGTTCCGCGCGATGGGGCGCCCCCGCGCGTAGGCGGGGCCTCGCCCCGGGCCCCGGGGCGAGGACTCACGACCCGCTCAGGCGGCGGGCGGGCCGTCCAGGGCGTCGATCGTCGCGATCGACGGGCCCCGCTTCGCGGAAGCCGCCCGCGCCACGTCCTCCGCGTCCCGCAGCACCCGCACCGCGTTGCGCCACGTCAGCTTCGCCAGGTCCGTGTCGGACCAGCCCCGGCGGAGCAGTTCGGCGATGAGGTTGGGGTAGCCGGCGACGTCGGCCAGGTCGACGGGGGTGAACGCCGTGCCGTCGAAGTCGCCGCCGATGCCGATGTGGTCGACGCCGGCGACCTCGCGCATGTGGTCGAGGTGGTCGGCGACCGTGGACGCCGTCGCGAGCGGCCGCGGCCGCTCCGCCTCGAAGGCGCGGTGCAGCTCCATCGCCCGCGGCGAGGTGTCGAGGTGGTGCAGGCCGTGCGCGCGCAGGTTCTCGTCGGCGGCCTGCGTCCAGGAGACGGCCTCCGGCAGGATGAACTTGGGGACGAACGTCGCCATGGCCACGCCCCCGTTCGCGGCGAGCGCGCCGAGGACGTCGTCGGGAACGTTGCGCGGGTGGTCGCAGACGGCCCGCGCCGACGAGTGCGAGAAGATCACCGGCGCCTCGGTGACCCGCAGGGCGTCCCGCATCGTGTCGGCGGAGACGTGCGACAGGTCGACCAGCATGCCGATGCGGTTCATCTCCCGCACGACTTCCTCGCCGAAGCGGGTCAGCCCGCCCGCCGCGGGGATGTCCGTGGCGGAGTCGGCCCACGGGATGTTGTCGTTGTGGGTGAGGGTCATGTAGCGCACGCCGAGGCGGTGCAGCGCCCGCAGCGTGGCCAGGGAGCAGTTGATGCTGTGCCCGCCCTCGGCGCCCATCAGCGAGGCGATGCGCCCTTCGGCGCGCGCGGCCTCCATGTCGTCGGCGGTGAAGGCGAGCCTGAGCGCGCCGGGGTGGCGGTCGGCGAGCTGCCGGACGACGTCGATCTGTTCGAGCGTGGCACTGACGGCCTCGTCGCCGGCGAGGTCCGTGCGGACGTAGACCGACCAGAACTGGGCGCCGACGCCGCCCGCGCGCAGCCGCGGCAGGTCGGTGTGGAGCCCGGTGGCGCTCTGGTCGCGGGCGATGTCGCGCCGGTCGAGGTCGTAGCGGACCTGCTCGCGCAGCGCCCAGGGCAGGTCGTTGTGCCCGTCGACGACGGGGTGGGCGGCGAGGAGCTCGCGGGCGCGGTCCAGCAGCTGGTCCGTCATCGTCGCTCCCGCGGTCACTTGCCGAATCCGAAGCCGCCGGCGCCCTGCACCTTCGCGCGCAGCCGCCTGCCCTTGTCCGTGGCCTGTTCGTTGAGCTCGTCCTGGAAGTGCTGCATGCGGGCGAGCAGGTCGGCGTCGTGCGCGGCGAGCATGCGGACGGCGAGCAGGCCGGCGTTGCGGGCGCCCGCGACGGAGACGGTGGCGACGGGCACCCCGGCCGGCATCTGGACGATGGAGAGCAGGGAGTCCATGCCGTCCAGGTACTTCAGGGGCACGGGCACGCCGATCACCGGCAGCGGGGTGACGGAGGCCAGCATGCCGGGCAGGTGGGCGGCGCCGCCCGCGCCGGCGATGATCGCCTTGAGGCCGCGCCCGGCGGCCCGCTCCCCGTACGCGACCATCTCGCGCGGCATCCGGTGCGCGGAGACGACGTCGACCTCGTAGGGGACCTCGAACTCGTCCAGGGCCTTGGCGGCGGCTTCCATGACGGGCCAGTCGGAGTCGGAGCCCATGACGATGCCGACGACGGGGCCGACGGGGGAAGCAGTCATTCCGTGATCGTTCCTCGCAGATATCCGGCGGCGTGGCTCGCGCGCTCGCGCACATCCGCCAGATCGTCGCCGTAGGTGTTGACGTGTCCGACCTTCCGGCCGGGTTTGACGTCCTTGCCGTACATATGGATCTTCAGGCCCGGGTCGCGTGCCATGCAATGGAGGTACGCGGAATACATGTCGGGGTAGTCGCCGCCGAGCACGTTGGCCATGACGGTCCACTTGGCGCGCGGGCGGGGGTCGCCGAGCGGCAGGTCGAGCACGGCGCGCACGTGGTTGGCGAACTGCGAGGTGATCGCGCCGTCCTGGGTCCAGTGGCCGGAGTTGTGCGGGCGCATCGCGAGCTCGTTGACGAGGATGCGGCCGTCGGCGGTCTCGAACAGCTCCACGGCGAGGTGCCCGACGACGCCCAGCTCCTGGGCGACCTTGAGGGCGAGCTGCTGGGCCTGCGCGGAGAGCTCCTGGGAGAGCCCGGGCGCGGGGGCGATCACGGTGTCGCAGACGCCGTCGACCTGGACGGACTCGACGACGGGGTACGAGACGGCCTGGCCGTGCGGGGAGCGGACGACGTTCGCCGCGAGCTCGCGGACGAAGGCGACCTTCTCCTCGGCGAGGACGGGGACTCCGGCGCGGAAGGGTTCACCCGCCTCTTCCGCGCTGCGGACGATCCACACCCCCTTCCCGTCGTATCCGCCGCGCACGGTCTTCAGGACGACGGGGAAGCCGTCGCCCTCCGCCGCGAAGCGCGCCACGTCGTCGGGGTCCTCGACGATGCGGTGCCGCGGGCACGGCACTCCGATCGCGTCGAGCTTCGCCCGCATCACACCCTTGTCCTGGGCGTGCACCAATGCGTCGGGCCCCGGGCGGACGGGGATGCCGTCCGCCTCCAGGGCCCGGAGGTGCTCGGTGGGAACGTGCTCGTGATCGAAGGTGATCACGTCACACCCTTGTGCGAAAGCACGAAGGGTTTCCAGGTCGCGGTAGTCGCCGATGACGACGTCGCTGACCACCTGGGCCGCCGAGTCCTGCGGAGTATCGCTGAGCAGCTTGAACTTGATGCCGAGGGGGATGCCCGCCTCGTGGGTCATACGGGCGAGCTGGCCGCCGCCGACCATGCCGACTACCGGGAACGTCACGCCCCCAGGGTATCCGTACGGGGGAACTGCCCCGGACCGCGTTCGGAGGATCATCCGAAAAGGCAGTGAGTGCACCAATGGCCGATATGACTCGCGTTCGCCTCACGTTCACCGACTCCGTCCGTCGGCGCCCGGGCCGGGCTGGATAGCATGAAAGCTGCCCCACGCCCCAAGACGCCCATTCAACGGAGCCTGACGATCCCATGAGTCAACGGCGCACAGTGCGTTCCCGGCTGGAGCGGGTGGCCCGCGAAATCGCCAAGTTCGGCGCGGTCGGAGCCATCGGGTTCGTGGTCAACTTCATCGTCTTCAACATCTGCGTCCACGGTTTCGGCCTCGCGGTGGTGCGCTCGGGCGTGATCGCCACGGCCGTGGCCATCGGCACCAACTACGTCGGCAACCGCTACTGGACCTACCGCGACTCCGACAGGAGCCGGCGCAGCCGCGAGATGAGCCTGTTCCTGCTCTTCAGCGGCGCCGGGCTGGTGATCGAGAACGGCATCCTGGCGATCTCGCACTACGGCTTCGGCCTGACGACCCCGCTCGCGGACAACATCGCGAAGAACGTGATCGGCCTCGGGACAGGGACGGTCTTCCGCTTCTGGTCCTACCGCACGTGGGTCTTCAGGGCGCAGGCGGTGGAGACCGCCGAATCGTTCCTGTCCGCGCCTCCGGAGCCGGCGGAAGCGCGCAAGTAACGGGCCCGTACGCACGGTCACCCGTGGGAGTCCGACCCCTCCGCCTCCCGGCTCAGGAACAGCGCGAAGACCGGCGGGTTCGCCTGGAGCAGCTCCAGGCGGCCGCCGTCCGCCTCCGCCAGGTCCCGTGCGACGGCCAGCCCCAGGCCCGTGGAGTTCCGCCCGCTGACGGTGCGCTCGAAGACCCGCGCCCCCAGGTCCGGCGGCACGCCCGGCCCCTCGTCCGTGACCTCCACGACCGCCTGGTTGCCGGTGACGCGCGTACGCAGGGCGACCGTGCCGTCGCCGTGCATCAGGGAGTTCTCGATGAGGGTCGCGAGGACCTGGGCGACGGCGCCGGGCGTGCCGACGGCCCGGAGCCCCTGCTTGCCGGAGCGGACGATGGCGCGGCCCTCGCTGCGCGAGGCCGGGCGCCACTCCTCGATCTGCTGCTTGATGACCTCGTCGAGGTCGAAGGTGACGGCCGAGCTGGACTTGGGGTCGCGGGAGTTGGTGAGCAGCCGCTGGACGACGTCGGTGAGCCGCTCGACCTGGGCGAGAGCGATCGTCGCCTCCTCCTTGACCGTCTCCGGCTCGTCGGTGAGCGTGATCTCCTCCAACCGCATGGAGAGCGCCGTCAGCGGGGTGCGCAGCTGGTGCGAGGCGTCCGCGGCCAGCCGCCGCTCGGCGGTGAGCATCCGCGCGATCCGCTCGGCGCTGGAGTCGAGGACGTCGGCCACCCGGTCCAGCTCGGGCACCCCGTAGCGGCGGTGGCGGGGACGGGGGTCGCCGGAGCCGAGCCGTTCGGCGGTCTCGGCGAGGTCGGTGAGCGGGGCGGTGAGCCGGTTGGCCTGGCGCACGGCCAGGAAGACGGCGGCGATCACGGCCAGCAGCGCGACGGCGAGGATCACCAGCAGGGTGCGGCCGACCTCGCGGCTGACCGTGGAGCGGGACTCCTCGACGCGGACGAGCACGCCCTGCTCGCCCGGCTCGGTCGCGACGATGACGCCGCCCGCGGGCCGCTCGCCGATCTCGATGGCGGGCCGGCCGGGGATCTCGATGCGGGCGTACCGGTCGTCGGTGATCTGCTCGCTGAGCACCTCGGACTCGACCCGCTCGCCCCCGACCAGCCGGCTGTCGACGATGCTCACCAGCCGTACGGCCTCGGACTTCACGCTCTCCTGGGCGCTGCTCTCGATCGTGCGGGTCTCGACGATGACGAGCGAGATGCCGAAGACGGCGATCACGACGAGGACGACGGCGAGCGTGGAGTTGATCAGGCGGCGACGCACGGGTTGCCCTCCGGGCGGGATGGTACGAGGGAAAGCGGTTCCGGATGCCGGGGAGGGGCCGCTCCGCGCGGCCCCTCCGGGCGCCCCGGGCCCGGCTCCCCTCTGATCAGCTCTTCTCGAAGCGGAACCCGACACCGCGCACGGTGGCGATGTAGCGGGGGTTGGCGGCGTCGTCGCCGAGCTTCTTGCGCAGCCAGGAGATGTGCATGTCGAGGGTCTTGGTGGACGACCACCACGTGGTGTCCCAGACCTCGCGCATCAGCTGGTCGCGGGTGACGACCCGGCCCGCGTCCCGCACGAGCACCCGCAGCAGGTCGAACTCCTTCGCCGTCAGCTGCAGTTCCTCCTCGCCCATCCAGGCGCGGTGCGACTCGACGTCGATCCGCACGCCGTGGGTGGCGGGGGGCTGCTGGTGGGCCTCGACGGTGCCGCGCCGCAGCAGGGCCCGCACGCGGGCCAGCAGCTCGGCGAGCCGGAAGGGCTTGGTGACGTAGTCGTCGGCGCCGGCGTCCAGGCCGACGACCGTGTCCACCTCGTCCGCCCGGGCGGTGAGCACCAGCACCGGGAAGCCGTGGCCCTCGGTGCGCAGCCGGCGGCAGACCTCCAGTCCGTCCATCCCGGGCAGCCCAAGGTCGAGGACGAGCAGGTCCACCCCTCCCTTGAGCCCGGCGTCCAGCGCCGTGGGACCGTCTTCTCGCACCTCCACCTCATACCCCTCGCGGCGCAGGGCGCGTGCGAGCGGCTCCGAGATGGACGCGTCATCCTCGGCGAGCAGTACTCGGGTCATGGAGTGATGGTAGTCCGCTCGGGCCCACGTCAGAGGTCCCGCGGGAGCTACCGGCGGCAACCCTTGACCGCGCGGTACGGACCTTTAAGGGTGCTTAAACGGTTCCCCGAAGCCTTGTGATCCATATCTCAACTGCTTCCATTTGCGGGCGGGGTGTGACGTATGGTGACCAGACGTCTGTAGCTACAAGGGGGACCTTCGGATCGTATTCGGCGCGCCGAAGGTCTCTGTCGTGTGCAGGGCTGGATACCCCAGTCTTGTTCACAGTGAATGACCTGGCGGCCGGGTCCGCCGCGCGAAGGGGCGCGGGGGCGTGGATCCCGGTGACGGCTGTCCTGTCGCTCCCTTGGAGGAGAGAGCGAACCCCTTGGACGTGGGGGCGGGCGGCGCGGTGACCGGTGCCGGCCAACCCCCACCCGGGCGCGCAGCAGCTGCAGCCGCGCGTCCCGAGCACTCAAGGATCGACATGGCGTCCAGCCTGACGAAGGGTGCGGCCGAGCAGGAGAAGACCTCTCCGGACTCCGGCGGCAAGACCTTCTTCGGCCACCCCCGTGGCCTGGCCCCCCTCTTCATGACGGAGATGTGGGAGCGCTTCAGCTACTACGGCATGCGCGCCCTCCTCGTCGTCTACCTGATCGCCGGCGGCCCGGACGCGAAGCCCGACAGCCAGGGCGGCGGTCTGGCGATGCCCGAGGCCAGCTCGGTGGCCATCTACTCCATCTATGTGGCGATGGTCTACCTGCTGGCCATGCCCGGCGGCTGGTTCGGCGACCGCGTCTGGGGCCCCCGCAAGACGGTCGCCATAGCGGCGGGCATCATCATGGCCGGTCACCTGACGCTGGCCATCCCGGGCAAGCCGACCTTCTTCGCCGGCCTCGCGCTGGTGGCGATCGGTTCGGGCCTGCTGAAGGCCAACATCTCCACGATGGTCGGCCACCTCTACGACGGTCCTCAGGACCCGCGCCGCGACGGCGGCTTCACGATCTTCTACATCGGTGTGAACACCGGTGCCTTCGCCGCGCCGCTCGTCATCGGCACCGTCGGCCAGAAGGTCAACTGGCACCTGGGCTTCGCGATCGCCGCGGCCGGCATGGGTCTGGGCCTGCTCTTCTTCCTGTGGGGCACCCGCCACCTCAGCCCGCAGAGCAGCGTCGTCCCGAAGCCGCTGACGGCCGCCGAGCGCAAGTCGACGCTCATGAAGGCCGCCCTGTGGGTGGCCATCGCCGCCGCCTTCTACGGCGTCGTCGCGGGCACCGGCCACTTCACGCAGAAGTGGGCCACGATTCCGATCGCCCTGGTCGGCCTCGTCGTCCCGATCACGGTCCTGGCCCGCATCAAGCGCGACAAGGACCTGACGACGAACGAGCAGACCAAGGTCAGCGGCTACATCTGGTTCTTCGTCGCCGCCGCCGTGTTCTGGATGATCTTCGACCAGGCCGGCTCGACGATGTCGACCTTCGCCGAGAAGAAGACCGCGGACAACGTCTTCGGCATCGACTTCCCGTCGACCTGGTTCCAGTCGGTCAACCCGCTGTGGGTCATGGCGATCGCCCCGGTCTTCGCCTCGATGTGGCTGTGGCTCGCCCGCAAGGACCGCGAGCCGAGCACCACGGTGAAGTTCTCGATGGCCATGGTCATCATCGGCGCCTCGTTCTTCGTCTTCGCCATCCCGATGGCGATGGCCGCCGACGGCACGAAGGTCACCCCCGCCTGGCTGCTGATGATCTACGGCATCCAGACCATGGGTGAGCTGTGCCTCTCCCCGGTCGGTCTGTCGCTCACCACGAAAATGGCGCCGCAGAAGTACGCGAGCCAGATGATGGGCGTCTGGTTCCTCGCGGTGACCGCGGGCGACTGCACCATGACCCTGCTGACGGAGGCGGGTGTCAACCTCAACGGCACCGCCGTGATCCTCGGACAGGCGGCGGCCGCCACCCTGGCCGGTGTCGCGGTGTGGATGTCCCGCAAGCGGATCGAAGGCCTGATGGGCGACGTCCGCTGAGGACCCCCTGAACGACAGTGCCCCGGCGCAATGGCGCGCCGGGGCACTGTGCGTTTCAGTCCGGCAGACGCGGCATGGACTCCGGGGTGAACCAGGGCAGGGCGCCGGGCTCCGCGACCGCGGAGGCGGGCCGGGGCCGCAACCGGTCGACGACGGCCATCCCGAGCCGGAAGAGCCCCGCGGGGACGACCAGACACAGCAGGATCCAGAACAGCGTCACCCCCCACGGCCGGGCCACGTCCCAGGGCTCGGTGACCAGCACCTTGTCGCCGTACTTGAGGGAGACCTCGTAGGGCCCGTGAGCACCCGCGGCGAGCTCCACGTCGAAGGCGACCCGGGCCCGCTGCCCCGCCGGGATCGTCCCGCGCCACTTCCGCTCCTCCCAGGAGGGCGCGAGGAGCCCCCGCGCGGTCCCCACACGGAAGACCGGGTCCTCGGCCGCCCCGGACCCCAGGTTCCCGACCGTGAGGACGAGCCGCCGCACCGGCGGGGCCCCGAACCACGTGAGCAGCCCGCCGGAACCTTCCAGCCGGGCGTCCAGCACGCCGATCCGCGCCCCGGAGGACGCGGGCAGCGGGGCGACGGGGTGCCCCGCGACGACCAGAGGGACGTCCGCCGCCGAGGCTTCCCCGGTCACCGTGGCCACGTGCACCACGCAGGGACAAGGCGTGGGCGGCTCCCCCACCACAAACTCCCGCCGAAAAGTTCCGTCACCCTCCGTAGTGACAGTCCGTCCCTCGGCATTAACGCAATCGTTGGTACCCCCCACCATGTTCCGCCCGCACACCAGCAGAGTGAGCAGGGCCCGCGGCCGCCACCCTTCCCCTTTCACGACCACGGTGCTGCCCTTGCCGGCCTCCGGCCGGTCCAGCGAAAGACGAGGCCCGTAGGAGACGGCCGCAGCCGCAGCAGGCGTCAGACTGACGAACAGGATCAGCAGCACCAGCGGAAGAAGGACGACGGCGACACGCCTCATGCGTCGCCCCCGGCGCCGCGACGCTGCCCGAACCGCCGCACCAGCACCACCGCCCCACCCGCAAGCACCAGCACCACCCCGCCCCCCACCGGCCCAACCCACCGCACAGGCGTGTACGACCCGGACCCGCCGGCCCGCACCCCGCCCTCCGCGACAGCGGTCACCCGCACCGTCACCGAGTCCAGCCGCGGCGCGTCCGGCCACCGCTCCACCCGGCGCACCACCCGCCCCGGCGCCAGCTCGCCCGGCGGGTCGGCGACCGCGCGGCGGAGGACCGTGCCGAAGACCCCGTCGGCGCGGAGGGCGAGCCGCGGGGTCAGCGCCCGGTTGCCGCGGTTGACCAGGGTGTACCGGATCACGGCACCACCGCCCGCGCCCACGCCCGCGCCGCCGACCCGTACGTTCTCGACGGCGAGCGCAGGCAGCGCCGGTGCCCCGCTGACGCGCAGGGCCAGCCGCACGCGCACCTCCCGCCCCTCCGCGCTCACGACCACCGCGCCGGGGTGGTCGCCGGGCTCCGCGTCGCCGGGGACCGTCACGCGCAGGGGTACGTTCGCCCGGGTGCGGGCGGGCACCCGCACCTGCTGCCGGGCGGGGGAGATCCACGGCCCGGCCCCCCGGAGGGTGAAGGAGCGCTCGCGATCCGCGGGGTTGACCACGGACAGCTTGTCGGTGAAGACCGTGCCGGGGGCGCCCTCCAGGTAGAACGACGCGCGGTCGTCCGGGCCGGGCGCCTCCGTACCGGCGGGGGCGGGTGCGGCCGACCACGGCCGGTCGTCGGCGGCAGCGGCTGCCGGGACGGCGGAGGCGCAGAGCAGCAACGCCACGAGGACCGGCGGGAGCAGACGGACGGGACGACGGCGCACAGGCGGCCCCTTCATGCGGGTCGGCACGTGTTCATGCGGGTCAGCGCGTGGTCGCCGCCCGGCGCCGCCGGGTCAGCCAGAGCGTGCCGGCGACGCCGGTGAGCAGGACGGTGCCGCCGAGGGTGCCGAGGGCGATGGCGGAGTCGGCGGGCCCGGTCTGGGGCAGCTGGCCACCGCCGGTGGAGGAGGAACCGCCGGTGGAGGAACCGCCCGTGGCGGACCCACCGGTGGAACCACCAGTGGCCCCACCCGTGGATGAACCGCCCGTAGAGGACCCGCCCGTAGAGGACCCGCCGGTCGAGGACCCACCCGTGGAGGACCCGCCGGAACTCCCCCCGGGCTCCTTGATGTCGAGTGTCAGCGACGGCTTGGGATTGTTCGTCGGCGTGCAGGTGGTGGTCGTGCCCAGCGCCTGGATGGTCAGCGTGGAGGCGGTGAACGTCACGCTGCCGCTCTTCTTCGGGGTGTACGTCCCCGACAGGTCACTGATCTTGATCGGGGTGTTGGCCGGGATCGGCTCCGTGTTGGCGGGCCCGGAGACGGCGACCGTCCCGCTGTCCGCACCGCCCACCTTGATGACGGCGCTCGGCTTCATCGCGCCCTTGCCGAGCTCGATGGGGCTGGAGGAGACGCCCTTCTCGAAGGACATGGTCAGCTTGTACGCACCGCCATCCGCGACGCCCTTGATGTCGATGGGCGAGACGGCGCTCTTGTCGCCGATGGGGGTCTTGCACGCGTAGTCGACGTCGATCGTCACCGCGTGCGCGGCCGGGGCGCCCAGCAGGACGGCCCCGCCGGCCAGGGACGCGGCGAGGGCGGCTGCGCGGCGTGGGATGTGGGACACCTCTGGTTCCCCTCTCGTCCGGTGCCGCGGCCGAGCGGAGCAGTGTGAACCGAGCCCAGCTGACGGCACATCAGATCGGGCGCAGACAGTACGCCGGGGACCTTGAGGAAGGAAGAGAAGGCAGGGAAGAGAGGGCGGAGAACGAAAGAAAAGTGAAGAAGGAAGAAGGAAGGAAGAGAAGAGGAGGGGAGGGAAGAGGCGGCGGCCTAGCCCGGCGCGGCCAGCTCCGCCCACACCGTCTTCCCGGCGCCGCCCTCGTTCCGCACGACGCCCCAGTCCAGGCAGAGCCGCTGCACGATGAACATCCCGTGCCCGCCGGGCCGCCCCGCGCGGTGCGGGGTGCGCGGCGCGGGCGTTCCCGCACCGAGGTCGACGACCTCCAGGCGCAGCACCTTGCCCGTGCAGCTCACGCGGAGCTCCTCGGGGCCGTCGGCGTGCAGGCAGGCGTTGGTGACCAGCTCGGAGACGACGAGCAGGACGTCCTCGGCGGCCGCGCGGTGGTCCGCGCCGATCGCGGGGAGCCAGCCCCAGTCGTGGAGCGCCTGCCGGGTGAAGTCACGCGACATGGGAACGGCGCCGCTGACCCCGACGAGGTGCAGCCGGCGCGTTCCGCCGGGCCGGGGCCCCTGCGAAGACCCGTCCGGCGACAGCGCACCGGAGGAGGCGGCGCCGTTCGCCCCCGGACCGGGGTCGCCCGGCGGAGGGCACGGCCGGGTGGTGCTCATCAGCGCTTCACCTCACCGATTCACCGATTCAGAACGGAACGAAGGGACGGACGGGTACCTGGATACCTTGATCGCGGCTACCTGGCACATGGAACGGATTCAGCAGACTCCTGCCCGACCGAATCGTGAGAACACCCACTTCTTCGGTGCCGATCCTGTGATGCATGCAACTGGTGCCTGCGAACCCACGCCGAAGGAGCCCGGCCGACCGGGTGACGACTGAGTAACGCACAGGGAAAGGCGAGGGCGCCAGGGGTCAGCCGGCGAGGGCCGCGTCGAGGGTGTCGTGCACGGTGAAGACGGCTTCCGCGCCGGTGATCTCGAAGACCCGGGCGACCACGGGCTGCATCGCGGCCAGGTGGATCCCGCCGCCCGCGGCCTCGGCCTGCAGCCGGGCGCCCAGGAGCACGTTGAGGCCGGTCGAGTCGCAGAACTCCAGACCGGAGCAGTCCAGGACCACGCGTGCGCCGCCGTCGGCGATGGCGGCCTCCAGGGGCTCGCGCAGCACGTCCGCCGTGTGGTGATCGAGCTCACCCACCGGCGTCACGATCGCGCTCGCCCCGTCCCGCCGGACGGCTACATTCAGCCGGCCCCTGCTTGCGCTGCCGACCATCCCGCGATCCATGCGCATCCCTTCTCGGTGTGCCTGCGTGGCGCTCCCAGAACACTACGCCTTCCCTACGTCGTCCGGTAGCCGAAGGTCCGGCATTATGCACATATAGGGACATTGCGCACTTGCGGCGCAAGGGTGAAGACAGGTAGGGCTAGTAGGACGACATCCACCACGGACGGCTTTGGAGGCGCCGCTCACCGCAGCACGACGCGACGGCATCGGCAGCCATATGCCGAGAATGATGGAGGAGACCATGTCACCCCGGCTCGACGAAACGCATACGGAACCGCGTACGGCGTCGTCGGCACCCCTGCCCCAGTCCCCGCCCGAACATTCCGGGCTTCCCGACTTTCCCGAGATCCCCGAGTACGACGGGACCGGCCCCACGCCCTTGGGCGAGATGGCGCCGCACGACGCACGTGCCCTGTCCAAGACGCTCTTCGCCCGCCTGGAGGCGCTCGAAGAGGGCACGCACGAATACGCCTACGTACGCAACACCCTGGTCGAACTGAACCTCGCCCTCGTGAGGTTCGCCGCCGCCCGGTTCCGCTCCCGCAGCGAGCCGATGGAGGACATCGTCCAGGTCGGCACGATCGGCCTCATCAAGGCCATCGACCGCTTCGAGCTCAGCCGGGGCGTCGAGTTCCCGACCTTCGCGATGCCGACCATCATCGGCGAGATCAAGCGGTTCTTCCGCGACACCAGCTGGTCCGTGCGCGTGCCGCGCCGGCTCCAGGAGCTCCGCATCGACCTGGCCAAGGCCCGCGACGAGCTCGCCCAGAGCCTGGACCGCTCCCCCACCGTCGGCGAACTCGCCGGGCACCTCGGCCTGACGGAGGACGAGGTCGTCGAGGGCATGGCCGCGAGCAACGCCTACTCGGCCAGCTCGCTGGACGCCCAGCCGCAGGACGACGAGGCGGAGGGCGCCCTCTCGGCCCGCATCGGCTACGAGGACCACGACCTCGAGGGCGTGGAGTACGTCGCCGCCCTCAAGCCGATGATCGCCGAACTCCCGCAGCGGGACCGGAAGATCCTGTCCTTGCGCTTCGTGGCGAACATGACCCAGTCGGAGATCGGCGAGGAGCTGGGCATCTCCCAGATGCACGTCTCGCGTCTGCTGGGCCGCACCCTCGTCCGCCTCCGCCGGGGCCTCCTGAGCGAGGAGTGAGGCCGGGGCCTCAGCTTTCGCACGGTTTCCGCACCGTTCTCGCACCGCCGCGCGCCGCACGGGTTTCCCCGTGCGGCGCGCGGCGTTTGATGCCGCCTCAGCAGCTACAGGACCGCGCCCGCCCCTGCACGAACGTGGACCGGGGATGCGTGCCGGGAGTGTTGACCCGCCTGCTGCGGGCGAATAGCGTCGCGGCGGCCTCTGGGGGAACGGCGGTGCGACTGGCGTGCGCGTTCTGCGGGAAGACCAGGAAAACCGGGACGGCCGGCGAGACCGGCAAGTCCAGGACGACGGTGACGGTGGTGGCGGCAACGGTGGCGGTGCCGATGTCGTCATCGTCGGGAGCGGAGTGGTCGGCGCGGCGTGCGCGGAGGCGCTGACCCGCCGCGGGGCCCGCGTGCTCGTCCTCGACCGGGGCCCGCTCGCGGCCGGCACCACCGCCTGCGGCGAGGGCAACCTCCTCGTCTCGAACAAGGCCCCCGGCCCCGGACTCGCCCTCGCGCAGGCCTCGCTGAGCCGCTGGCCCCGCCTGCTCGCGGCGCTGCGCGAAGAGCTGGGCCCGGGCCGTGCGGAGTGCGAGTACGAGGTGAAGGGCGGCCTCGTCGTCGCCACCGGCGAGCCGGAGGGCGCCGCCCTGCGCGACTTCGCGGCGGCCCAGCGCGCGGCGGGCGTGGACGCCCGCGAGCTCCCGCCGGGCGAGGCCGCGGCGTACGAGCCGCACCTGACGCCCGCCGTGCGCGCAGCGGTCCACTACCCGCAGGACGCCCAGCTGCAGCCCGTCCTGGCCGCGACGTCGCTGCTGGCGGCGGTCCGGGCGCGCGGCGGCCGGATCCGTACCGGCGTGGAGGTGACGGGCGTGGAGACCGGCCGGGACGGGCGGGCCGTGGGCGTCCGCACGTCGCAGGGCCGCGTTCCGTGCGGGGCGGTGGTCAACGCCTGCGGCCCCTGGGCCGGGGAGTTCGCCGCGGCCGCCGGGGTGCCCCTGCCCGTGGTGCCCCGCCGCGGCACGGTCCTCGTCACGGCGCCGCTGCCGCACGGCACGGTGCGGCACAAGGTCTACGACGCCGGGTACGCGGAGACCGCCCGCAGCGAGGACGCCGCGCTGCGGGTGGCGGCCGTGGTCGAGGCGACCCAGGCGGGCACGGTCCTCATCGGCTCCAGCCGGCAGCGCTGCGGCTTCGACGGGACGCTGCGCGCCGGGGTGCTGGGCGCGCTGGCGCGCGCCGCGGCGCAGCTGTTCCCCGTCCTCGGCGGCGTGCCCGTCATGCGCGCGTACGGCGGCTTCCGCCCGTACACCCCCGACCACCTCCCGGTCGTCGGCGAGGACCCGCGCCGCCCCGGCCTGTGGCACGCGACGGGGCACGAGGGCGCCGGCATCGGCCTGGCCGCCGCCACCGGCGAACTGCTCGCCGAACTCTGGGCGGGCGAGCCGCCGCACCTCGATCCGGAGCCGTTCCGGGTCCAGCGCTTCGGAACCGCCCGCCTTGGAACCGCACGCTTCGGAAGGGAGAACGGATGGCACTGACGGTGTACGTCGACGGCGAGCGGCACCGCGCCCTGCCCGGTCAGACGGTGGCGGCCCTGCTCCTGGCGACGGGCCGCCGGTCCTGGCGCACCACCCGCCTCGGCGGCCGCCCGCGCGGCGTCTTCTGCGGCATCGGCGTCTGTTACGACTGCCTGGTCGTCGTCAACGGCCTCCCCGACGTACGGGCCTGCCGGCGCGAACTGCGCGACGGGGACCGGGTGGAGACCCAGCGCGGCGCGCGGCTGCCCGCGGAGGAGGAGCCCCGCCCCGCACCACGCACGGAGCGGGCGAAGCGGACCGGGCGGCCCGAGCTGCCCGATCGGGTGGAACGGATGGGTCGGGCAGAACAGACGGAACGCACGCACAGCGCGCCCGGCGACCCCGTGCCCGACGCGGACGGGGTCGCATGAGCACCCCTCCTCCCTTAGCCACCACCCCCGCCTCCCCCCTCGTGGTCGTCGTCGGCGCGGGACCGGCCGGCGCGCGGGCCGCGTTGAGCGCCGCCCGGTGCGGCGCACGCGTCGTGCTCGTCGACAGCGAGGAGCGCGTGGGCGGCCGGCACCACCGGCAGCCGGCGGTCGCGGGCGATGCCGGTGCCTCCGCCGCGCACCCGCTCGAACTCGCCGTCGCCGCCCAGTCCCGCATCACGCACCTGGCCCGCGCCACCGTCTGGGCCCTGGAGCCGGGCCCCGCGCCCGGCCGGCACCTCGTCCACCTGCAGCAGGGCCCCGCCGACGACCGCGGCCGCCCCGTGCGCACGCTCGCGGCCGACGCGCTCGTCCTGTGCACCGGCGCCTTCGACCGCGCGCTGCCGTTCCCCGGCTGGGAGCTGCCGGGCGTCGTCACGGCGGGCGCAGCGCAGGCGCTCGCGGAGGGGCAGCGGACGGCTCCCGGCGGCCGGGCCGTGGTGTCGGGGACCGGGCCGTTCCTGCTGCCGGTCGCGCTGTCCCTGCTGGAGGTGGGGGCGGAGGTCCTGGGGGTGTACGAGGCGGGCAACCCGGCGCGCTGGCTGCGCAGCCCGGTCGCGGCCCTGCGCGACGGCGGACCCGGCAGGCTTACCGGGCTGGGCTCGTACGCGGTGGGGCTGGCCCGCCGGCGCGTCCCGTACCGCCCGCGGCACGCGGTCGTCGCCGCGCACGGCCGCGACCGCGTCGAGGCCGTCACCGTCGCCCGCCTGGACGCGGGCTGGCACCCGGTGGCGGGCAGCGAGCGGCGCGTCGCGCCCGTGGACGCCGTGTGCGTCGGCTACGGCTTCCTCCCGCAGCTGGAGCTCCCGCTGGCCGCCGGCTGCGCGGTCCGCGGCGGGCACGTGGTGGTCGACGGGCGCCAGGCGACGAGCGTCCCGGGGGTGTACGCGGCGGGCGAGCTGACGGGCGTCGCGGGCGCCCCGGCCGCGGCGGCGGAGGGCGAGCTGGCGGGGCTCGCGGCGGTGGCGGACCTGGCGGAGCGCCCGGGGGCGGCGGAGGCGGGGGCGCGTCTCGCACCGCCGCCGCCCGCCCGGCTCGCGGCCGCCTCCTCACGGGTGCGAGCCGGGCGGCGGTTCGCGCGGGCGCTCGCCCGGGCGCACCCCGTCCCGGGCGGCTGGCGCGGCTGGCTGCGCGAGGACACGCTCGTGTGCCGGTGCGAGGAGGTGTCGTACGGGGAGCTGCGGGACGCCGTCGTGGCGCGCGGCGCGGACGGGATGCGGGCGCTCAAGCTCACGTGCCGCGCCGGGCTGGGCGCCTGCCAGGGGCGCTTCTGCGGGCGCAACACGGCCGAGCTCGCCGCGGCGCTCCTGGGCTCCCCCGTCGCCGATCCGCACGCCATGGACAGGCGGCCGCTGGCCCATCCGGTACGGCTTGAGGATCTCGCCGGGCCGCCAGCCATTGACTAGAGCTATTCAGCCACCCAAGATGTGCAGTGTTCTATTCAGAGCCGCCAGGGAGGCAGGGCCCCATGTCCGGACCGCGACCCGTACGATCTGCGCGAGGCAGCCGGCTGAGCACGCTGGGGTGGCAGCAGGAAGCCGCCCTGCGCATGCTGCAGAACAACCTCGACCCCGAGGTCGCCGAGCACCCCGACAAGCTCGTCGTCTACGGCGGCACGGGCAAGGCCGCCCGCGACTGGCGCTCGTTCGACGCCATGGTCCGCACGCTGCAGACCCTCAAGCAGGACGAGACCATGCTCGTCCAGTCCGGCCGCCCGGTCGGCGTCATGCAGACCCACGAGTGGGCGCCCCGCGTCCTCCTCGCCAACTCCAACCTCGTCGGCGACTGGGCCAACTGGGAGGAGTTCCGCCGCCTGGAGCACCTCGGCCTGACCATGTACGGCCAGATGACCGCCGGCTCGTGGATCTACATCGGCACGCAGGGCATCCTGCAGGGCACGTACGAGACCTTCGCCGCCGTCGCCGCGAAGAAGTTCGGCGGCACGCTGGCCGGCACGATCACCCTGACCGCCGGGCTCGGCGGCATGGGCGGCGCCCAGCCGCTCGCCGTCACCATGAACGACGGCGTCGCCCTCTGCATCGACTGCGACCCGCGCGCGATCGAGCGCCGCATCGAGCACCGCTACCTGGACGTGAAGGCCGACTCGCTCGACCACGCCCTGCAGCTGGCCGTCGAGGCGCGCGACGCCCGCCGCCCGCTGTCCATCGGCGTCCTCGGCAACGCCGCGGAGCTCGTCCCGCAGCTGCTCGCGATGAACGCGCCCATCGACATCGTGACGGACCAGACCTCCGCCCACGACCCGCTGTCCTACCTGCCGGTCGGCGTCTCCTTCGACGAGATGGCCACGTACGCGGCCGAGAAGCCCGCCGACTTCACGACGCGGGCCCGCGAGTCCATGGCCCGGCACGTCGAGGCCATGGTCGGCTTCCAGGACGCCGGCGCCGAGGTCTTCGACTACGGCAACTCCATCCGCGGCGAGGCGCAGCTCGCGGGCTACACCCGCGCCTTCGACTTCCCCGGCTTCGTCCCCGCCTACATCCGCCCCCTCTTCTGCGAGGGCAAGGGCCCCTTCCGCTGGGCGGCCCTCTCCGGCGACCCGGCCGACATCCACAAGACCGACAAGGCGATGCTCGAACTCTTCCCCGAGAACGAGTCCCTCGCCCGCTGGATCAAGATGGCCGGCGAACGGGTGCACTTCCAGGGCCTGCCCGCGCGCATCTGCTGGCTCGGCTACGGCGAGCGCGACAAGGCCGGCGAGCGCTTCAACGACATGGTCGCCGACGGCACGCTCGCCGCGCCGCTGGCGATCGGCCGCGACCACCTCGACTGCGGCTCGGTGGCCTCGCCGTACCGCGAGACCGAGGCCATGCTCGACGGCTCCGACGCGATCGCCGACTGGCCGCTGCTCAACGCGATGGTCAACGTCGCCTCGGGCGCCTCGTGGGTCTCCATCCACCACGGCGGCGGCGTCGGCATGGGCCGCTCCATCCACGCGGGCCAGGTCACGGTCGCCGACGGCACGCCGCTGGCCGGCGAGAAGATCCGCCGCGTCCTGACGAACGACCCCGGCATGGGCGTCATCCGTCACGTGGACGCGGGGTACGACATCGCGGAGTCGGTCGCCTCCGAGCGGGGCGTCCGCGTCCCGATGCGGGAAGAGTCATGACCGGGCCCGACCCCGTTGTGGGCAATCGTTCCGCAGGGCGGAACGGGTGGGCACCACGCGACCAGCGGCCTGCAGCCGGAACGGGCACCCCCGGTGGGGGCGAGGCGCCGCCGCCGGGCGCAACCAGCGGCTTCCACGAGATGTGGCGCGACCTCGCGTCCATCGGCCGCGACAAGGACACCCGCGGCTACCACCGCTTCGCCTGGAGCGGCGCCGACGCCGACTGCCGTGCCTGGTTCCGCGCCCAGGCGGAGTCCCGCGGGCTCGCCTACGAGCTCGACCGCAACGGCAACCAGTGGGCCTGGCTCGGCGACCCGGCCGCCGGGGACGCCGTCGTCACCGGCTCCCACCTGGACTCCGTGCCCAACGGGGGCGCCTTCGACGGCCCCCTCGGCGTGGTCTCCTCCTTCGCCGCGCTGGACGAGCTGCGCGCCCGCGGGGCGCGGCCGTCCCGCCCCCTCGCCATCGTCAACTTCGGCGACGAGGAGGGCGCCCGGTTCGGCCTGGCCTGCGTGGGCTCGCGTCTGACCGCAGGTCAGCTGTCCCTCGACAAGGCGCACGCGCTCCGGGACGCCGAGGGCGTCTCCCTGCCCCTGGCCATGGAGCGCGCCGGCTACGACCCGGAGGCCATCGGCCCGGACCCCGAGCGCCTCGCCCGGATCGGCGCCTTCGTGGAGCTCCACGTCGAGCAGGGGCGCGCCCTGGACCTGTCGGACCGCGCCGTCGGCATCGCCTCCGCCATCTGGCCGCACGGCCGCTGGCGGTTCGACTTCCACGGCGAGGCCAACCACGCCGGCACCACCCGCATCGAGGACCGCCGCGACCCGATGCTCACCTACGCCAACACCGTCCTGGCCGCCCGCAAGAAGGCCCGGCTGGCCGGTGCCCTGGCGACCTTCGGGAAGGTCGGCGTCGAGCCGAACGGCGTCAACGCCATCCCCTCGCTCGTGCGCGGCTGGCTGGACTCGCGGGCCGCCGACCAGGAGACCCTCGACCTCGTGGTCGCGGAGATCGAGAAGGCGGCCGTGGAGCGCGGCGAGCGCGACGGCGTCGACGTGCGGGTGACCCGGGAGTCCTTCACACCCGTGGTGGAATTCGAGCACGCCCTGCGCGACGAGCTGGGCCGCATCCTGGGCGGGGACGTCCCCGTCCTCGGTACGGGCGCGGGACACGACGCCGGAATCCTCTCCGGAGCCGTCCCCACCGCCATGCTGTTCGTACGCAACCCCACAGGCGTCTCGCACTCACCCGCCGAAACGGCCTCCGAGGACGACTGCCTGGCCGGGGTGACCGCACTCGCCGACGTACTGGAGGGCCTGGCGTGTCGCTGACGGCACAGACCTACTGGGCGGAGCACGCCCTTCTCGACACCGGCGTCGAGCCGGGCGTGGTCATCGAGACCGGGGCGGACGGCCGCATCAAGACCGTCCGCCGGGGCGCCGCGGCACCGCCCCAGGGCGCGGTGACCCTGCGGGGCCTGACCGTGCCCGGGCTCGCGAACGCGCACAGCCACGCCTTCCACCGGGCCCTGCGCGGCGCGACGCAGGCGGGCGAGGGGACCTTCTGGACCTGGCGCGACGTCATGTACCGCGTCGCCGACAACCTCACGCCCGACAACTACTTCGCGCTCGCCCGTGCGGCGTACGCGGAGATGGCGCTCGCCGGCATCACCTCCGTCGGCGAGTTCCACTACGTGCACCACCTCGCCGGGGGCGCCCGCTACGACAACCCCAACGCCATGGGCGAGGCCCTGATCGCGGCCGCCGCCGAGGCGGGCATCCGCATCACGCTCCTCGACACCTGCTACCTCTCCTCCGGCTTCGGCGCCGAGCCGAACAAGCACCAGCGGCGCTTCAGCGACGGCACCGCCGAGCGCTGGGCCGAGCGCGTCTCCGCCCTCAAGGGCGACGACAACACCCGCATCGGCGCGGCGATCCACTCGGTGCGGGCCGTGCCCGCCGAGCAGCTGGCGACCGTGGCCGCGTGGGCGCAGGAGCGCGACGCCCCGCTGCACCTGCACCTCTCCGAGCAGACCGCCGAGAACGACGCGTGCGTGGAGGCCCACGGCTTCACGCCCACCGCCCTCCTCTCGCACCACGGCGTGCTGGGCCCGCGCACGACCGCCGTCCACGCCACGCACCTCACCCCCGGCGACATCCGCCTCCTCGGCCACTCGGGCACCGGCGTGTGCATGTGCCCGACCACCGAGCGGGACCTGGCCGACGGGATCGGCCCGGCCCGGGCGGTGCAGGAGGCGGGCTCCCCGCTCTCCCTCGGCAGCGACAGCCACGCCGTCATCGACCTGCTCGAAGAGGCCCGCGCCATGGAGCTGGACGAGCGGCTGCACAGCCGCACCCGTGGCCACTGGACCGCGGTCCAGCTGCTGCGCGCGGCCACGGCCGACGGCCACGCGGCCCTCGGCTGGGACGAGGCGGGCCGCATCGAGCCGGGCGCGCTCGCGGACTTCACGGCCGTCGCGCTCGACTCCGTGCGCACCGCGGGCCAGCCGTACTCCCTCGCCGCCGAGACGGTCGTCTTCGCGGCGGGCGCCGCGGACGTCCGGGACACCGTGGTGGGCGGCCGGCACGTCGTGCGCGAGGGGACGCACCAGCTCGTGGCCCACGTGCCGGAGGCGCTGGCGGAGTCCATCGCGGCCGTACGGGGCTGAACCACCGAACCGACCAAAGGAGTGCCGCACGCCCATGGCGACGACGGTCATCACCAACATCAGCAGTCTCGTCACGAACGACCCCTCCCTCGGCGAAGGCCCCCTCGGCACGATCCGGGACGCGGCGGTCGTCATCGACGGCGACCGCGTCGCCTGGGTCGGCACGTCCAGCAAAGCACCGGCCACTGACAACCGGGTCGACGCGGAGGGCCGGGCCGCCCTGCCGGGCTTCGTCGACTCCCACTCCCACCTGGTCTTCGCGGGCGACCGCACCGCCGAGTTCAACGCCCGCATGTCCGGCCGGAGCTACAGCGCCGGCGGCATCCGCACCACCGTCGCCGCCACGCGCGCCGCGACCGACGAGGCGCTGGACGCCAACGTCCGCCGCTACGTGCACGAGGCCCTGCGCCAGGGCACCACGGTCCTGGAGACCAAGTCGGGCTACGGCCTCACCGTCGAGGACGAGGCCCGTGCCCTGCGCATCGCCGCGGCGCACACCGACGAGGTCACCTACCTCGGCGCCCACATCGTCTCCCCCGACTACGCCGACGACCCGGCCGCGTACGTGGACCTCGTGACCGGGCCGATGCTCGACGCCTGCGCGCCGCACGCCCGCTGGGTCGACGTGTTCTGCGAGCAGGGCGCGTTCGACGGCGACCAGGCCCGGACGATCCTCACGGCCGGCGCCGCACGCGGGCTGACCCCGCGCGTCCACGCCAACCAGCTCTCCTACGGGCCGGGCGTCCAGCTGGCCGTCGAGCTCGGCGCCGCCTCGGCCGACCACTGCACCCACCTGACCGACGCGGACGTCGACGCCCTGGCGAACGGCACGACGGTGGCCACCCTCCTGCCCGGCGCGGAGTTCTCGACGCGCGCCCAGTGGCCGGACGCGCGCCGCCTGCTGGACGCGGGGGCGACCGTCGCCCTGTCCACGGACTGCAACCCCGGCTCGTCCTTCACCAGCTCCATGCCGTTCTGCATCGCGCTGGCCGTGCGGGACATGGGGATGACCCCGGACGAGGCCGTCTGGTCCGCGACGGCGGGCGGTGCGGCCGCCCTGCGCCGTACGGACGTGGGCCGCATAACCCCCGGCGCCCGCGCCGACCTCGCCCTCCTCGACGCCCCCTCGCACGTCCACCTCGCCTACCGGCCGGGCGTCCCGCTGGTCTCGGCGGTGTGGCGCGCGGGCGCGCGGGAGGCCTGAGCGGGCATACAGCTGTAACGAGATCAGCACGGAGGGTGACGAGGGTCACAGCCGCCGGAGGTGGAATCACCCTCCGTGGTTGGTATCTCTCCAGCCGTGATCAACACCCCCTCCGTCCCGGCCCCCCGCTCGTCCACCGCCGGGGCCCTCACGCACGCCCTCTTCGGCCCCGATGCCGCACGCGTCCACGAGCCCTGGCGGCGCCTCGTCGCCGGCGACGCGTTCCGCCGGACGCCCGGCCTCTCCCCCGCCCGGAGGGCCGGGCAGGCCTACGAGCGGCTGCACCTCGTCAACGCCGTTGCGGGCGACCCGCTGGCGCTGGCCGCGGATCCGCACCGGCTGGCGAGCCTGCACGAGTGGGCGGCCGTGGTCGACGGTTCGCTGGCCACCGTGGCCGGCATCCACTACAACCTCTTCCTCGGCAGCCTCCTCGACCACGGCGCCGCCGGCCGCTCGGACACAGCCGATTTCACCGCCCTGCGCCGCATCGGAACGTTCCTCTGCACCGAGCTGGAGCACGGCAACGACGCCGCCGCCCTGCGCACGACCGCGACGTACGACCGGGCCACCGGCGGCTTCGTCCTGCACACGCCCGCCGCGGGCGCGCAGAAGTTCATGCCCAACACCAGCCCCCTCGGCGGGCCCAAGAGCGCCGTGGTGGCGGCGCGGCTGGTCGCCGACGGCGAGGACCACGGCGTCTTCCTGTTCCTCACGCCGCTGACCGACGCGAACGGCACCCTGCCGGGCGTCCGCGTCCGCCCGCTGCCCGAGCGCACCGGAGGACCCGTCGACCACTGCCTGACGTCGTTCGACCGGGTCCGCCTGCCCTGGGAGGCGCTGCTCGCCGACGGCACCGGCGGCGCGGCCCCCGAGGACGTCCTCGCCGGGCGCCCGGGCAACAAGCGCAAGCGCTTCCTGCACGCCATCGGCCGCGTCACCGTGGGCAAGCTGTGCATGTCCGCCTGCGGCGTCGGCGGCTCCCGCGCGGCCCTGGCCATCGCCGTCCGCTACGCCCACCACCGGCACATCTCCGGGTCCCGCGAGGGGCAGCGGGTGCCGCTGGCCGCGCACCGCAGTCACCACGCGCGGCTGCTGGACGCCCTCGCCACCACGTACGCGATGACCTTCCTTCACCGTGACGCGGTGCGGCGCTGGGCGGAGCACCAGCCGCACGAGCGGGAGGCCGCGGAGCGGCACGTCGCGATCGTGAAGGGCTGGATCACCTGGCAGACGCGCGAGGTGACCCTGGAGGCGCGTGAACGCTGCGGGGCCCAGGGCCTGTTCCCGGACAACGGGCTGGCGGAGTACCCGCTGAACATCGAGGGCGCGATCACCGCCGAGGGCGACAACCTCGCCGTCTGGGTGAAGGCCGCAGCCGAGATGATCTTCGAC
Organism: Streptomyces telluris; assembly: GCF_024519335.1. NCBI lineage: Bacteria > Bacillati > Actinomycetota > Actinomycetes > Kitasatosporales > Streptomycetaceae > Streptomyces > Streptomyces telluris. The sequence goes on from NZ_JANIID010000024.1 coordinate 64,254, forward strand.
GCCCCCGTGCCCGCGCCGCGCGCCGAGGCCGCCGCGGCGCCCTCCCCGGACGACTCCGCCCACCTGCGGGCCCTGCTGGCGGCCGTGGCGACCGGCCGGTTCGCGCGGGCGCGCGCCCGGCTGCGCGAGGGGAAGCACCCCGACCAGCTCAGCCGGTGGAACGCCGCGGTCACCCCCGCCCTGGAGGCGGTCGCCGCGCACGCCGCCCTGCAGGCCGCCGACGCCTTCCTCACGGCCGTCGAGCAGGTGACGGATCCGGCGGCCCGCGCCCTGCTGGGCGACCTGTGCAGGCTGTTCCTGCTCGGCCGGGTCCGGCAGTGCAGCGGGGAGCTCCTGGCCGCGGGCGCGACGAGCGCGGAGCTCGTACGGGCCCTGCCGGACGCCGCCGAAGCGCTCACGGCCTCCCTCGCGCCGCACATGACCACGCTCGTGGACGCGTTCGCCCTCCCCGAGGAGTTCCTGTCGGCCGTGGCCATCGCCAACCCCGGCTACGCGCACGTCTACGACGACCCGGAGGGGCCGTGGCACCGGGCCGCGGACGAGGCCGAGGCGCCCGTGCCGGCCCGGGCCTGAACACCCCACGGCCGCGGCAGGCCTCAGGCCTGCCCGCCGATCGCGTCCAGCCGGTCGTACTGGGCGTCCGTCAGCCGGACGTCCAGTGCTCCGGCGTTCTCCTCCAGGTGCGCGAGCGACCGCGTGCCCGGGAGGGGGATGAGCGTCGGCGAACGGCGCAGCAGCCAGGCGAGCGCCGTCTGCGCGGGCGTCGCGCCCACCTCGCGCGCCACGTCCGCGACGGGCCCGCCCGGGGCGGCGTGCGCGCCCACGGCGACCGGGAAGTAGGCGAAGAAGGCGATGCCGTGCTCGGCGGCGTAGTCGACGACGTCGTCGTGGCCGCGCGCCGAGAGGTTGTACAGGTTCTGGACGGAGGCGATGGGGGCGATCTCCTGCGCCGCGCGCAGTTCGGCGACGCTCACCTCGGACAGGCCGATGTGCCGCACCTTGCCCTCGTCCTGCAGCTGCCGGAGGGCGCCGAGCTGGTCCGCGAGGGGGTACTCCGGGTCGATGCGGTGCAGCTGGAGCAGGTCCAGGCGGTCCACGCGCAGCCGCCGCAGGGCGAGCTCGGCCTGCTGGCGGAGGTAGGCCGGGTGACCGTGCGTCACCCATTCGGCGGGGCTGGGCCGTACGACGCCGACCTTGGTGGCGACGGTCACGCGGCCGGCGTACGGGTGCAGGGCCTCCGCGATGAGCGCCTCGCTCTCGCCGAGGGAGTAGGCGTCCGCGGTGTCGATGAGGTCGATGCCGAGCTCGGCCGCGCGCCGCAGCAGCGCGACCGCGCCGCGGCGGTCCTCCGGCGCGCGCCAGATGGGCGCCTGCATGAGGTCGGCGAGCCCGTCGGGGGTCTCGGCCAGCCGCATGGCGCCGTAGCCGATGCGGGAGACGGGCAGGTCGCCGCCGATGCGGTGGACGGGGGAAGAAGCGGGAGCGGTGGTGGTGTTCGTCATGATCGGAACGCTAAATTCTCACACCCGTGTGAGATTCAACCCCGTGTGAGGCAGCTCATATGAAGATCGGTGACCTGGCGCGCGAGACCGGAGTGAGCGTGCGGCTCCTGCGCTACTACGAGGAGCAGGGCCTCCTCGGCTCCCACCGGCTGCCCAGCGGTCACCGGCGCTACGAGCAGGACGCGCCGGAGACCGTCCGCCGCATCCGCGTGCTGCTGACGGCGGGCCTGCCGACGCGCGTCATCCGGGACGTCCTGCCGTGCGTGCGGGGCGCGGGGGAGGCGGAGTTCGACCCGTGTGTGGCCCTGCACCTGCGCGAACAGCTGCAGGGGCTCGACGCGCGCATCGGGGAGCTGCAGGAGACGCGAGCGGCGCTGGCCGGCCTGCTCACGGCGACGGAGGCCGCGGCACCCGCTGCGACCGCGGCGTGAACCACGGGAGGCGAGCGGCGCGCCCCGCCGCCGGGGCGGCGCCCGTCGACCGGCACCGATGAGCCGGTCGAAGGCGTCCCGCGGCCCCGGGCCGGTCCGGCTCGCACCCCGCCCCGGCCCGCGGCGGCTCCGCGCACGCAAGGGCGTGCCGTCGCACTTGGGGCTCATCGTGTGCGGAAACCGCCTGCAGCGCATGCCATTTTTACGGCCCGGTGTGGTGGAGTGGCTTCATGTCCTCCCGCGACGTCTCCCCAGGCACCGTGGTGCGGGCCGCGCTCCGGCAGGGGCTGCTGCCCGACTGGTCCCCCGTGGCCGGGCTGCTGGACGTACGGGGCATCCGCGCGGCCGCCGCGGAGCTGCGCGGGGCCTTCGAGGAGGCCGGGGCGGCGCCCGGCACGACCCTGCACGCGTTCGCCGTGAAGGCCGCCTCCCTCGTGCCCGTGCTGCGGCTGCTCGCCGAGGAGGGGCTGGGCGCCGAAGTGGCGAGCCCCGGGGAGCTGGCGCTGGCCCGGACGGCGCGGATCGCCCCGGAGCGGATCGTGCTGGACTCCCCCGCCAAGACCACGGCGGAGCTCCGCGAGGCCCTCGCGCTGGGGGTGGCGGTCAACGCCGACAGCCGCGAGGAGCTCGCCCGGCTGGACGGGTTGCTGCGGGAGGCCTCCGGCCCGCCCCGCTCCGCGCTCGGCGTCCGCGTCAACCCCCAGGTGGGCGGCGGCAGCATCGACGCGCTGAGCACGGCGACGGACACGTCGAAGTTCGGGGTGGCGCTGCGCGACGAAGGGGCGCGCGCCTGGCTCGTGCGCGCCTACGCCGAGCGGCCCTGGCTGTCCCGGCTGCACGCCCACGTGGGCTCCCAGGGCTGCCCCCTGGAGCTGATGGCGGCCGGGGTGCGGGCCGCGTACGAGCTGGCGGAGGAGATCAACCGGACGGCGGGGCGCCGGCAGGTCACCACGCTGGACATCGGCGGCGGACTGCCCGTGAACTTCGCGTCGGACGACGTGACCCCGACCTTCCGCGCGTACGCCCGCCTGCTCGCGGACGCCGCCCCGGGCCTGTTCGACGGGCGCTACGGGCTGGTGACGGAGTTCGGGCGCTCCCTGCTGGCCAAGAGCGGCATGGTGCTGGCCCGCGTCGAGTACACCAAGACCGCGGGCGGCCGGCGGATCGCCGTGACGCACGCGGGCGCCCAGGTGGCCACGCGCACGGTGTTCGCGCCCGCGTCCTGGCCGCTGCGGGTCGCGGTCTTCGACGCGCAGGGGCGGCCGAAGACGGGACCGCCGGCCGACCAGGACGTCGCGGGGCCGTGCTGCTTCGCGGGCGACCTGATCGCCGTCGGCAGACCGCTGCCCCTGCTGGAGGCGGGCGACCACGTGGCCCTGCTCGACACCGGCGCGTACTACTTCTCGAACCACTTCGCGTACAACTCTCTGCCCCGTCCCGGTGTTTACGGCTACGCGCCCGCAGAAGAGGAGAGTGACGGCGTGCGGTTCGCGACCGTACGGGCCCCGCAGACCCTCGGCGAGCTCGTCACCGAAAGCGGCGGCGCCTACGCGGCGGAGCTCAGCGCGCTGCGCTGACCCGGCCCCGGCGCGCGCCCCGAACGGGCGTCAGCGCGCTTCGCCGACCGCCGCCCCGGCCTGCACCCGTCCGGCGCGGCGCCGGCCGCCACCGGGCGCGGCGTCGCCCGCGGCGAGCCCGGTGGACAGATAGCCGCGCACGGGCCCGGCGGCCGGGGACGCCTGCGCCCACTCCGTACGGACCCACAGCAGGGAGCCGCTGCGGCGCTCCAGGCCGCCCAGCCACAGGGCCTTCGCCCACAGGCCCGCGCCCGCACCGGCGAGCGCCATGCCCGCGGCGGCCGGGATCAGGAAGCCGGAGCCCACGGCGGCGAGGAAGGCGAGGAGCAGCCACCACCTGCGGGCGCGCCGCCAGTTCCGCAGGGTCACGGCGCGGTCCTGGAGGAAGACCGACCGGCCCGCCCGCGAGGCCCCGCGCGCCAGGGCCGCGTAGCGCGGGCGGCGCACCGCGAAGACCACGCCCGCGACGACGAGGAACAGCGCCGCTCCGGCGAGCACGCCGATCCGCCGCCCGGTGAGCCCGGGCACCAGGACCCCGGTGCCCGCGCTCAGCAGCCCCGGCCACCACAGCCAGCCGGCCGGGGCTCTGACGACCACCGCCACTCTCGCCAGCGCATACGAACCGCGCCCCACGTCGAAACCCGCCTTTCCCTCTGAAATCCCCTCGATCCCGACTCGTCACGCGGCAGGCTAACCAACGAATCTGAGTGCGAGCTGAGAATCCGCCGCATGTACCTCACAGGGGTCATACCCCGGTATCACCCCGGACTTGGCTCCGCCGTATGACGTGTGCGCAGTCGTGTGGTCCCTATGGTCGTCCTGGCGGGGCGGGACGAGCGGGAGGAGACGGGGATGGCTGTCCACGAACGAGGGGGCGAGCGGCGGGACCGTGCGCGGCGGGACAGCGGGCTGCGGCGGCGGGCGGCCCTCGCGGCGGGGGCACTGGCCGCGACGGGTCTGCTGAGCGCGCTCGTACCCGCGCCGGACGCCCACGCGGCCCAGGCCCAGGCCCCGGCCCCGGCTCGGGCCGCGGCGAAGTCCCCGGCCACAGCCACGGCCGCGAAGAGCACCCCGGGCGCGCTGCCCGCGCCCACCGGCCCCCACGCCGTCGGCACGGTCACCCGCCACCTGGCGGACAGCGCCCGCAAGGACCCCTGGAAGCCGGAGCGCGGCGACCGCCAGATCGCGATCAGCCTCTTCTACCCCGCGGACCGGGACCGGCCCGCCGGCGGGAAGGGCCGCGCGCCCGCGCCCCACATGGACCCCTCCTCCGCCGCCCACTTCGGCTCCGCCCGGGGCGCGGGCAGCTTCAACCACCACGTGCGCCCGGACGCCGCCGACTGGGCGTCCACACGGACGCACGCACGCGTGGACGCTCCCGTGGCGCGCGGCAGCAAGGCCCTGCCGGTCGTGCTCTACTCCGCCGGGCTGGGCGATCCGCGCACCTGGAACACCGGCCTGGCCGAGGAGCTGGCCTCCCGCGGCTACGTCGTCGTCACCGTCGACCACACCTACGACTCCTCCGAAGTGCGCCTGGCGAACGGGGAGCTTGCGGAGTCGGCGCTGCCGGCGCTCGCCGGCGCACCCGTGACCGAGGTCGACGCCGCGCTCCGCAGGGCGGTGCGGGCCCGGGTGGACGACACGCGGTTCGTCCTGGACGCCCTCGGCTCGGCTCAGTGGCGGCGGGGCCTGCCGCACGGCCTGGGGGACGCGCTGGACCTGCGGCGCGTGGGCATGGCCGGGCACTCCGCGGGCGGCTTCGCGGCGGCGCAGGCCCTGCACGACGACCGCCGCCTCAAGGCGGGCGTCAACATGGACGGCCAGATGGACTTCCCCCTCCCCGACGGCACGGGCAGCAAGCTGAGCACCGTGGCGCGCGAGGGCGTGGACCGGCCGTTCCTCCTGCTGGGCTCCGACGGGCCGGGCGCGGCCGGCAACCGGGCGTCGTGGGCGTCCTTCCGGCAGCACAACCGCGCCTGGCAGGCCGAGCTGACGATGGCGGGCGCGGCGCACGGCACGTACACCGACGCGGTCTCGCTGCTGCCCGCGCTCGCCCGGCAGGGCGCCCTGCCGGAGGAGGACCTCCGCCAGGGCGTCGGGACCGTCCGCCCGGAGCGGGCGGTGGCGGCCACGCGCGCGTACGTGGTGGCGTTCTTCGACCGCTTCCTCAAGGGGCGGGACGGACGGCTGCTGGACGGCCCGTCGCCGCGCTTCCCGGAGATGCGCTTCCAGGGCTCCCCGGCCTCCTGAGCCCCGGCTACTCCACGAACAGCCCCCGCGCCACCGCCTTGGCGTCGAACTCCTCCAGGCGCGCCTGGGCGTCCGGCAGGGCGTCGCACATCGCCTCCAGCAGCATGCGCCCCAGCAGCATCGGGGCGCATGCGGTGTCGAAGGCGAGCCCGGTGCCGACGGCGGCGGGGAGCAGCAGGTCGCTGTGGCGGGCGACGGGGGCGAAGGTGGAGTCGGCGACGGTGACGACGGTCAGGCCCTGGCCCTGCGCGTACTCCAGGGCCTCCACCACCTCGCGCGGGTGGCGGGGCAGGGCGAAGCACAGCAGCGTGCTCGCCCCGGCCCGTACGGCCGCGTCTATGCGGTCCGTCAGGAGCGTGCCGCCCTCGTCCAGGAGCCGCACGTCCGGGTGGACCTTGCGGGCGAAGTAGGCGAAGCCGGCGGCCTGGGCGCCGGCGGCGCGCAGACCGAGCACGAGCAGCGGCCGCGACTGTGCGAGCAGCCGTCCCGCACGGACGACCGGGGCGGGGTCGGCGAGGACCGAGGCGAGGTGGCGCAGGTTGTCGATCTCGACATGAACGGCCTGCTGGTACTCGTTGTACGCGGTCTCGCCGTCGCCCGTGTCGGCCGCCGCGGGGACGACGTCGCGCAGGTGCCGGCGCAGCGCCGGGTAGCCGTCGAAGCCGAGGGCGACGGCGAAGCGGGTGACCGAGGGCTGGCTGACGCCGGCCAGCTCGGCGAGCTCGACGCTGGAGAGGAAGGGCGCGTCGGCCGCGCGGCGCACCATGCAGTGGGCGATGCGGCGCTGAGTCGGCGTCAGCCGGTGCCCTTCGAAGAGCTTCTGCAGCCGTGCGGTGGCTTCCGGTTCGCCCCCGGTGTCGCTCATCGGGCCCTCCATGGTCGTCGGCGGTCTTCGGCAGCGGTCATTCATCGACCACCACCCCTGCATGAAATTATGCAGGGGTGGGCGGGCCTCCGTGGTCACCTCCGCCGGGACCCCGGCCGGATCCACGGGCCCCCCGGCCGGATCCACAGGCCCCCTGAGGCCCCCTCCGGGTCACAGCGGAGGCAGGAGCTTCTTCTGGGGCTTGCCCATGGCGTTGCGCGGCAGCGCGTCGAGGAAGCGGACGCGGCGGGGCCGCTTGTGTACGGACAGGTGGCCGGCCACGAAATCGATCAGCGCCTTCTCGCTCACGCCGTCCGCCACCACGTAGGCGACGATCTCCTGCCCGAGGTCCTCGTGCTCCACCCCGACCACGGCGGCCTCGCGGACCGCGGGGTGGTCGAGGAGGGCGTTCTCGACCTCGCCCGCCCCGACCCGGTAGCCGCCGGACTTGATCAGGTCGGTGGAGGCGCGGCCCACGATGCGGTGCGTGCCGTCCTCCTCGACGGCGGCGATGTCGCCCGTACGGAACCAGCCGTCGGCCGTGTGCGCGGCCGCCGTGGCCTCCGGGCGGCCCAGGTAGCCGCTGAAGAGCGTCGGCCCGCAGACCTCCAGCTCGCCGATGCCGCCCTCGGTGGCCGCCAGGCGCGTGCGGACGCCCCGCAGCGGGGTGCCCACCGCGCCCGGCCGGCGCTCGCCGTCGGCCCGGGCGGAGACGGTGATCAGGGTCTCGGTCATGCCGTAGCGCTCGACGGGCCGCTGCCCGGTGAGGGCCTCCAGGTCCCGGAAGACGGGCGCGGGCAGGGCCGCGCTGCCCGACACCAGCAAGCGGGCCCCGGCCAGCTCCCGGGCCGCGGACGGCTCGCGCACCACCCGGGACCACACCGTCGGCACCCCGAAGTACAGGCTGCCGCCCGCCGCCGCGTACGCCTCCGGCGTCGGCCGGCCGGTGTGCACGAGCCGGCAGCCGGTCCGCAGCGCCCCCAGGACGCCCAGGACGAGGCCGTGGACGTGGAAGAGCGGCAGCCCGTGCACGAGGGTGTCCTCGGCGGTCCACTGCCACGCCTCGGCGAGCCCGTCCAGGCCCGCGGCCACGGCGCCGCGCGGGATCAGCGCGCCCTTGGGGGCGCCGGTGGTGCCGGAGGTGTAGAGGATCAGCGCGGTGCTGTCGGGGGCGGGCTCGGCGCCGGACCAGTCGCGCTGCTCCCCCAGGTCGACGGGGAGCCCCTCGGCGCCGCCGAGCACCAGGGCGGCGCCGGAGTCGCGCAGGATGTGGCCGCGCTCGGCCGGGCCCGCGTCCGGCGGCAGCGGCACGACCGGCACCCCGGCGAGCAGCCCGCCCACCACGGCCGCCGCGGTCTCCGGCGAGGCGTCGGCGTGCACGGCGACGGCAGGGGCGCCCTCGATGCGGTGCGCCACCGCGGCGGCGGCGCCGAGCAGTTGCTCCCGGGAGAAGGCCCGCCCCGCAACGCTGAGGGCGTCCGGGAGGTCCTCGCCCTTTCCTGCGGCGAGCGCGGCGAGGGAGGTCAGCAGGGGGTCGGTCGGTCCGGGCACGGAACTGCTCCTTCCAGCGGCGGCCCCGGCGGTCACGGAGCTGCCCCTACGGCGGATACGGGTGCTAGCCCCACCGACGCGGGGCACCGCCGACCGTATCGTCGTACACATGACGGCCCGCGACCATGAGCTGAAGAAGGACCTCGCCGCCACTCTGGAGACCCGCAAGGAGCTGGGCCCGGAGTACGAGGAGGAGCTGGTGGAATCCTTCCTGGAGAAGGTCGACCGGAAACTCGACGCCGAGATCGACCGGCGGGTGCGCCGGCAGTCGGCGGAGATGCAGATGGCCCTGGCCCGCGGGGCCCGGCCGCACCTCGACGGGCACGGCCCCGGCGGCTTCGGCGAGCGCTTCGGCTTCGCCGCGGTGTCGCTGGTGCTGGCCATCCCGCTGTCCGCGATAGCCGTGGTCAACGCGGAGCTGCCGGGGCTGCTGGTGTCCTGGGCGGGCATCGTGGGCGTCAACGCCCTGAACGTGGCGGGGTTGTTCCCGTGGCAGCAGCGGTGCAGGAAGCGGGACGGCGCCTCCGACCGGGAGTGACGGCGCGTCCGGCGAGGGATGACGGCGCACCGCACCCGGAGGGCGTGCCCGGGGAAGATGCGCGAGGGACCGCCGCACCCCGGCCGGAGCCGGAGTCGGGACGACGGCGGTCCCCCACGGGGACACGGGCCGGAGTCAGGGCCGGTGACCGCGTCCGGACGGCTGTGGAGTCCGGGAGCCGCTCCGGAGTTTCCTGCCGCCGTTCGGGTGCCGGCCGGGGAATGCCCCGGGCCGACACCCCCAATATGCCGGACGGTTGTTAAGCCGGTGCTGCGGGCGCGTGACGCATACGTACCTTTTACGGGCCGTCCGTCCGCGCCCCGTTCACGCGGCGGCCGGAAAACCGGAGGAAACCGCCGCGACCGCGCCCGCAGCGCGCCCCGGAAGGGCGGTGCTACTTGGCGCCGTTGGCCTTCCCGGCGCTCTCCGCGAGGAACGCCAGCAGGTCCTGACGGCTCACCACACCGGTGGGCTTGCCCTCGACCAGGACGATCGCCGCGTCCGCCTCGCCCAGCACGGCCATCAGGTCGCCGACGGGCTCGCCGGAGCCGACCTGCGGCAGCGGCGCGCACATGTGCTTCTCCAGCGGGTCGGAGAGCGAGGCGCGCTGGGTGAACAGGGCGTCCAGCAGCTCGCGCTCCACGACCGAGCCGATGACCTCGGCGGCCATCACATCGGGGTGCCCCGCGCCCGGCTTGACGATGGGCATCTGCGAGACGCCGTACTCGCGGAGCACCTCGATGGCCTCGCCGACCGTCTCCTCCGGGTGCATGTGCACCAGGGAGGGCAGGCCGCCGTCCTTGCGGCGCAGCACGTCGCCCACGCGGGCGGCGTCGCCGGCCTCCTCCAGGAAGCCGTAGTCCGCCATCCACTCGTCGTTGAAGATCTTGCTCAGGTAGCCGCGGCCGCTGTCCGGCAGGAGGACGACCACGACGTCGTCCGGGCCGAGGTTCTCGGCGGCGCGCAGGGCGGAGACGACCGCCATGCCGCAGGAGCCGCCGACGAGCAGGCCCTCCTCCTTGGCGAGGCGGCGCGTCATCTGGAAGGCGTCCTTGTCGGAGACCGCGATGATCTCGTCGGTCACCGTGCCGTCGTAGGCGCTCGGCCAGAAGTCCTCGCCGACGCCCTCGATCAGGTACGGACGGCCGGAGCCGCCGCTGTAGACCGAGCCCTCGGGGTCCGAGCCGATGACCTTGACGCGGCCGTCGCTGACCTCCTTCAGGTAACGCCCGGTGCCGCTGATGGTGCCGCCGGTGCCCACGCCCGCCACGAAGTGGGTGATCTTCCCCTCCGTCTGCTCCCACAGCTCGGGGCCGGTGGAGTAGTAGTGCGAGAGGGGGTTGTTGGGGTTGCTGTACTGGTCGGGCTTCCAGGCGTTGGGCGTCTCGCGCACGAGCTTGTCGGAGACGTTGTAGTACGAGTCCGGGTGCTCCGGGTCGACCGCCGTCGGGCAGACCACGACCTCCGCGCCGTAGGCCCGCAGCACGTTGATCTTGTCAGTGGAGACCTTGTCCGGGCAGACGAAGATGCACTTGTAACCCTTCTGCTGGGCCACGATCGCCAGACCGACACCCGTGTTGCCGGAGGTCGGCTCGACGATGGTGCCGCCCGGCTTGAGCTCGCCGGACTTCTCCGCGGCCTCGATCATGCGCAGGGCGATCCGGTCCTTCACGGAACCGCCCGGGTTGAAGTACTCGACCTTGGCGAGCACGGTGGCCTGGATGCCTTCGGTCACGCTGTTGAGCTTCACGAGCGGGGTGTTGCCAACGAGCTCAATCATCGAATCGTGATACTGCACGGTGATCTCCGCGGTCGGGGGCACTAGCGGTCTCGCGTGCCCATACGGCCAGCCTAGAACGCATCCGGCCGCTCCAACGGCGCGTTGCAGATGCGGGCGCTCGGGGCAACCTGCTCATAGCGCGCTCTGCCAAGGGTGCGGGGCATTCATGAATGCTTTATGAAGCGTTTGTAAAACCGTGCACGCGGCTCGGAACCCGGCTGCAGAGGAGGTCCGGCCCATGTCACCCATCTCCACGTCGCGGGCGAGGGTCGCCCGGCGCATCGCCGCCGCGGCGGCCTACGGAGGCGGCGGCATCGGCCTGCTCGGAGCCACCGCGGCCGGGGTCCTGCTGACCGAGGCGCGGCTGGCCCGGCGGGTCGTGGGCGGCTCCAACGACGCCCCGCCCCACGCGGACGGCCGCTACGGCTCCGCCTTCGTCCACCGGCTCGGGCGCGAGCCGCTGCTGCTCGGCCTGCTCGGCGACTCCACGGCCGCCGGCCAGGGCGTGCACCGGCCCCGGCAGACGCCGGGCGCCCTGCTCGCCTCCGGGCTCGCCGCGGTCGCCGAGCGCCCCGTGGAGCTGCGCAACGTGGCCCTGTCCGGAGCCCGCTCGCACGACCTGGACCGGCAGGTCACCCTGCTGCTCGACGACGTGGAGCGCGCCCCCGACGTCTGCGTGATCATGATCGGGGCGAACGACGTCACGCACGGGATGCCGGCCGCGCGGTCCGTACGGCTGCTGTCGGACGCGGTGCGGCGGCTGCGGGAGGCGGGCAGCGAGGTCGTCGTGGGCACCTGCCCCGACCTCGGCACGATCGAGCCGGTCTACCAGCCGCTGCGGTGGGTGGCGCGGCGCCAGAGCCGCCAGCTGGCCGCGGCGCAGACCATAGGGGTGATCGAGGCGGGCGGCCGCACGGTGTCGCTGGGCGACCTCCTGGGCCCGGAGTTCGCCGCGAACCCGCGGGAGCTGTTCGGCCCCGACAACTTCCACCCCTCCGCCGAGGGCTACGCCACCGCGGCGATGGCCGTCCTGCCGACCCTGTGCGCGGCGCTGGGGCTGTGGCCGGAGGACGAGGAGCGGCCGGACGCGGCCCGCCGCGAGGGCATCCTGCCGGTCGCCCGCGCGGCCGCGGAGGCGGCGGCCGAGGGCGGCACGGAGGTCACCGGCGCCCGGGGCCGCTGGGCCCTCCTCAAGCACCGCAAGCGCCGCCGTCTCCCGGCCCACACGGAGCCGGTGCCGCACCACGTGTGGTCCCGGGCGGCACGGGGCGGGCAGTGACGCGCGGGGCGCCGCCGGCCCGCGCGACGGCAAGAGTGCGAGGGGTCACAGTGACCAAGCCGTGACCCGGGCCCTACGGGCGGGTAACTTCCACCCAGTCCTGCTTTCACACGCCCTGGAGCCGTGATGCCCGAAGCCGTGATCGTCTCAACCGCCCGCTCGCCCATCGGTCGCGCCTTCAAGGGCTCGCTGAAGGGCATGCGCGCCGACGACCTGACCGCGACGATCATCAAGGCCGCGCTCGACAAGGTCCCGGGTCTCGACCCGCGCGACATCGACGACCTGATGCTCGGCTGCGGCCTGCCCGGCGGCGAGCAGGGCCACAACCTCGGCCGCATCGTGGCCGTGCAGATGGGCATGGACCACCTGCCCGGCTGCACGATCACCCGCTACTGCTCCTCGTCCCTGCAGACGTCCCGCATGGCGCTGCACGCCATCAAGGCCGGCGAGGGCGACGTCTTCATCTCCGCGGGCGTGGAGACGGTCTCGCGGACCGTCAACGGCTCCTCGGACGGCATGCCCGGCAGCCACAACCCGTTCTTCGCCGAGGCCGAGGCCCGCACCGCCGCCCGCGCCGAGCAGGGCGGCGACGAGTGGCACGACCCGCGCGAGGACGGCCTCGTGCCCGACGCGTACATCGCGATGGGCCAGACCGCCGAGAACCTGGCCCGCCTGAAGGGCATCTCGCGCGAGGAGATGGACGAGTTCGGCGTCCGCTCGCAGAACCTCGCCGAGGAAGCCATCAAGAGCGGCTTCTGGGAGCGCGAGATCACCCCGGTCACCACCCCGGACGGCACCGTGGTCTCCAAGGACGACGGCCCGCGCGCGGGCGTGACGATGGAGGGCGTGGCCGGTCTCAAGCCCTCGTTCCGCGCGGACGGCCGCATCACCCCGGGCAACTGCTGCCCGCTCAACGACGGCGCCGCCGCCCTGGTGATCATGTCCGACACCAAGGCGCGCGAGCTGGGCCTGACCCCGCTGGCCCGGATCGTCTCCACCGGCGTCTCCGCCCTCTCCCCCGAGATCATGGGCTACGGCCCGGTCGAGGCCAGCAAGCAGGCGCTGGCGCGGGCCGGCATGAGCATCGGCGACATCGACCTGGTCGAGATCAACGAGGCCTTCGCCGCCCAGGTCATCCCGGCCTACCAGGCGCTCGGCATCGACATCGACCGCCTGAACGTCAACGGCGGCGCCATCGCCGTCGGCCACCCCTTCGGCATGACGGGCGCCCGGATCACCGGCACGCTCATCAACTCGCTGCAGTGGCACGACAAGCAGTTCGGCCTGGAGACCATGTGCGTCGGCGGCGGCCAGGGCATGGCGATGGTCATCGAGCGGCTGAGCTGAGGTGCGGCGGAGGGCAGGTGGCGTCCGAGGAACGAGGACGGCACCTGCCCTCCGCGGCGCCGAAGCTCAGCGCGACCATGAACGCGAGCGGCTGAGCTGAGGACGGACGGCCTCACGGGCCGCTTGCGCAACCGTGACCGAATCGCCCCCAGGATGTGACCAACGTCCCGGGGGCGATTCGTTTCCGCAGGTCAGAGATGTTGAAGGGACAACGTCCGGGACGTAAGTCCCGCCCGCTTCATGACGTTTTGCACTGGGGTCTCCTGGGAGCACGCCTCAAGCTGAGGTAGGAATCTGGGGGATCCATAGCAACCGGGAGTACGTCAGTGAGCGCCATGTCCCTTGCCCTGCTGCTGGCCGCGGCCACCGCCACGGCCGCGGGCGCCGCCGCCCTGCACGCCACTCGCGGCCTGCGCCGCCAGATCACCGCCCTGCGCGCCGACCTCGCCGCCGCCACGGCCGAGCGCCACGCGCAGCAGCCCACCGTGCCCGCCGCCCGCCCCGCCCCCGGTGCGGAGCTCGCGGAAATACGGGCGGCCGTCGCCGACGCCCTCGCCGAGGAGCGCGAGCGGGAGCTCGCCGAGGCCCGTGCGTTCTGGGCCGCCCAGGAGGCCCGCGAGCTCGGCGGAGCCGGCGACGTCCCGTCCCTGCCCGGCCTGACCGGCCTCGGCGACGACCTCGCCGAGGGCCCCTACGGCGGCCTCTACCTGCCCCGCCAGGCCGACCTCGTCGGCCTGGAGCCGCTGGCCGAGCTCGCGGGGCTGGCCGAGCTCGCCGAGTTCGCGGAGTTCTCCGAGGCCGCGGCCGCCGAGGCCGAGGCCGCGGACTCCCCCGAGCTGGCCGCCGCCCGCCGCCGCCACCCCTCCCACCCCGACTTCTCGCCCGTGGCGGCCGGCGGCGACCACGAGAGCACGGTGGAGCGGCTCGGCGAGCTCGCGGAGGCCCGCATCCCGCTGACCGACGTGCGCCCCGGCCCGCTCGGCACGCTCGACGTCTACGTCTTCGCCGACGGCACCACCGTCTGCATGACCCCCGGCCACCGCGAGACCGCCGAGCGCCTCTCGGACGCCCTGGACGCCGGCGACGCCCCCGTCCTGCTGGGCGGCTCCGGGGTCTCCGGCGCGTACGCCCTGACCTTCGGCTGCGGGACGGAGAAGGTCTACGTCCTCGCGGACCGGGTGATCGCGTCGCTGTGACGGGGTGACGGGTCCGCTACAAGCCGCACCGCTTCGCCGCCGCCTCGATCAGCGCCACGGCCTCCGCCGCGCCGACCCCCTCCGGCGCCCGCCCGGCGCCGTCGGCCGCGAGGGCCTCGGCCAAATCGTGACCGGCCACCGCCACTTGGTCGGCGACCGCGAACATCCCCGCTTCGGGCATTTCCCTCGGCACCACGGTCCCGGGTTCCTCGATCCGCTGCGCCCACACCGCCAGCTCCCGGGCGAGGGACAGCGCTTCCGCGGCCGCTCCCCTGCTCAGGCGGGACTGCGGCAGGGCACGCAGCCGGTCGGCGAAAGCGTCCACGGCGGCCAGAAGAGACGTCACATCATCCACAGCGCGAGCCTATGCGCCGTTGCGGGAGTGTTGCCAACGTCTGCACAGTCGGGCACGGTGACATGAAGGACCATCATTCGACGCGTCCGGAGGCGCCGATGTCCCACGTCTTCTCCGACGAGACCCACCGGAACCTGCTCTCCCGAATCCCCCATTGCACCGGCCGCGAAGTGGCCGACTGGCTGCGCACGGTCGAGGAAGGACCTTCTCTCTTCCGCTTCGAGGAGAAGGTCAGCTGGCTGCGCGGAGAGCACGACCTCGCATATGGCCACGCCAAGGCGATCGTCCACGAGTACGACCTCCGGCGGGCCGCCCGGAAGCTTCTGTAGCGCGGCGCCCACCGCACTCCGCACGGGGCGGACGACACCCCCGTTCGTCCGCCCGATGCGGATCCGAAGGCGCATACGGCGAAGGGCCCGGGAAATCTTCCCGGGCCCTTCGCTCACGGAGATCGCTCTCCGACTTCATTCACTGCCGACCGGCTAGTCCTCGTTGAGGACGCCGATCAGCTGCAGCATCTGAATGTAGATCCACACCAGGGAGACCGTGAGGCCGAAGGCCGAGAACCACGACTCCTCGCGGGGCGCACCGTACTGAATGCCGTCCTCGACCTGCTTGAAGTCGAGCGCGAGAACCGCCGCGCCGATCAGCACGCCGACGACGCCGACGAGGATGCCCAGCCAGCCCGTGCGCAGGCCGAGGCCGTCGCCGCCGCCGATCACGGCGAACAGCATGTTCACCATCATCAGCAGGACGAAGCCGATCACGGCCGCCGTCACGAAGCGGGTGAAGCGCCGGTTGACGCGGATCAGGCGGGTCTTGTACGCGATGAGCACGCCGACCGAGACGAGCATCGTGCCGAGCACGGCCTGGACCGGGGCGCCCTGCGCGTAGTGGTTGAAGGCCTTGCTGACCACGCCGAGGAAGAGGCCCTCGAACGCGGCGTACGCGAGGATCACCGCGGGGACCGGCTTGCGCAGGAAGATCGACTGGGCGAAGCCCAGGAGCATCGCGACGAAGCCGGCGCCGTAGCCGAGCGCGACCGGGACGTTCAGCCCCCAGCCGACGGCCGCGGCCAGGATGACCGTGCCGAGCGTCATGCCGGTGCGCATGACGACGTCGTCCATCGTCATGCGGCCCGTGGTGGCGGGGGCCTGCGGATAGCCCTGCTGGAGATCCGGGCCGCCCTGGGCGTAAGGGTTGGTGGCGTACGGGTTGGCGGGCTGCTGCGCGTACGGATTGTTCGCGTACGGGTTGCCCTGGGCCGCGGTCCCGGCCTGCGGCGCCGCGTTGAAGCCCGCGTAGCCGTTGTTGCCGCGGAACCGCCGCGAGAAGACCGGGTTGCTGCTCCTCATCCTCACTCCATCCATGGCCGCCCTGCGCGGCCTTGCGACCAAGAGTAATAGGTAGGCAAAAGAATGCGCTCGTGCTTGGGAAGGATCTTTTCCGGCGCACCCTCCCCCACCACTAGGGGGAGAACGCAAACGGGCGGCACCCGGTTCCCTACGGAGAGTGGGGGACACAGAGCAGGTGAGTGCCCGGAGCCGGACTTGAACCGGCACGGCCCGAAGGGCCAGCGAGGTTTAAGCTCGCCGTGTCTGCATTCCACCATCCGGGCAGCGCTCTCGGGCGTACAGGCAGGGAAAGGCGCGCGAGCCTCCCTGGTAAGAGGAGAGCAGGACGAGCCTAGCCGGGGAGCGCCCCCCAAACAGCGGAACGATGACCCGAGGTTGTCTTATTTTATTGGCAACTGAGGGTGCATCAGTGCAGGAACGACGCCAAAGGCACATGCCACGGGCCGATACCGCCCGTTCACCGGGGGACCCCGGGCGGCCTGCGGAATTGTCGCAATCTCGCCGCCCCGTCCCCCGGGCCCCCGGGCGGCCTCCGGGGCGGTGCCCGGCGTCATACCCAAGGAGGAGAAGCGCCCTCCCGGGTCAGACCGAGGTCTGCCCCGCGAACGGGAACAGGGTCTGATCCCGGGAGGCCGCGCGGCACGGACGATGGAGAAGTACCCGCAGCCGTCGTCCCGACAGGAGCCCGCCCCGTGACCACCTCCCCCTACGGCGTCCAGACCGCCGCCCGCCCCACGGCAGTGGCGGCCCGCGCCACGGGCCTCTCCAAGGTCTACGGACAGGGCGAGACCCAGGTGGTCGCCCTGGACGCGGTCTCCGTCGAATTCCGGCAGGCCGAGTTCACCGCGATCATGGGCCCCTCGGGCTCCGGCAAGTCCACCCTGATGCACTGCATGGCGGGCCTGGACTCGGTCTCCGGCGGCTCGGCCACGATCGGCGACACCGAGCTGACCACGCTCAACGACAAGAAGCTCACGCGACTGCGGCGCGACAAGATCGGCTTCATCTTCCAGGCGTTCAACCTCCTCCCGACGCTGACCGCCCTGGAGAACATCACCCTGCCGATGGACATCGCCGGCCGGAAGCCCGACCGCCAGTGGCTGGACATGGTCGTCGACACCGTCGGCCTCTCCGGGCGCCTCAAGCACCGCCCGAACCAGCTCTCCGGCGGTCAGCAGCAGCGCGTGGCCGTCGCCCGCGCCCTGGCCGGCAAGCCCGAGATCATGTTCGCGGACGAGCCCACCGGAAACCTCGACTCGCGCTCCGGCGCCGAGGTCCTGGGCTTCCTGCGCAACTCGGTGCGCGAGCTCGGCCAGACCGTCGTCATGGTCACCCACGACCCCGTGGCCGCGTCCTACGCCGACCGTGTGGTCTTCCTCGCCGACGGCCGCATCGTCGACGAGATGCGCGAGCCCACGGCGGACGCGGTCCTCGACCGCATGAAGCGCTTCGACGCCAAGGGCCGCACGAGCTGAGAGACGGCTCCGCCGCTCCCAGCCTCCCGACGACGGCCCGGCACGGGCCCACTCCCCCAGGACACACAGACCATGTTCCGTACCGCCTTGCGCAACGTGCTCGCGCACAAGGCCCGGCTGCTGATGACCGTACTCGCCGTGATGCTCGGCGTGGCCTTCGTCTCCGGCACCCTGGTCTTCACCTCGACCATCTCCGACGCCTACCAGAAGAGCTCCCAGAAGGGCTACGACAAGGTCGACGTCGCCGTCCAGCCCCGTCACCAGGACGGCGAGGACGGCAAGCCCGGCGAGACCCCCCGGCTCAGCCAGGGCCTGCTGGACCGGACCGCCAAGGTGCCCGGCGCCGCCTCCGCCACCGGCTCCGTCAACGGCTTCGCGGCCATCGCCGACAAGCACGGCAAGCTGATAGGCGAGGGCTTCTCCTCCTCCGGCGCCAACTACTACCCGGGCCCCGGCGGCAAGGACGCCCGCTACCCCATGAAGAGCGGCCGCGCGCCGCAGGGCTCCGGCGAGATCGCCCTCGACGCCAAGACCGCCGAGCGCGCCGGCTACAAGGTCGGCGACACCGTCCGGATCTCCGTCGACGGCCCCGTGCTCTCGCAGAAGCTCACCGGCATCTTCACCACGGACGACGGCGCCGTCTCCGCCGGTGGCAGCCTGGCCCTCTTCGACACCCCGACCGCGCAGAAGCACTACGGCAAGCCCGGCGAGTTCAGCCAGATCGACGTGAAGGCCGCCGCCGGCACCTCGCAGGCCGCGCTGAAGTCCGCCGTCGACAAGGTCCTGCCGAAGGACGCGAAGTCGATCACGGGCAAGGAGCTCGCCGACGACGAGGCGAAGATCATCGCCCAGAGCATGGACGGCATGCGGACCAGCCTCCTGGTCTTCGCCGGCATCTCGCTCTTCGTCGGCATCTTCATCATCGCCAACACCTTCACCATGCTGGTCGCCCAGCGCACCAAGGAGCTGGCCCTGATGCGCGCGGTCGGCGCGAGCCGCCGCCAGATCACCCGCTCCGTGCTGATCGAGGCGTTCGTCGTCGGCGCGGTCGCCGGCATCGCCGGACTGATCGCGGGCATCGGCATCGGCGCCGGCCTGCGCACGCTCATCAGCAGCACGGGCAACAGCATCCCCGACGGCCCGCTGGTGATCGCCCCGGACACGGTCCTGGTCTCGCTGGTCGTCGGCATCGTCGTCACGATGCTGGCCGCATGGCTGCCCGGCCGCCGCGCCGCCAAGATCCCGCCGGTCGCCGCGATGAACAGCATCCACGCCGTGGCCACCACCAAGTCCCTGGTCGTCCGCAACAGCATCGGCGGCGCCATCACCGCCATCGGCGCGGCCGTCGTGCTGACGGCGAGCAGCTCCACCGTGCTGGGCCTGGGCGCGGCCGTCGTCCTCATCGGCATCTTCGTCCTGACCCCGCTGCTGTCCCGCCCGGTGATCGCCGCCTGGGCCCCGCTGCTGCGCCTGTTCGGCATGCCCGGCAAGCTCGCCCGGCAGAACGCCGTGCGCAACCCGCGCCGCACCGCCGCGACCGCCTCCGCGCTGATGATCGGCCTCACCCTGATCACCGGCCTGACCGTGATCGCGGGCAGCGTCCAGAAGGCCATCGACAAGATGGCCACGGAGTCCCTCAAGGCCGACTACGTCGTCTCCATGGCGACCATGACCCCGCTCTCCCCGGACGTGGAGAAGAAGCTCGCCGCGCACCCCGACGTCACGGCCACCAGCCCGATGCGCCAGTCCCCGGCCCGCATCGACGGCGACCACCAGCTGCTCAGGGGCGTCAACGGCGAGGCCGTCGGGAAGCTGACGAAGCTGGACTTCACCTCGGGCAGGTTCACCGTCGCCGGTGACAAGGTCGTCATCGACGACGCCCTGTCCCGCATCAACCACTGGAAGACCGGCTCGTCCTTCGACGTGACCTTCGAGGACGGCAAGAAGGGCCGTCTGACGGTCGCCGGCGTCTACAAGGGCAACGAGCTGATGCGCGGCATCATGGTCGACAACAGGACGCTGACCCCGCACCTGAGCGAGATCAACGACCACCAGGTGATGGTCAAGACCAAGAACGGCGCCGGCGAGGCCGTCGAGGACTCGCTGCGCAAGGCCCTCGGCGACAACCCCGCCATTCAGATCCAGACCAAGCAGGACATCTCGGACGGCATCTCCAGGATGATCAACCTCCTGCTGAACATGCTCTACGGCCTGCTGGCCATGGCCGTGATCGTCGCCGTCCTCGGCGTCATCAACACCCTGGCCATGTCCGTCTTCGAGCGCCAGCAGGAGATCGGCATGCTGCGCGCCATCGGCCTGGACCGCAAGGGCATCAAGCGGATGGTCCGTCTGGAGTCGCTGGTCATCTCGCTCTTCGGCGGCGTGATGGGCGTGGCCCTGGGCGTCTTCTTCGGCTGGGCCGCGGGCGACCTCATCCGCAAGGGCCTGAGCACCTACGAGCTGGTGCTCCCGTGGGGCCGGATGGGCCTGTTCCTGCTGCTGGCCGCGGTGGTCGGCGTACTGGCCGCGCTGTGGCCGGCCCGCCGGGCGGCGAAGCTGAACATGCTGTCCGCCATCAAGGCGGAGTAGCCGGCACGGACGGACCGGCACGCACGGAAGAGGGGCCCCGCGGCAGTGCACCGCGGGGCCTCCGCGCGTCTAGCGCCAGTTACGCGCCCGCAGCGGCATCCCCGCCGCCCCCGTTTCGGGCGTACGGACGGCCAGCACCTGGTTGACGCCGATCCTGTTGCGCTCGAAGGACAGCGCCGAGGCGGCCATGTACAGCCGCCAGACCCGGGCGCGGCCGGGCGAGGTCAGTCGCACGGCCTCCTGCCAGTTCTGCTGGAGGTTGACCACCCACTGACGCAGCGTCAGGGCGTAGTGCTCGCGCAGCGACTCCACGTCGCGCACCTCGAACCCGGCCTCCTCCAGCTGGGCGACGGTCCGCCCCACGGGGGCGAGCTCGCCGTCGGGGAAGACGTAGCGGTCGATGAACTCGTCGACCTCGTACGCCTCCTCGTCCCGCAGGGGCCGGCGGGCGATCTGGTGGTTGAGCAGCCGGCCGCCGGGCTTCAGCAGCGCGTGCAGGTCGGCGGCGTACTCGGCGTAGAGCGCCGAGCCGACGTGCTCGGCCATGCCGATGGAGGAGACGGCGTCGAAGGGGCCGTCGGAGATCTCGCGGTAGTCCTGGACGCGGATCTCGATGCGCTCGGTCAGACCGGCCTCGGCGACGCGCTTGCGGGCGTACGCGGCCTGCTCCTCGGAGAGGGTGATGCCGACGGCGCTCACCCCGTACTCGCGGGCCGCGTGGAGCACCATCGAGCCCCAGCCGCAGCCGACGTCGAGGAGGCGCTGCCCGGGGCGGAGGTCGAGCTTGCGGCAGACGAGGTCGAGCTTGGCGCTCTGGGCCTCCTCAAGGGTGGAGGCCCCGTCCCCGTCGCTCCCCCAGTAGGCGCAGGAGTAGACCATGGAGGGGCCGAGGACGCGCTCGTAGAAGGTGTTGCCGACGTCGTAGTGGTGGCTGATGGACTGCTTGTCGCGGCGCAGGGTGTGCAGGGGGCCGCCGGTCCTGCGGGCCTCCTCGCGGGGCGGCCGGGGCGGCAGCCCGGGGCCGGCCAGTTTGACGAGCTCACCGCCCGCGGCGCGCAGGCGCGGGTCGCGCACGGCCGACAGCAGGGCGGCGAGGCCGGAGCGGCGCGTTTCCTCGCCGCGCTCCCAGAGCGAGCCGGCCAGGAGCTCGAGCGCCTCGTAGAGATCGCCCTCGACGTCGATGTCGCCCGCGACCCAGGCGCGGGCGAGGCCCAGCTCGCCCGGCTTCCACAGCAGCCGGCGCAGGGCACGGCGGCGGCGGATGACCAGGACGGGGGCACCGGATGTGCCCGGGGGGCCGTACTCGCTGCGGTCCCAGGCGCGGATCCGGACCGGGAGCGGGGCTCCCAGGACCTCTTCCGCGAGCGCGGTGAGCCGTCGAGCGGCGTCGGCCATGTCGCACACACCTCCATGATGCAAGGTCAGGAGAAACGTTCAACTGACACCTAAACACCAAGAGTCGGCACGGTAGTCCCGTTCAGTCAGATTAGATCAACTGTGGGTGGCCGGACATACGACAAAGGCGCCCACCCCACGGATTGGTGGACGCCGTTGCCGACTGGTTGACCGCGGCCGAGCCGCGACCGCCGTTAGGAGGCCTTCGCCTTCTCCGAGGGGACGGAGTCGGCCTTGGGCTGCGGGGCCGGCTTCGCGGCCTCGTAGAACTCCTCGCGGGGGTTCTCCATGGCGCGCAGCGAGACGACCTCGCGCTTGAGGAACATGCCGAGGGTCCAGTCCGCGAAGACGCGGATCTTCCGGTTCCAGGTCGGCATGGCCAGACCGTGGTAGCCACGGTGCATGTACCAGGCGAGACGGCCCTTGAGCTTGATCTTCATCTTGCCCATGACGATCATCGCGACGCCCTTGTGGAGGCCGAGGCCCGCCACCGCACCCTTGTTGGCGTGCTTGTACTCGGTCTGCGCGGCCGAGAAGCCCCGCATGGCCGAGATGACGTTGTCGCCGAGGACCTTGGCCTGGCGCAGCGCGTGCTGGG
The DNA here is from genome assembly GCF_024519335.1 of Streptomyces telluris. Taxonomy (NCBI): domain Bacteria; kingdom Bacillati; phylum Actinomycetota; class Actinomycetes; order Kitasatosporales; family Streptomycetaceae; genus Streptomyces; species Streptomyces telluris. The sequence continues at coordinate 86,337 of NZ_JANIID010000024.1, forward strand.
CGTTCGGCGGGCACCAGGCGTTCTCGTTGCCCGCGGCGCGGCCGACGAGGTCCGGGACCTGGGCGTTGTCGCCCGCGGCCCAGATGTAGTCGGTGCCGTTGACCTGGAGGGTCGGCAGGGTGTCGACGTGACCGCGCGGGCCGAGCGGCAGGCCGAAGCGGGCCAGCGCCGGGTTGGGCTTGACGCCCGCGGTCCACACGATGGTGTTGGAGTCGACCTCGAGGCCGTTCTTCAGCACGACGTGGCCGTCGACGCAGGAGTCCATCGACGTCGAGAGGTGGATCTCGATGCCGCGGCTCTCCAGGTGGGCCTTGCCGTACGCGCCGAGCTTGGGGCCGACCTCGGGGAGGATCTTGTCGGCGGCGTCGACGAGGACGAACCGCATGTCCTCGCGCTTGACGTTGGGGTAGTACTTGGCGGCGTCGCGCGCCATGTCCTCGACCTCGCCGATGGTCTCCGCACCCGCGAAGCCGCCGCCGATGAAGACGAAGGTCAGCGCCTTGCGGCGGATCTCCTCGTCGGTCGTCGAGTCAGCCTTGTCGAGCTGCTCGAGGACGTGGTTGCGCAGGCCGATGGCCTCCTCGACGCCCTTCATGCCGATGCCGTTCTCGGCGAGGCCGGGGATCGGGAAGGTGCGGGAGACGGCGCCGAGCGTGACGATCAGGTAGTCGAAGGGCAGCTCGTACGCCTCGCCGACGAGCGGCGCGACGGTGGCGACCTTGCGGTCCTGGTCGATGGTGGTGACGCGGCCGGTGAGGACCTCCGCCTTGGGGAGCACGCGTCGCAGCGGCACCACGACGTGGCGGGGGGAGATGCTGCCGGCAGCTGCTTCGGGCAGGAAGGGCTGGTAGGTCATGTACGAACGCGGGTCGACGACCGTGACGGTCGCCTCGCCGTACCGCATCTTCTTGAGGATGCGGCGCGCCGCGTACAGGCCGACGTACCCACCGCCTACTACGAGGATCCGTGGACGCTCCGTGGTGCTCATGATTCGAGTATCCAGCACTCTCCACGGGCATGCTCGTGAGCCCCTTCACAAGGGGTCGAGGGGTATCTGCTACACTCCGCCGCCACCGTGACCCATGCCATACGCCCGTAAGGGAACCAGTTGGCCGGCGGGCACGTTGTGAACCCCTGTTGAACTGGCCTTGCGGGTCTCAAGTTGACTAGACCACTGCCACGTCGGCGATCACATAAGCGGCCCTTTAACCCGCCCGAAACCGGACGGCATCCCGCCGCAGAGGGCTCCGGGGGCCCCGGAAGGGCCCAACAGGCCCCTTCGCGCCGCCAACGCTCCCTTTTTTCATGTGAAGGATTTCACGAACTTTTTCCCGGAGGCCCCCGAAGGGGCCTCCTCGGGGCGCCTTCTCAGGCGATGCTCCAGGCGATTCCATCCAGAATGTCGTGTTCGCTGACGACGACCTCGTGGGCGCCCACGCGCTCCATGACGGCCTGCAGGACGAGCGCCCCGGCGCAGATCACGTCGACCCGGCCCGGGTGGATCACGGGGATCGCCGCACGCTGCTCGTGCGTCGAGGCGAGCAGCTTCCCGGTGATCTCCCGGACCTGCTCCAGAGAGATCCGCGCGTGGTGGATGCGCGTCCAGTCGTACTCGGTCAGGCCCAGCGCGATCGCCGCGACCGTGGTCACCGAGCCGGCGAGGCCGACGAGCGTACGGGCCTCCTCCAGCGGGACGGTCTCCTCGGCGAGGTCCAGCGCGGCCTCGATGTCCGCGCGTATCGCCGCGATGCGCTCGGGCGTCGCGGGGTCCACCACGGCGCCCTCCGCGACGAGGTGGCGCTCCGTCATGCGCACGCAGCCCACGTCGACGCTGCGCGCCGCCCGGACGTGCTCCTCGCCCACGACGAACTCCGTGGAGCCGCCGCCGATGTCCACGACGAGGAACGGCCTGGCCAGGTCGTCCCGGCCGGAGAGCTCCTTGGTGGCGCCGGTGAAGGAGAACTCGGCCTCCTGGTCACCGCTGATCACCTCGGGCTCCACGCCCAGGATGCCGACGACGCCGCGCACGAAGTCCTCGCGGTTCTCGGCGTCCCGCGAGGCGGAGGTGGCGACGAACCGCACGCGCTCGGCCTTCAGGTCGCGGATGACCTCCGCGAACTCCCGGCAGGCCGCGAAGGTCCGCTCCAGGGCCTCCTCCGCCAGCCGGCCCGTGCGGTCCACGCCCTGCCCCAGGCGGACGATCGTCATCCGGCGGTCGAGCTCGGTGAACGCGCCGGTCGCCGGGTCGAGATCGGCGACGAGGAGACGGATGGAGTTGGTGCCGCAGTCGACGGCGGCGACGCGGGTCACTTCTCGTCACCCCCGCACGGCGTGACGCACGGGCCCTTGGCCCACCACTCCGGCAGCAGCGCCAGCGCCTCGTCGCCGAAGGGGTTCACGCCCGGGCCCGCCACCAGCGAGTGACCCACCAGGACGTGCAGGCACTTGACGCGGTCGGGCATGCCGCCCGCGCTCGGGAAGCCCTCCAGGACCTCGATCGCGTCGCGGCGGCGGAGGTAGTCCTCGTGCGCGGCGCGGTAGGCGGCGGCCAGCTCCGGGTCGGTCGCCAGCCGGTCCTGCATCTCCTTCATCAGGCCCGAGCCCTCCAGCGTGCCGATCGCGGAGGCGGCGCGCGGGCAGGTCAGGTAGTACGTCGTCGGGAACGGCGTGCCGTCCGGCAGCCGGGGCGCGGTCTCGACCACGTCCGGCTGACCGCAGGGGCAGCGGTGGGCGATGGCGCGCAGTCCGCGCGGCGGACGGCCCAGCTGCTGCTTGAACGCCTCGATGTCGGCGTCGGTGGGCTCGGTGGACTCGGTCTGGGGCGGAGGGGTGTCCATGTGCTCGCTCGTGTCGTCTTCGCTCGGTGGTGTCGGCAGGTCGTGCGGGAGGCGGGTCGTGAAGAAGGGGGGGAGAGGGCCGGCGGGCACGGTCAGCGCGGGGTGTCCGCGGCGTCCACACCGTCCCACAGATTGCTGTACCAGGGGCGGTCGGCGGCGCCCTGGTCGCGCGGGCGCCGGGCGGTGCCGCTGCCGTCGACCACGCTGTAGCCGGTCTCCCCGGGGCGCAGGTAGTGCAGGTGCTCGCGCGCCTGCTGCTCGACGTACGCCGGGTCCTCCAGCCGCGCCTTCTCGTCCTCCAGGCGCTTCACCTGCTCGCGGGCGCGCTCGGACTGGCGGCGCTGGTCGGCGATGTCGGAGCGCTGGGTGACCCACTGGCGCATGGGATAGGCGAGGGCGACCACCAGCGAGCACACGACGAGCGCCAGCAGCGCCGCACGGCCGGTGAGCCGGCTGCGGCGCGGGCCCCGCGCGCGGTAGACGCGGGCCGTGGGGCCCTGGACGAGCACCGAGCCGAGTGCCCTGAGTCTGGTCGCGGTGGAGCGTTCCGCCGCCACTTCGCCTCCCCGAGGTCCTGGTCGCCCGCAGCCTCGCTACGAACGTACGTCCCCGGCCACGGTACGGGACCGTGGCCGGGGACGTGGTGAGGCTGCTCCCCTGAGGCCGTGTCAGCCCCGGGAGCTTCCGCCCCCGGGGATTCCGGCCCCCGGAACGTCAGCCCTTGAAGCGCGGGAAGGCGCTGCGGCCGGCGTAGACCGCGGCGTCGTCCAGGATCTCCTCGATGCGCAGGAGCTGGTTGTACTTGGCGACGCGCTCGGAGCGGGCCGGGGCGCCGGTCTTGATCTGGCCGCAGTTGGTGGCGACGGCCAGGTCGGCGATGGTGACGTCCTCGGTCTCGCCGGAGCGGTGGGACATCATGCACTTGAAGCCGTTGCGCTGGGCCAGCTCGACGGCGTCCAGGGTCTCGGTCAGCGAGCCGATCTGGTTGACCTTGACCAGCAGGGCGTTGGCGGCGCCCTCCTCGATGCCGCGGCCGAGGCGCTCGGGGTTGGTGACGAACAGGTCGTCACCGACGAGCTGGACCTTGTCGCCGAGCTTCTCGGTGATGGTCTTCCAGCCGTCCCAGTCGTCCTCGAACAGCGGGTCCTCGATGGAGACGAGCGGGTACGCCGCGACGAGCTCGGCGTAGTAGTCCGTCATCTCGGCGGCCGTGCGGTCCTGGCCCTCGAACTTGTAGACGCCGTCCTTGTAGAACTCGGAGGCGGCCACGTCGAGCGCGAGCGCGATGTCCTGGCCGGGGGTGTAGCCGGCCTGCTTGATGGCCTCGAGGATGAGGTCGAGGGCCTCGCGGTTGGAGCCGAGGTTCGGCGCGAAGCCGCCCTCGTCGCCCAGACCGGTGGACAGGCCCTTGGTCTTCAGGACCGACTTGAGGGTGTGGTAGACCTCGGTGCCCCAGCGCAGGGCCTCGGAGAAGGACTCCGCGCCGATCGGCGCGATCATGAACTCCTGGATGTCCACGTTGGAGTCGGCGTGCGACCCACCGTTGAGGATGTTCATCATCGGAACGGGCAGCAGGTGCGCGTTCGGGCCGCCCAGGTAGCGGAAGAGCGGCAGGTCGGACGCCTCGGAGGCGGCGTGCGCGACGGCCAGGGAGACGCCCAGGATGGCGTTGGCGCCGAGCGAGCCCTTGTTGTCGGTGGCGTCCAGGTCGAACATGGCCTGGTCGATCAGGCGCTGCTCGGTGGCGTCGTAGCCGACGAGCTCCGGGCCGATCTGCTCGATGACGGCGAGGACGGCCTTCTCGACGCCCTTGCCCAGGTAACGGTTCTTGTCACCGTCACGGAGCTCGATGGCCTCGAAGGCACCGGTGGAAGCACCGGACGGCACGGCGGCACGGCCCGTGGAGCCGTCGTCGAGGCCGACCTCGACCTCGACCGTGGGGTTGCCTCGCGAGTCGAGGATCTCGCGAGCTACGACGACGTCGATAGACGGCACGTGCGTCTCCTTCGTGTGTGTCTGTGGTTCTGCAGCACGAGCCTAACGGGCCCCGGAGGCTCGCCTCGCCGTTGGATCGCCTTCCCGGGCCGAAAAAGCCTAAAAAACAGCACAAAAGCCCAGAACACCGTATGTATGGCGGATCCGGAATCCGAACGGCGATCCGGAAACGGCTGAGCCCCGCTCCGGTGCGCGCTCGGGGCGGCGCATCGGAGCGGGGCGGTCCCGCCGGGAGCGGAGAAGGGCGGCCCACCGGAGTGGACCGCCCTGCCCGGATCAGCTGAGGTGCAGCTTCTGGCCGACGTAGATCACGTCCGCGTCCTGGACGATGTCCTTGTTGCGGTCGTACAGCTTCTGCCAGCCGCCCTTGACGTGCTGGGCCTCGGCGATCTTGGAGAGGGTGTCGCCCTCCTTGACCTCGTACTCGCCGTTGCCGACCTTGTAGGACTGCGCCGAGTGGCCCGGGGCGGTCCGCTTCTGGGCCGGGGCCTCGTCGCGCTCGGTGGCCTGCGGGGCGGTGCGCTGCGGCGCGGCCTTCTTGGGCGCGGCCTGGCGCTCGCTGCGGTCCGCGTGGGACTTGCCCGAGACGGTGCCGCCCGTGCGGGAGGACTTGGTGGACTTGCTGACCGAGCCCGAACCGGACGGGTCGACGTTCGCCTTCGGGCCGCCGGCCGTCAGGCCGCCGGGACCGGCGCAGCCCCAGGCGCCCGGGCCCTGCATGGCGAGCAGCCGCTCGGCCACGGCGATCTGGGCGCTCTTGGAGGCGTGGTCGGCGCGGTCGGCGTACTTCTGGCCGCCGGCGGCGTTCCAGGAGGACTGCGAGAACTGCAGACCGCCGTAGTAGCCGTTGCCGGTGTTGATGGACCAGTTGCCACCGGACTCGCACTGGGCGACCTTGTCCCACGTCGAGACGGAGGCGGCGTTGGCGGAGGTGGCGACCATCAGCGGGGCGGCGACAGCTGCACCGGTGACACCGGCGAGCGTGAAGATGCGGACGGCCTTGGACGGACGACGGTGCTTGCCCTTGGACATAAGTCGTTTCCTCACCGACGCCTGCGAGGTGAGCTGTCGGGTTCGGGCTGTGAGTTCGCCCGGCTTCGTGTGCGAGCACACTCGGCTTCACCCCTAGCCGGTCCCGGACCCGCGGCTTTCGCCGAGGAGCCGTTTCCGGCGCCTACCTTGGTTCCCCCGCTCCTGCCTACGGCGCTTGCGCGACGACTCCCCCGATCGCCGGCAGGATTCGGCGTGGCGACCGTGGTGCCCGCGGTGGCGAGCGGACACGACGGTAAACACAGTCGCGGCAAGGGTTCAAACCCCTCTTTCCAGCCACAGTTGCCCCTGGTTACCCAGGGGAACATCGCGTTTCCGCAGGTGAGAGACGGTTTGCCAGTTTCGGGAAGACCGCATTCCGCCACCAGGCAAAGAGACCCATGTCTCACTTTCGACTGGAACGGACATTCGCCGCGAACTACCGGTCTATTTACCGACCTCAAGCCTCTGACCAGGACGGATCAGGTCGGGATCGGTTCCGACCGCTTTCTCATTGCGCTGATACAGAGACTGCCAACCTCCCTTGACCGCATGCTGTTCGGCGATGACTGACAGGTTGTCACCGGGGCGCACGGTGTAGTCGGTGGGCGTGGGGCTGCCGGTGCGTGCATCGCCGCCGCCCCGCGACGTACGGCCCTCGTCCTCCGAACGCGACGGGTCGGCACGGTGCTTGCCCGTACCCGCGCCGCCCTCGCCGGGCGTCTGCCCCGCGGGCGAACCGGAATCGCCGGCAGCGGGCGTGGCCGAACCGTCCGGGATCCGGGCCGGGTCGTCCGTGGGGGACGTCGAAGGCTTGCGGTGCCGGCCTTCCTGCGGCTCACCGGACTTCCCGTCGCCCGGCGTGCCCGAGGGGTCGGGTGACGGCGCGTCGGACGACGGGCTGCCGGAGGGCCGGCCGGACGGCTGACCGGAGGACTGACCCGGCGACGGCTGACCGGTCGACGGCTGCCCCGAAGGCTGCTTGGAGGGGTCGGCCGAGGGGCTCGTCGAGGAGCCCGGCGACGGCTTTCCGGACGGCGAGGGAGACGTGGAAGCGTCGGAAGGCTTGCCGTGCCCGGAGGGCTCGGACGGCTCGGACGGCGTGGAGTGCGAAGTGGTGCGCTCCGGGGCGCGTGAAGGCGTCGAGTCGCTCGCGGGGGCGTGTGTGCCGCCCGGGTTGACCTCCGCCGGGGTCCCGCCCGAGGTGAGGCCCGCGCTCGCCGCGCAGCTCGACCAGGGGCTGGTGCCACGGCTCTCGAGGATCTGCTCGGCGACGGTGATCTGCTGCGCACGGCTGGCGAGGTCGGGCCGGGGGGCGTACTCGCGGCCGCCGTGGCGCTCCCAGAGGTCCTGGGTCAGCTGCAGTCCCCCGTAGGTCCCATTGCCGGAGTTGGCGCTCCACATGCCGTCGCTCTCGCACTGGGCCACCCGGTCCCAGGTGCCGGCGTCGGCTGCCGACGCGCCGGTGGCCGCCAGCAGCGGCATGGCGATTCCGGAGGCGGTCACCCCCGCGGCGACCACGATGGCGGGTATCTGACGGGGGCGGCGATGTCGGCCGTTTCCGGGTCTCATGGGCGGTTGCCTCTCGTTCGGCGGCGAATGGTGGTTGAAGATAGCGACGGCCCACCGGAGTCACAAGCCGATGTAGCGGAGGTCACGCCGAGATCACGCCGACTGACGCGAGGTCAGGCGGGCGACCCCTCCTGGGTGGTTGTGCCCGGAATGTCTTCAGGTGTAAAGGCCACGGGCAGGGTGCGCAGACCGCGCATGATGAGCCCGCCGCGCCACCGCAGCTCCTCCGGATCGGCCCCCAGCCGCAGGTCGGGAAGGCGCCGCAGCAGGGTCGCCAGAGCCGCCTGGCCCTCCAGGCGGGCGAGGGGCGCACCCAGGCAGTAGTGGATGCCGTGGCCGTAGCCGAGGTGCTGGTTGTCGCGCCGGGAGAGGTCCAGCGCATCGGGGTCGGCGAACCGCTCGGGGTCGCGGTCGGCGGCCGCGAGGACGACGAGGACGGGGTCGCCCTCGGCGATGCGCTGCCCGCCGATCGTCAGGTCCCGCGTGGCGAACCGCCAGGTCGCGAGCTCCACCGGTCCGTCGTAGCGGAGCAGTTCCTCGACCCCGGTCGCGAGCAGGCCCTCGTCGCCCTCGGCGAGGGCGCGCTGGAGGCGCTCGCGCTGCTCCGGATTGCGCAGCAGGGCGTAGGTTCCGTTACCGATCAGGTTCACAGTTGTTTCAAAACCCGCAAAGAGCAGGATGAAGGCCATGGCCGCGGCTTCGTCCTCGGTGAGGTGCTCGCCGTGGTCACTCGCCCTGATCAGACCGGAGATGAGGTCTTCACCGGGATCCTCCCGCTTGCGGTGGATCAGCTCGGTCAGGTAGCCCCGCATCTTCTTCACCGAGCGCGCCACTCCGCCGCGCGGCCCGCCACCGTGGCGGATCATCATTCCCGCCCAGTCCCGGAAGTCGTCCTGGTCCTCGCGGGGCACGCCGAGCATGTCGCAGATGGCGTAGATGGGGAGCGGGAAGGCGAACTCGTGGATGAGGTCGGCTTCCCCCCGGGTGGCGAAGCCGTCGATGAGCTGGTCCGTCAGCTCCTGCACCCGGGGCGCGAACTCGGCGACCCGGCGCGGGGTGAACGCCTTCGAGACCAGGCGGCGCAGCCGGGTGTGGTCCGGCGGGTCGATGTTGAGCAGGTGCGTCATCAGATTGGCGCTGCGCTCGCCCGGGATGCCGACCTTGCCCTTGCCGTGGGCGGACTCGGAGTGGTGCACGGGGTTCTTCGACAGGCGCTGGTCGGCGAGCGCCTGGCGGGCGTCGGCGTACCGGGTGACCAGCCACGCCTCCACGCCGCTGGGCAGGGCGGTGCGGTGCACCGGGGCGTGCTCGCGCAGCCACGCGTACGCGGGGTACGGGTCGGCGGCGAATTCCCAGGTGAAGAGGGGCGGGGCGGGCGGGACCGGCGAGGCGTTCTTGTCGTGCACCCCTTGACGCTACTAGGGGCGCGGCGGGGCGGCTCAGTGGCGGCGGGGGCCGCCGCTCAGTGGTGGGGCGAGCCGGTGCTCAGTGGTGATGGGGAGCCGGTGCTCAGTGGGGGGGGGAGCCGGTGCTCAGTGGTGGCCGGGGCCGCCGCTGCCGAAGCCGCCGCTGCCGCCCGGGTTCCACTTCTTGCGCTCCTCGCTGAGCTCCTCGGGGTGGCTGCCGGGGTTGCGCACCTCGTGCGGCAGCACCCGCTCCCCGTTCGCCTCGGGGTGCAGCTCGTCCGCTTCACGGTGCTCGGTGACGTAGCCGACCCGGTTCTCCTCGTCGTCGTTGTGCCCCGGCCCGTGGTCGGGCGAGGTGGGCCCGGTGTCGTGCTCCTGCCGCGTCTGCCAGGCGCCCTGCCTGCGCTGCGGCTGGGACGGCGGCGGCGGTTCCTCGTCGCGCTTCCGGAAGCCCTTGACCACGGCGACGATCAGCAGGGCGACGACGAAGAGGCCGACGATGAACTGGATGATCCCGCCGGCCCAGTGCGGGGCGGCGAGGTCGGCGAGGGGTACGTACTGAATGCGCATGCCATGCGGGTACCCGCCGACCGCCGGGACAAGTCGGTAAATAGGCTGAACGGGTTTCGGTGGCTCCCTCAGGGCGCAGCCGCTACACACCCTCCGCGGCGCGGATCGCGTCGCGGTACGTGCGGGCCGCGGCTCGCAGCGCCGTCTCCGGGTCCGTGCCCGCTGCCTCCGCCCGTACGGCCAGCGCCAGCAGCTCGTAGCCGATGCCGTCGCCGGCGGGCAGGGTGACGTCGAGGCCCTGCGAGCGCACCCGGGAGGCCAGCTTCGCGGCCAGGGCGAGCGCCGGCTGGCCGAGCGGCACGCCCTCGGTGACCGACTCGCGGCCCTTCTCCGCGTCCTTCGTGCGCATCCAGTGCGCGCGCACGTCCTCCGGCGTCTCCGCGGACTCCTCGCCGAAGACGTGCGGGTGCCGGTGGATGAGCTTGTCGACGATCACGCCGGCGACGTCGTCGACGGAGAACGGCTCGTCCGGGTCGTCCTGCGCGATCCGGGCGTGGAAGACGACCTGCAGCAGCACGTCGCCGAGCTCCTCGCGCAGCGCCTCGCGGTCACCGGTCTCGATGGCCTCCAGCAGCTCGTACGTCTCCTCCAGCGCGTACTTCGCGAGGTCCTCGTGGGTGCGGACGCCGCTCCACGGGCAGGCCACCCGGATCCGGTCCATGACCTGCACCAGGTCCAGCAGCCGGGCACCGGGCAGGTCGTACGAACCGGGCAGCAGCTCCAGCGCGGGCATCGTCTCCCGGCCGGAGCCGGCGAGCCGGGCCAGCCCGTCGGTGAGGGCGGACTCGCCCTCGGCGGAGGTGAGCACCACGGCGCTGCGCCGCCCGGTCGAGCAGAAGTCGACCAGCTCGCGCGCCGTGGCCGAGCCGTGCTCGACCTCGACGCCGGCCTCCCGCAGGTACGGCAGCTGCGGGTGGCCGGCGTCGGCGCACAGCACCCGGTCGGCGGCGCGGAGCGCCTGCCACGCGGGCCAGGACAGCAGCCCCGGGGCGACCCGGTGGCTGGTGGTGAGCAGGACGATGCGGCCAGGTGCGGAGTCGTTCACGCGATCGAGCCTAGGGGACCGGGCCGGGCGCGGCGCACGCCGGGCGCCGGCAGGGCACGAACCGGGCGCGCATCACGCCGGGCGGGCGGCCCCGGCCTCCGCGGCGGACCGCAGCCACGGCTCCAGCGCGGACTGCGCGGTGCCGCGCTTGCCGTCCCAGACCCCGTAGCGCGGATTGACGTCGACGTGGAGGGCGTCGGAGGTGCGCATCAGGATCTGGTTGGTGCGGGCGGCGCCGAACTTGCCGTCCAGCTTGGCGCGGACGAGGTCCACCGAGAGGGCCTGGTCGATCTGGTCGGGGGCGATGCCGAGGGCGAGGAACCGGGCGCGCACCGTCGAGGCCCCTCCGTTGGCGGCCTCGACGTCGGCGCGCTGGCGCTGCAGCTCCCGCCGGGTGACCGCGACGCCGTTGTCCTTGCCGGCCTTCTCCACGATCCGGTACTGGATGAGGCGGACCAGGGTGTCCTGGCCGAGCCGGGCGCTGTTCGCCGTCAGCTGCTCGCCCTGCGGGGAGGAGCGCTGCGCCTCGCGCACGTCCTCCACCTGGCGCTGCAGCTGCGAGACGGTGATCCGGTCGTCGCCCACGACGGCCGCGGCGCCCGGGTGGGCCGTCCGCGCGCAGGCGGTCAGGAGCGGGGCCGCTGCGAGCAGCGCGGCGGCAGTGACGGAGAGCGCGGTCCTTCGGCGGATCATGAAGCCTCCCGGCGGCGGTCGTGCGACGGTGATCGACCTGCGTTGATCGATGGTAGGGAGTCCGGGTGGCCCGGGCCACCGATTCGACCAACGATTCGCGCGGCGCCGGGATGTGCGGATGGCGCCGCGGAGCTCAGGCCCTGACCTGTCCGGGCCACTGCGCGGGGTCGACGGGGCGTCGGGCCGGCTCTCGAAGCGCGGCAGGAGCGCACGGTATTCACCGAGCGCCGCCACGGCCTCGCCGAGCTGGAAGACGACCGGCTCAACGGACGGGATCCGAGAGAAGAACGACACATTCCAGCCGAACCGCCCAAGGAGCCCGTTCGTCTCTCGGAAAGGGGGGCGGGCGCCGGTGAGGCTCCGCGTATCTTTTCCGACAGTCATCTTCTCGTCCCCCAGCCCCGGAACAAAGGACTCCCCCATGGACTCGGCCGCCGCCACCGTTCCAGCACCGGGCGGGCCCGCGGCCGAGGCAGCGCCCGGCGACCGGCCCCGCGCCACGGCCCTGCGGGCCCCACGCTGGGATCCCTTCTGGCTCGCCGGGATCCTCTTCGTCCTCTACGCCGCGCTGTCCGTGTGCCGGCACCGCCGCATGCTCACCATGTCGTGGGACCTCGGCATCTTCGAGCAGGCCATCCGCGGGTACGCCCACCTCCAGGCGCCCATAGCCGACCTCAAGGGCCCGGGCACCAACATCCTCGGCGACCACTTCAGCCCGGTCACCGCGCTCCTCGCCCCCTTCTACCGGCTCTTCCCCGGCCCGGTCACCCTCCTCGTCGCCCAGGCCGCGCTCTTCGCCCTGTCCGCGATACCGGTCGCCCGGCTCGCCGCCGGGCTCCTCGGCCGCAAGCGCGGGCTGGCCGTCGGCATCGCCTACGGGCTGTCGTGGGGCGTGCAGCGCGCGGTCGACTTCGACTTCCACGAGATCGCCTTCGCGATGCCGCTGCTCGCCTTCTCCCTCGAAGCGGTGGTGCGCGGGCGCTGGCGGGCCGCGGTCTGGTGGGCCGCACCCCTGGTCCTGGTCAAGGAGGACCTGGGCATCACCGCGGCGGCCATCGGCGTGGTCCTCCTGATCCGGCTGCGCGGCGCGAAGGCCCGCGGCGAGGGCGTCCCGCAGAGCGCGACCCCGCTGGCCGCCGGCCTGGTGGCCTTCGGCCTGGCGGCCGCCGCGATCACCTTCGGGCTGATCATCCCCGCCTTCAACACCAGCGGCGCCTACGACTACTGGAACAAGCTCGACGGCGGCGCCGGCCCCGCGCCCACGATCTCCGCCGACACCGCGATACGCACCCTGCTGTGGATCCTGCTGCCCACCACGGGGCTGCTGGCCCTGCGCTCCCCCGTCCTGATCGTCGCCCTGCCCACCCTGGCGTGGCGGTTCGCCTCCCACGACGACCACTACTGGGGCACCGACTGGCACTACAACGCGGTGCTGATGCCCATCGTCTTCATGGCGCTCACGGACGCCCTGGCCCGGGCCCGGGAGAGCCGCCGCCCGTGGCTGCGCTCCTCCGCGCAGCACATGCCCGGCGCGGTCCTGGCCGCCTCGCTCGCCCTGACCGCGTCCATGCCCCTCTACGCCCTGACCGAAGCCGGCACCTACCGCGTCCCGCAGAGCGTGCGCGCCGCCGAGCAGCTCCTGGACCGCATCCCGGACGACGCGACCGTCGAGGCGGACATAGCGCCGATAAGCCGCCTCGCCAGCCGGTGCAGGGTCTTCTGGATCGGCGACACCCGCGGCATCACGCCGGACTACCTGGCCCTGCGGCTCGCCGACGGCAAGACGCCGGAGGACCTCGTCACGGACGGCGAGCGGCTGCACCCCGGCGTGCGGTACGTCTTCCTCGGGGGCGAGGGGGGTTACGGGGTGCTCAAGAAGGCGGGGGCGGCCGCGTCCTAGCGCGGCCCGGCCCCCGGCTCCGGCCTCCTACGAGCCCAGGATCGTGGTCAGGAACTCGCCCGTCCACGCCAGAAGTTCCCGGCCCACCAGCGGCTTGCCGCCGATCTGGCGCGTCGCCGGGCGGGGGACGAGGATCTGCTTCGTGGCCGGCTTCATCACCGTGCGCGGGTAGAGGCGCTTCAGGCGCAGCTCCTGGGACTCGCGCAGCTCCACGGGGCCGAAGCGCACGTTGGAGCCCTGCAGGGTGATGTCGGAGACGCCGCAGGCGCGGGCGAGCATCCGCAGGCCCGCCACCAGTAGCAGGTTCTCCACGGGCTCGGGCAGCTTGCCGTAGCGGTCGGTGAGCTCCTCGCGGACGGCGCGGACGTCCTCCTCGCTGTTCGCGGAGGCGATCGCGCGGTATGCCTGCAGGCGCAGGCGCTCGCCGGGTGCGTAGTCGTGCGGGACGTGGGCGTCGACGGGCAGCTCGATCTTCACCTCCAGCGGTGCCTCCGGCTGCTCCTCGCCGCCCTCCAGGGAAGCCCGGTAGTCGGCGACGGCCTCGCCGACCATGCGGATGTAGAGGTCGAAGCCCACGCCCGCGATGTGGCCGGACTGCTCGCCGCCGAGCAGGTTGCCCGCGCCGCGGATCTCCAGGTCCTTCATCGCCACGTACATGCCGGCGCCCATCTCGGTGTGCTGGGCGATGGTGGCGAGCCGCTCGTGGGCGGTCTCCGTCAGGGGCTTCTCCGGCGGGTAGAGGAAGTAGGCGTAGCCGCGCTCGCGGCTGCGGCCGACGCGTCCGCGCAGCTGGTGCAGCTGCGACAGGCCGAAGTTGTCGCCGCGCTCGACGATCAGCGTGTTGGCGTTGGAGATGTCGATGCCGGATTCCACGATCGTCGTGGAGACCAGCACGTCGAACTTCTTCTCCCAGAAGTCGACGACGACCTGCTCCAGCCGGCTCTCGCCCATCTGGCCGTGCGCCGTCTGGATGCGCGCCTCGGGAACGATCTCGCGCAGCCGCGCGGCCGCCCGGTCGATGGACTCGACCCGGTTGTGGATGTAGAAGACCTGACCCTCGCGCAGCAGCTCGCGGCGGATCGCGGCGCCGATCTGCTTCTGGTCGTACGGCCCGACGAAGGTCAGCACCGGGTGGCGCTCCTCCGGCGGGGTCGTGATGGTCGACATCTCGCGGATGCCGGTGACCGCCATCTCCAGCGTGCGCGGAATGGGCGTGGCGGACATCGTCAGGACGTCGACGTTCGCCCGCAGCTTCTTCAGCTGCTCCTTGTGCTCGACGCCGAAGCGCTGCTCCTCGTCGACGATGACCAGGCCCAGGTCCTTGAACTTCGTCTCGGACGAGAAGAGGCGGTGCGTGCCGATGACGATGTCGACCGAGCCGTCGCGCAGGCCCTCCAGGACGGCCTTGGCCTCGCTGTCCGTCTGGAAGCGGGACAGGGCCTTCGTCACCACGGGGAACTGGGCGTAGCGCTCGGAGAACGTGCCGAAGTGCTGCTGCACCAGCAGCGTGGTCGGCACGAGCACCGCCACCTGCTTGCCGTCCTGAACCGCCTTGAAGGCGGCGCGGACCGCGATCTCCGTCTTGCCGTAGCCGACGTCGCCGCAGATCAGGCGGTCCATGGGGACGGACTTCTCCATGTCCTCCTTGACCTCGGCGATGGTGGTGAGCTGGTCGGGCGTCTCCGCGTAGGGGAAGGCGTCCTCCAGCTCCCGCTGCCAGGGGGTGTCGGCGCCGAAGGTGTGGCCGGGCGCGGCCATGCGCGCGGAGTAGAGCTTGATCAGGTCGGCGGCGATCTCCTTGACGGCCTTCTTGGCGCGCGCCTTGGTCTTCGTCCAGTCCGCGCCGCCGAGGCGGTGCAGCGTCGGGGCCTCGCCGCCCACGTACTTGGTGACCTGCTCCAGCTGGTCGGTGGGGATGTAGAGGCGGTCGCCGGGCTGGCCGCGCTTGGCGGGCGCGTACTCCACGAGGAGGTACTCGCGGGTGGCGCCCTGGACGGTGCGCTGCACCATCTCGATGTAGCGGCCGACGCCGTGCTGCTCGTGGACGATGTAGTCGCCGGCCTGCAGGGTCAGCGGGTCGATCGTCTTGCGGCGGCGGGCCGGCATGCGGCCCATGTCCTTGCTGGCGGACTTCTGGCCCGACAGGTCCGTCTCGGTGAGGACGGCGACCTTCAGGCCGGGGTCGACGAAGCCGTTGTCGATGCTGCCGCAGGAGACGTGGACGACCGACGGGGACAGCTCGGCGACATCGGCGTCCAGGCGGGCGGGGATGCCCTCGCCGCCCAGCACCTCGACCGTACGGGCCGCCGGGCCGTGGCCCTCCGTGACGAAGACGGTGCGCCAGCCGTCGGCCAGCCAGCCCTTGGTGTCGGCCAGGGCGCGGGCGGTGTCGCCGCGGTAGGTCTCCGGGGCGTGCATGCCGAGCTTGAGGGTGTCGCCGTCGAGCTCCTCGTCCGCCGCGAAGGGGCTCACCGACCACCACATCTGGCCCAGCTCGCGCGCGCGGTCGCGGACGTCCGCGATGCCCCACAGGGAGGCGGCGTTCACGTCGATCGGGGCCTCCCCGCCGCCGGCCGTGGCCGCCCAGGACGCCTGCAGGAATTCCTGGCTGGTGGCGACGAGGTCCGCGGCGCGGGTGCGCACGCGCTCCGGGTCGCACACGACCGTCATCGCACCGGCCGGGAGCACGTCCAGGAGCAGCTCCATCTCGTCCACCAGGACCGGGGCGAGGGACTCCATGCCCTCCACCGCGATGCCCTCGGCGATCTTGGAGAGGAGCTCGCCGAGCTCCGGGTGCTCCTCCGCCAGGGCGGCCGCCCGCTCCCGTACGCCCGCGGTCAGCAGCAGCTCGCGGCAGGGCGGCGCCCACAGGCCGTGCTCGGCGACCTCCAGCGAGCGCTGGTCGGCCACCTTGAAGTAGCGGATCTCCTCGACCTCGTCGCCCCAGAACTCGACGCGCAGCGGGTGCTCCTCCGTCGGCGGGAAGACGTCGAGGATGCCGCCGCGGACGGCGAACTCGCCGCGCTTCTCCACCAGTTCGACACGGGCGTACGCGGCGGCCGCGAGCGCGTCCACGACCTCCTCCAGGTCGGCGCTGCGCCCGCTGCGCAGACTGACCGGCTCCAGGTCGCCGAGCCCCTTCACCTGCGGCTGCAGCACGGACCGGACCGGCGCGACGACGACGCTGACCGGGCCCGCCGCGGGGTCGTCCTTGCTGGGGTGCGCGAGGCGGCGCAGCACGGCCAGGCGGCGGCCGACCGTGTCCGAGCGGGGCGAGAGGCGCTCGTGCGGCAGCGTCTCCCAGGCCGGGAACTCCACGACCCCGTCCGGCGGCAGCAGCGAGCGCAGCGCCGCCGCCAGGTCCTCGGCCTCGCGACCGGTGGCGGTCACCGCCAGGACGGGCCGCTTGGCGTCCCGGGCCAGCGCGGCGACGGCGAAGGGCCGGGCGGCGGGCGGGCCGACGAGGTCGACGTGCGGGCGGTTGCCGTCGGCCGCGGCCTTCACCGCTTCGGCGAGCGCCGGATCATTGACGACGGCGTCGAGCAGACCGTGCAGGCTCATGAAGGCTTTCCCGTCCCGGGGGTGGACAACGCGAACGGCCCGACGCGGGCCGTTCGGCCCGTGCCGGGGGTCTCCAGACTACGACGGCACACCGACACGGGCCCGTGGACGGCACCTCGGCACCACGCGCCGCGTCGCCTGACGTCCCGGGCCGGAAGAAGCCCGGCCCGGACACACACCCCCGTGGTGTGTCCGGGCCGGGCTTTTCAGGGGGCGCGGGCCTTGGCCCGCGCCCCGGCCGCCCCTCGTGGAGGCAGCAGCCGGCTAGTCCGTGGCGATCGCGTTCAGGACGTTCATCCGGCCCGCGCGGAACGCCGGGACGAGGGCGGCGAGCAGGCCCACCACCGCCGAGCCCAGGAAGACCGCGATGATCGTCGGCCAGGGGATGTCCAGGACGCCGAGGCCCTGGAGGGCCAGGAGCTTCTGGGACGTGGTGCCCCAGGCCATGCCGAGGCCGAGGCCGAGGAGGGCGCCGAAGAGGGCGATGACGACCGACTCCAGGCGGATCATGCGGCGCATCTGGCGGCGCGAGAGGCCGATCGCCCGCAGCAGGCCGATCTCGCGGGTGCGCTCGACCACCGACAGGGCCAGGGTGTTCACGACGCCCAGGACCGCGACGATGATCGCGAGGGCCAGCAGGCCGTAGATCATGTTGAGCAGCTGGCCGACCTGGTCCTTGATGAGCTTCTTGTAGTCGGACTGGTCACGGACCTTGACCTGCGGGTAGTCCTCGACCGACGCCTTGAGCGCGGCGGCGGCCTCCTTCGTCTGCCCGTCGGCGGCCTTGGCGAGGACCATGAAGTCCAGCGGCATCTTGTCGGCGGGCAGGTAGCTGCGCGCGGTGGCGATGTTGGTGTACATCGCGCCCTTGTCGATGCTGGTGTCGTCCGAGGTGACGGCCTTGACCGTGAGCTGAGCCGTCCGGCCGTCGACCATGGCGACCTTCAGCCGGTCGCCGAGCTTGATGCCGTGGTCCTTGGCGAAGCCCTCCGGCACGGACATGGCGTCCTTGGCGTAGGCGTCCTTGAGGTTGCCCTTGACCGTCTCGGCGCGCACGTCGTCGGCGTAGGTGGGGGTCACCGCGGAGAGCCGCTGGGTGGCGCTCCTGCCGTCCGGGGTGGTGATCTTCGCGTTGACGATCGTGTATTCCGTGACGTGCTCGACGTGCCCGGCGGACTTGATCGCCTTGACGACGGCCGGGTTCAGCGGCTGCTGGTTCTCGGTCTGGACGATGAAGTCCGCGCCGACCGACTTGTCGAGCTGGTCCGTGGCCGAGGCGACCATGGAGGAGCCCACCACCGACAGGGCGGCGACCAGCGCGAGGCCGATCATCAGCGCCGAGGCCGTGGCACCCGTGCGGCGCGGGTTGCGCAGCGCGTTGCGCTCGGCGAGGCGGCCGACGGGCCCGAAGGCCCGCAGCACGATCGCGCTGATCACGCGGACGACGAACCCGGCGAGGAGCGGGCCGACGACCACGAAGCCGACGAGGGTGAGGAAGACGCCGATGCCGAGCATCCCCGAGCCCGCCGCGGCGTCGTCGGACTTGGCGGCGGCGACCAGCGCCAGCCCGCCCACGGCGGTCAGCACCAGGCCGATGGCGGCCCGCACCTTGCCGGCCTTGCCGTCGGCCGGGGTGCCGGCGTCGCGCAGGGCGGCCATCGGGGAGATCTTGGTGGCCTTGAAGGCCGGCAGGCAGGCGGCGAGGACGGTGACGACCACGCCGATGGCCAGGCCCACGACCGGCGTCGCGGCCTTGATCGTGAGCTCGTTCATGTCGAGCTTCATGCCCATGGAGCCCATGAGCTCCATCAGCCCGACCGCGAGGGCGACACCACCGCCGATGCCCAGCACCGAGCCGACGACGCCGAGCAGCACGGCCTCCACCAGCACCGAGCGCAGGATCTGCCGGCGACTGGAGCCGATGGCCCGCATGAGGCCGATCTCCCGGGTGCGCTGGGCGACCAGCATGGAGAAGGTGTTGACGATGAGGAAGATGCCGACGAGGACGGCGATGCCGGCGAAGCCGAGCAGCGCGTACTTCATGACGTCCAGGAAGGAACCGACGTCCTTCTTGTTCTCCTCCTTGCTCTCGGCGGCGGTCCGCAGGGCGTAGTCGCCCGCGGAGGAGCCGAGGGCGGCGGAGACCCGCTCCTTGAGCTGCTCGTCGCTGACGCCGGAGGCGGCGGTCAGCCCGTAGCCGCTGAACTCGCCGGTGCTGCCGAGGAGCTTCTCCTGGGCGGTCGGGGTGTCGAAGTAGAAGAGGGCTGCGCCGGGGTTCGTGGTCTTGAACGTGGCGATGCCGACGACCTTGACGGAGAAGTCGCCCGGGGCGGCGATCACCCGCAGGGTGTCGCCCGTCTTCACGCCGTGCTTGTCGGCGGTGTCGGCGTCGACGACGGTCTCGGCCGGGCCGTGCGGCTCGTGGCCGCTGGTGATCTCGACGGACTTCTTCTGCCTCTCGTCCCAGTTGGTGCCCACGGTGGGGGCGCCGGAGGTGGGGCTGAGGCTCTTCTTCTTCCCGTCGACGACGGTCAGCTGCTGGCTGTCGGCCGACGGCTCGACCTTGGTGACGCCCTTGACCTCGGCGAGCTTCGCCCGCAGCGAGGCCGGGACGGTCGCCGGCTTGCCGGTCTGCTGCGCGTCGTCGTTCTTCTTCGGGCCGACCGAGACGTCGGCGGCGGTGTTGGCGAAGAGCTTGTCGAACGTGGCGTTCATGGTGTCGGTGAAGACGAGCGTGCCGCACACGAACGCCACCGAGAGCAGGACCGCGACGGCGGAGAGCGCCATGCGGCCCTTGTGCGCGAGGAAGTTGCGCAGGGAGGTCTTGAGGACGGTCACGACACCCGTCCCCGCGCGTCGAAGTTCTTCATGCGCTCGAGCACCGCGTCGGCGGTGGGGCTGTACATCTCGTCCACGATCCGGCCGTCGGCCAGGTAGAGCACGCGGTCGGCGTAGGAGGCGGCGACGGGGTCGTGGGTGACCATGACGATGGTCTGGCCCAGCTCGTCGACGGAGCGGCGCAGGAAGCCCAGCACCTCGGCGCCGGCGCGCGAATCGAGGTTTCCGGTCGGCTCGTCACCGAAGATGATCTCGGGGCGGGCGGCGAGGGCGCGGGCCACGGCGACGCGCTGCTGCTGACCGCCGGAGAGCTGGTTGGGGCGGTGCTTGAGGCGCCCGGCGAGGCCCACGGTCTCCACGACGCGGTCCAGCCACGCCTTGTCCGGCTTGCGGCCGGCGATGTCCATGGGAAGCGTGATGTTCTCGATCGCGTTGAGCGTCGGGAGCAGGTTGAACGCCTGGAAGATGAAGCCGATCCGGTCGCGGCGGAGCCGGGTGAGCTTCTTGTCCTTGAGGCCGGTTATCTCGGTCTCGTCGATGAAGATCTGCCCGGACGTGACCGTGTCGAGGCCCGCCAGGCAGTGCATCAGGGTCGACTTGCCGGAGCCGGACGGGCCCATGATGGCCGTGAACTGCCCGCGGGCGATGTCCACGTCCACGTGGTCGAGGGCGGTGACGCGGGTCTCGCCGGACCCGTACGCCTTGACGACCTCGCGGGCCCTCGCCGCGACGGCCGCATGTCCTCCACTGCCCCCGGTCTTGGGAATCGATACAGCCGTTGTCACGGTGGGTCTCCTATGCGTGCTCACTGAGGGGGTACGGTCCACAGCCTGCTGGAAGGCGGGGGCCCGCGGCGATGGTGCTCGTCCGTGTATCCGTGGTGGGGCTATCCCCACCACGGCTCTCCGACCACCCTCGAAAAGGCTAGGCAGCGGCGGCTCCCGGCTCCTCCCCCTGCGGTACGAACCGGGCGGCGGGACGAGCAGGAGAAAGCCGGGAACGTCCCCTAGGGGATCCGGGGTTGCCGGGGTCGTCCTTCTCGGGGTTGACGGACCGCCAGCATGCACCCTGCCGCTACGTAAGGCTCAAGTGAGACCCTGACCGACGAATGCGTGCAAGGGGAAACGACCTCGGGGGGCGGCATGGGCGGCGGCACAGGCGACAAGAACGGCAAGGGCGGCGGGCGCGGGGCAGCCGGGCACGGGGCAGCCGGGCGCAGTGAGGGCAGCAGCACGGCCGACGGCGGCATACCCGGGAAGGAGACGCCGGACGCGGCGCCGCCGGACGCCGGCTCCCGCCGCGGCCCCGTCGTCGCCGCGCTCATGCTCGCCATGGCGCTCGCCGCCCTCGACGGGACCGTCGTCTCCACGGCCGTCCCCCAGATCGTTGCGGATCTCGGCGGCTTCACCGTCTTCTCCTGGCTCTTCTCCGGCTACCTCCTCGCCGTCACCGTCACCCTCCCCGTCTACGGCAAGCTCTCGGACACCTTCGGCCGCAAGCCCGTGCTTCTCGCCGGGATCGTCCTCTTCCTCCTCGGCTCGGCCCTGTGCGCCGCCGCCTGGAGCATGCCCGCGCTCATCGCCTTCCGCGTCCTGCAGGGCCTCGGCGGCGGTGCCCTGCAGGGCACCGTGCAGACGATCGCCGCCGACCTCTACCCGCTCAAGGAGCGCCCCAGGATCCAGGCCAGGCTGTCGACGGTCTGGGCCACCGCCGCGGTGGCCGGGCCGGCGCTCGGCGGCCTGCTCGCCGGGTACGCCGACTGGCGCTGGATCTTCCTCATCAACCTGCCGGTCGGCGCGGTCGCCCTCTGGCTGGTCGAGCGCCACCTCCACGAGCCCGCTTCACGCACCCACGCGCGCCCGCGCGCGCGTGTCGACTGGCCCGGTGCGCTCGGCGTCTTCGCCTGCGGCGGCCTGCTGCTCTGCGCGCTCGTGCAGGGCGGCGTGGCCTGGCCCTGGCTCTCCCCGCCCTCCCTCGCGCTCTTCGCGGGCAGCGCGGTGTGCGCGGGCGTGACCGTCGCCGTCGAGCGGCGCGCGGCCGAGCCCGTCATTCCCGGCTGGGTCTGGCGCCGCCGCTCCATCTGCGCCGTCAACCTCTCCTTCGGGGCACTCGGACTCCTGATCATCGCGCCGACGGTCTTCCTGCCGACGTACGCCCAGGCCGTCCTCGGCCTGGGGCCGATCGCCGCCGGGCTCGTGCTGTCCGTGATGACGCTGAGCTGGCCGATCTCCGCCGCCCTGAGCAGTCACGTCTACAACCGCATCGGCTTCCGCAGCTGCGCGGCCCTGGGCATCGGCCTCGCCGCGCTGATCCTGCTGTCGTTCCCGCTCCTCCCGCACCCGGGCGCCGCCTGGCAGCCGGCGCTTGTGATGCTGGCGCTCGGCGCGGCCCTCGGCCTGTTCCAGCTCCCGCTGATCGTGGGCGTGCAGTCGTCGGTGGGCTGGGCGGAGCGCGGCACCGCCACCGCGTCCGTGCTCTTCTGCCGGCAGGTCGGGCAGAGCGTCGGGGCGGCGCTCTTCGGGGCGGTCGCCAACGGCACGCTCGCCGCGCGCCTGGAGGACGCCCCGGCCTCCGTACGGCCCGGGCTGCCCGCGGACCTCGACTCCGTCTCGCGCGCCCTGGAGCACGCGAGCACGTCCCTCACGACGGAAGCGGCCGGATATCTGCGGCAAGCCGTCTCCGCGGCGGTCGACCACGTCTATCTGGGGGCCGCCGGGGCGGCCGGACTGGCACTGCTCGCCCTTCTGACGCTGGCGCCACGGCACTTCCCCGTGCACGCAGGTGAAACCCCTGCGGAATCCGCCGCGGACAAATACCAGGAAACGGGCAAAGTGGGGGGAGTTGAGGGGGAACGAAGGG
The DNA here is from genome assembly GCF_024519335.1 of Streptomyces telluris. Taxonomy (NCBI): domain Bacteria; kingdom Bacillati; phylum Actinomycetota; class Actinomycetes; order Kitasatosporales; family Streptomycetaceae; genus Streptomyces; species Streptomyces telluris. The sequence goes on from NZ_JANIID010000024.1 coordinate 108,642, forward strand.
CGAATAATACGTGAAGGCGGCCATCGGGCAAGACAATTGGGGCCACAGGGAATTAGTGTTCGGGGTTATGGCCGAGGGGGGAAGTCGTGCACCCCTTCGCACGGGCCGCAGGTCTCCGAAGGAAGCAGCATCGTGAAGATTCTCCCTACGCGCGCTGCCAGCGTCTCCCGGCAGGGTCTGTGCACGGCCCTGCTCGTAGCCAGCCTCACGGCAGCGGTCGGCGTCAGTCCCGCGCACAACACCGCGGACTCGGACGACCCCGCCAAGGACCCCAAGAACCCGCAGGGCCTGCCGCACGGCAACCCCAACCTCACGCTGCCCGACCTCAGACCCAAGGGTCCCGGCGGCCTGCCCGGCGCGCGCGGAGACGGCAAGAACGACGCCAAGGACGCCACCACGGGCATCCCCGCGACCGCCCTGGACGCCTACCGCAAGGCCGCCCAGCGCGCCGCCGCCGACCTGCCGGGCTGCCACATGCCCTGGGAGCTCATAGCCGGCATCGGCAACGTGGAGACGCACCACGGGACCTACCAGGGCACCCGCATGACGTCCGACGGCACCACGGACAAGCCGATCCTCGGCCCGCAGCTCAACGGCAACGGCTTCGCCCTCATCAAGGACACCGACGGGGGCGCGCTCGACGGCGACACGGTCTACGACAAGGCCGTCGGTCCCACGCAGTTCCTGCCGTCCACCTGGGCGCTCTACGGCGCCGACGGCAACGGCGACGGCAAGAAGGACCCCAACAACATCTACGACGCCGCGCTCGGCACCGCCAAGTACTTGTGCGCGGGCGGCAAGGACATGAACAACGCCGCGGATCTCGACAAGGCGATCCTCAGCTACAACCCCTCGCGCGAGTACGTGAACGCCGTCACGTCCTGGATGCGCGCCTACAAGGAGGGCAATGTGCCCTCCCTGCCCGACCCCTCGGGCAAGCCGTCGGGCAACACGCCTGGAGGGAGCGGGACTCCGGCGGTTCCGTCGGGGCCGTCGGCGCCTCCGGCGTCCGGTGCGTCCCCCAAGCCGCCGAAGCAGACGCCCCCTTCGAAGCAGACACCGCCGTCGAACGGCGGGAACAACAAGCCTGGCGGCGGCAGCAAGCCGGGGGGCGGCACCGGCAAGCCCGGCGACGGCGGCACGCACAAGCCCGGTGGCGGCGGGGACAACAAGCCCGGAGGCGGGGACAACAAGCCCGTCCCGCCCGCCCCCGCGAGCCGTCTGGAGCGCATCGGCGACACCCGCGCCTGGGAGGCCTACGCCGGCGAGAAGTTCAAGGAGCAGGCCCGCGTCCTGGTCAAGGACAAGTCCGGCAAGGCCGTGGCGGACGCCCGCGTACGGTTCGAGGTCACCGGCGGGGCCGGGGCCGCGTTCGCGGACGGCTCGACGTCGATCACCGTCTCCACCGCGAAGGACGGCACGGCCACCGCACCGAGCCTCGTGGCGGGGCTCAAGAACGGCGACGTCACGCTGACGGCGACGGTCGTCGGCCGGGACATCCCGGCGGTCGAGTTCGCCGGCACGGTCAAGGTGCGGGCGGCGAAGCAGATCGACGTCGTCGGCAAGCCCGAACTGAAGGCCGCACCCAACGGCGCGTTCGCCGACCGCATCCAGATCAAGGTCCTGGGCGAGGGCGGCAAGGACGTGATCGGGGCGGGCGTCACCGTGTCGGTGACCAAGCCGGACGGAAAGGCCGTGCCGGAGGACGGCCCCTACTTCAAGGGCACCGACGGCAAGCCGGTGCGCATCCTGAAGGCGGGGACGACGGACAAGGACGGCGTCCTGACGCTCCCGAAGCTGCTGACGGACGACAAGACGGGCGCGTATGCGCTGCGCTTGGAGACGGCCGACGGAGCGGTGCTGATCATCCAGCTGACGGTGACGGCACCGGAGGCGTCGACGCCCCCGGCAACGTCCACGCCTCCGGCGCCGGCCAAGTAGCCTCCGCGCCGCACGGCACCGCCGGACTCCGCCGTCGCGGTTGCGCGCCGCGGCGGCGGATCCAAGGGTCCGGGCACCCTTGACCTGCCGACAGGACGAACTCGGCCTACGGCCGAGCCGGAGAATGCAGCCGCATCCTTCAATCCGCCGCACCGGCGCTCAGCCACAACGGCGGCACTCGGCGGTGCCGAACCCGCCTCGGCCCCGGCGGGCACCGCCGGACTCCGCCGTCGTGGTTGTCCGCCGCGGCGGCGGATTCGAGGGTGCGGGCACCCTTTGTGCGGGGCCTGCCGCGCAGGCGGTCAGGCGTCCCCCGCCCCCAGATCCTCCGCCACCGGCTTGCCCGTGAGGGCCGCCAGGCTGTGGCGGACGTGGGCCATGTGGGCGCGCAGTTCCTCGCGGCGTTCCTCGTGTTCGCGGAGGATGCGTTCCACGTCGCGCACGACGCGCTCCTCGCGGACCCGCGCCTGCGCGATCAGGGCGGCCCCCTGCGCGTCGGCGTCCTCCTGCCCGTGCCGCGCCGCCTCCTCCGCCTCCGCGTAGCGCCGCTGCGCTTCGGCGAGGGCGTTGCGCGCGTACTCCTCCATGGCCGCGATACGCGTGTCGAGCGCGGCCTCCCGCTCGGCGATCTCCCGCCCGGCGGTCTCCCAGCGCTCGGCGTGGTCCTTCTCCTGCTCGGCGAGCGCGGCGGCGGTGCGTTCCCGCATCTCGGTGAGCGCCGCCGCGGCGTCCTCGCGCCGCTGCTTGGCGTCGCGGCGGGCGACGGCGACGACGTCGTCGGCGACGGTCTCGGCGGCGACGAGGGCCTGCCGCGCCCATTCGTCGGCCTCGGCGCGCAGGGCGGTCGCCTGTTCGTGCGCGGCGTCCCGGACGGCCCGCCCGTGCGCCTCCGCCGCGTCCATCATCTCGGCGGCCGCGGCCTCGGCCCGCTCCCGCAGCCCGGTGGCTTCGGCCTGGGCGGTGACGAGCAGGCCCTGGGCCCGCTGGCCGAGCGTCTCGTACGTCTGGGGTGGGAGCTGCGCCACCACCTGCCCGAGGCGCTGGGCCTCCTCCTCCATCTCGCGCGCGAGTACGGTCAGCCGCGCCACCCGCTCCCAGGCCGCGTCCCGCTGCCGCGCGAACTCGGCGAGAGCGCGATCCACCTGCTCGGGCCGGTAACCCCGGCCCCGTACGACGGAGAATCCGTCGGGAGACACCGATGCACTCATCCTTGAAGCCCCTTATATCCCGGATGTCCGGTATGTGACGCAGTCTGGCGCACATCATCCCCGGACCACGGGAAGTGCCGATGACGCGACACTCCGCCCGCTTCCTGTGTCAAGGATGTGCCAACCTACGACACGGGGCGTCCGACCCTCATCCCGGATCGGACGCCCCGCGCCCTCAACGCCCCGCCGCCGCGGCTAGAACAGGCCGTCCCACATCTGCTCCACCAGGACCGACCACCAGTTCTCCGGCGAAGCCAACGCGGCCGTGTCCAGCGCCATCAGCTGTTCCTGGAAATCCACCGTCCAGCGGCCCGCCTGCTCCGGCGTCAATCCGTAGCGCCAGCGCCACATCTTCCCGAGCAGCGCCAAAGAGCGAACGAACTGAGGCAGGCTCGTGTTGACGAACTGCGGAGGAACGGACGAACCGCCCGGTCCCGCCTCCAGCGGCACCGCCACGATGTGCGCCGTGCCGTACTGCACGCACAGCTGCTTGCCGAAGTCCGTGCCCATCACCAGGTACGAGCCCGCGTCCGGCGCCGCCTGCACGCGCCGCTCCGCCGCCAGCTCCGCCAGCGTCGGCACCGGCCGGCCCGGCTGCGCCTGGCCCCAGAAGAACGGCCCGCAGTCCACGGGCACGCCCGCCCACACCAGCGTCTGCGCGACGACGTCCGGCACGCCCTGGCGCGACACCGCGCGCTGCTCGAACCGGAACACGCCCTGCGGGCCGAAGGACTCGGCCAGCTCCCGGGCCACCACGTCCGGGCCGACCGGCGGCGCCTGCTGCACCTGACCGGGCTGCGGCAGCGGCACCCGGTTCGGCGCCGGGCGGGCCGGGCCGTCCGCGACCTGGTGCAGCTCACCCTGATGCTCGATCAGGTGCCGGACGCCCTGCTGGCGCGTGGCGTGGTCGCGGCCGTAGGCGGCCGTGTGACTGATCGTCGCCTGCGGCCAGTTCTCCCGCACCATGCGGGCGCAGTAGCCGCCGGGGCCGTCGCACGACTCCAGCTCCGTGTGCAGCTCCAGCACTTGCTCGCGGGGCACGTTCAGCCCCATCAGCTCGTGCAGGATCTGCCACTCCGGGTGCGGCGTGCCCGGCGCGCTGCGCCGGATGAGCTGCTGCTCGGAACCGTCGTGCGCGCGGTAGCGCAGGACCGCCATGTAGCCCGGGCCGACGGTCGGGAGACCGGTGGGCGCCTGGGGGTAGCCGTACGCCGGGGCGGCGCCTTGCGGCGCGGCCGGGGCCTGCGGAGCGGCCGGCCCCTGCGGTACCGGAGGCATGCCGGGCCCGCCGGGGCTCGCGAGCATGGTGGCGGCGTGGTGCACCCCACCGGGGCCGGGGGGCGGCGTACCGGGGCCCTGCTGCGGGGTCCCCGGGCGGCCGGGGGCGGCCGGGGGCCGGCCCGGCGCGCCGGGAGCACCGGGGGCGCCGGGCGCGGCAGGGGCCGCCGGTCCGCCGGGCGCACTGGCGAGCATGGTCGCCGCGTGGTGCACCCCGCCGGGTCCGGCAGGAGGAGGCGTGGGCTGACCGGGCGCGGCAGGCGGTACGGGGGCGCCGGGCGCGGCAGGCGCGGCGCCGGGCATGCCCGGCGTGCCGGGACCGGCCAGCATCGTCGCGGCGTGGTGCACCCCGCCACCGGGCGCCGCGGGCGCACCGGGCGGCGTGGGAGCGTCGGCCCCCGGCTGCCCCGGAGCCCCGGGAGCAGCGGGCGCGGCAGGAGCGCCGGGAGGCGTCGCAGCGCCCGCACCGGGCTGCTGCTGACCGGGAATCCCGGGCGCAGCGGAAGCAGCGGCGGCACCCGGAGCGCCGGGAGGCGCGGGCGGCACGGGAGCCCCGGGCGCCTGCGGAGCACCGGCACCGGGCGGCACCGGAGCGCCGGGCTGCCCGGGGACGTAGGGCGCACCGGCACCCGGACCCGGAGGCGGCGGAACCGGAGCCCCGGGCGCACCGGGACCGAGGGGCGGCGGAACGGGCGCACCGCTCGCTCCCCCGCCCGCCGGCAGGCCGTCGATCGCGGGCGCGATGGCCGTCTTCGGCAGCGCGCTGCCGGACGCCATCAGGGCCGTCTTGGCCTCCGGGCCGACGCCCGGAGGCGGCGTGTCGTCCTCGTCCGTGCCCGACAGGGCAGGCGCCAGCACCGTGGCGGGCAGGCCGACCGAGCGGTCGTCGTCATCGGCGGTGTGCGTGGCGGCCGCCGCCCACGGCGTGGCGTGCTCCGGTTCCCCGGACGCCGCAGCGGGCACGGGAGCGGGCGCAGGCACCGCCGGAGCAGGGGCTGCCGGGCCGTCGGACGCAGCCGGCGGCGCCGCAGGAACAGCAGGCTCGCTCGGTGCGCCCGGCGCGCTCGGCGCAGGCACAGGCACAGGCGCCGGCGCAGGCGGCGGCACGGGCGCCGGTCCGCCCTGCGACGCATCCGAGGAAGCCCCCGAACGCGCCGCCGCGGCCGAGCCCCCGGACGTGTCGGACGTACGGGACGCACCGCCGGACGTGCCGCCCGAGGTCCCCCCGTCCGTCCTGCGGTCCGGGATCCCCATCGCGTCCGCCGCGTCCTGCAGCCACTGCGGCGGGCTCAGCAGGAACGACGTCGCGTTCAGGTCCAGCCGCTTCGGCGGCGCGTCGGACGGTTCCGGTTCCTCCACGGGCACGGCCCCGTACTCCTCTTCGTAGCGCCGGATGACCTCGCCCACCGGCAGCGCCGGCCACAGCGTCGTCTCCCCGCTGTCCCGGGCGATCACCAGCCGGACCAGGCCGCCGTCCGACGTCGGACCGTCCTCGCGGTCCTCGGCCCACACCACGAAGCCCAGGTCGAACTCGCGGACCCGCACCTCCCGGTGCTGGTACGCCGGCACGTCACCGTTGGCCCAGCGCTCACCGCGCTCCTGCGCCTGCGCGAACGTCACCACCGCGCGCTCACCCCTCCACCGGGACGGCGTAGGCGAAGCCGCCGTCCACCATCAGGCCGGCGACCGTCTCCAGCTCCGGCGGACCACCCGCCAAGCGCGACAAAAACACGTCGAAGTCCTCACCACAGGGCAGCAGCAGCCGCTCCACCCGCTCCTGCACCGTCCAGCCGTCCTGGTCGCGCGCGTCGTCGTAGGGGCAGAACCACACCGAACCGATCGCCTCGCCCTTCACCTTGACGGCGAGCACGCCGCCCTGGACGAAGCCCACGCCCAGATAGTCCTTGGTGAAGTGGTCGCGCAGACACTTGTTGACGTAGACGAGGTCGTTCACGGCCGCCTCGTCGCGCACGGTGAAGAACGGCTGGTCGATCAGCAGGCCCAGCTCCGCGTCCAGCGCGGCGCCCACCGGGGCGCAGCCGCCCGCGGCCTTCAGGAACGCCCGGTACGCGCCCGGGAGGCGGTAGCCGAGGTCCTCCTCGACGCCCTGCACCTGTTCCTCGGTCACCGCGAGGTCCCGCTGCGGCAGCACGAAGTGCACCGGCCGGGTCTCCTGCAGCGGGCGCGTGCCCCGCTTGTCCTGGTCCACGGCGGCCGTCGCCAGCCCGCCGTGGTGCCGCAGCAGCGCCTTCACCTCCGCGGGCACCAGCTCCAGCCGGCGCGTGCCCGCGACGTGGTGCCACGTCCAGCCGTGCGGCGTGGCCACCGAGGGCAGGCTGGCCCACAGTTCGTGGCCCGCGGCGTGCAGCGCGGCGTTCGCCGACACGTAGTCGGTCAGCCGCAGCTCGTCCACGCCGAAACCCTCGGGCGGTTCCGCGATCTCCGCGGCGGCCCGTGCGTACGGCGAGAAGTCCGGACGGCCCTCGTCGTCCATCCGCACTCCCTTGGGATAGCGGCTGGCGCGGACCGGGTCCGGGAAGTGCACGACCTGCCCGGCGTAGGCCGCATTCGGTGGCGCGGCCTGCTGCCCGAGCCGACCTGTCGTCATGGCGGAAGCCCCCTGCTGACTGTGTGTCTCCGAAAGGCCCCGACGAACGCGGCGGTCGCCGCGAGTCACCGGACCCCCGTCCGGGCCACGGGGCGGCCCGGCCGGCCGGTGTCCCCATGGCCGAGAACACCCCGTGCGGCACAGCCTATGCGGTACCGCAAGGAGGGGACCGCGCCCCGGTCCGCCCGCACCGCCGCCGCCCGGCCGCCGGCCCGGCCGTCACGCCCCGTGAACCCCTCCCGGCCGCCGCGCCGCCGGCCCCACCGGTCCGGTCATCCGACGCATGAACATCACACGACGCCCCGCCAACCCCGACCTGACTTCCGCACCTGCCGTCCCGTTTGGCAGGCTGACCTCCGCAACAGGGGGATTGCAGGGAGGGAAGAACCACCATGCACACGACTCAGGACCGACCGCCCGCCGACGACCACGGCACGGCGGCCTCCGGCGATCCCCGGCTCACCTGGAGCACGGAGGACGCCGACCGGCCCCCCGCCCTGCTGCACCGCCGGGACGGCATACTGCCCGCCGTGGCCGCCGCCCTCTCCGTCCGCGGAGAGACGCTGACCTGCACCGCGGGCAAGGCCGAGGTGCCTCCGGCGCTGCACCCGCTGGTCCAGGACTTCCTCGACACCCTCACCAGCGACCGGCGCGAGCGCTTCACCGGCCGCTGCCCCGAGGCGCTCCTCCTTACGCGCTTCCTCGGCTCCTTCGAGAGCGCGCGCAGCAAACGCGCCTCCCGCAAACCGCTGACCCACGGCGAGGCCCGGCGCGCCCTCAAGCACGCCAAGCTCACGGCCCGGCACATCCGCGAGGAGGGCGACCCGCGGCACGGCGCGTACGCCGCGCCCTGCCGCTCCTGTACGGAGCTGCTGAGCCACTTCGGCGTGCGCAGCGTCGACCCCGCCGCCCCCGCGAAGGCCTCCCCCGCCAAGGCCGTCATCTCCAAGGCCGCCACGAAGGCCTCCCTCACCAAGGACAGGGGCTGAACGGCATGCGCGCCTTCGACCGCACCGCGGCCACCCGCTTCCCCGCCGCCGTGGACGCCGCCCTGCGCGAGGCCGGGTGGCAGCCCGGGCGCTGGGACATCAAGGCCGCCGAGAACTGGGCCGACGCCCTGCGCGCCCACACCTCCCCGGCCGGGCACCGGCACACCGTCTTCCCGGCCGCCGTCGAGGCCTGGGCGGAGTTCGGGGGCCTGCACATCGCCGGGACCGGGGCCGGGCGGCACATCGCCCCCACGCCCTTCCACATCGACCCGCTGCACGGGCTCCACCTCGCGCGCACCATCGCCGACCTGGGGCGCGCGCTGGGGGCCGAGGTGTGCCCGCTCGGGCAGGAGGCGGACGGGCAGGCGCTGCTCGCCATCGACGCCCACGGCCGCGTCTACAGCCTCGACCACACCGGCGACTGGTACCTCGGCTCGGACATCGACCACGCCATCGCCACGCTCGTCAACGGCACCCGGCCCTCGCGGCTGTCGGCGGGCACCGGACGCCGCTGACCGGAGCAACGCGAACCGGCCAAAAGGCGGGCGGGAACCGGCCTCGTCCGGACCGGCGGGCCCCGCCGTCCGGGCTGCGGGCCGGCGGGCCCCGTCATACGGGCCTCAGGCCGGCGCGGCCCCGCCCTCCGCGATCGCCGGGATCACCGCCGACACCCGGAAGCCGCCCGCGTCCGTGGCGCCCGACACGAAGACCCCGCCCAGCGCCGAGACCCGCTCGCGCATCCCCACCAGGCCGTTGCCGCCGCTCGGCAGGCCCGGCGCGGGGGCGCCGCACTCCGACGGCCCGTTCTCCACCTGCAGCGCGACCTCGTCCCCGCGGTGCGCCACGCGCACGACGGCCTTCGCCCCCGGCGCGTGCTTGTGGACGTTGGTCAGCGCTTCCTGCACCACGCGGTACGCCGTGCTCTCCACCCGTGCGCCGTACGAGCGCTCCACGCCCTCCACGGACAGCTCGACGGCCATGCCCGCCGCCCGCGACTGGCCGACGAGATCCTCCAAGCCGTCCAGGCACGGACCGTCACCGGACGCAGACAGGTCGCTCACCCCGGCGGCGGTCCCGCCCGCGGCGGCGGCGCCCACGCCCGCGGACACCCGCGCCGAGGCCGCCGCCGCGACCTCCGCGAGCCGGCGCGAGTCCGCCGCCGAGGACGCCTCCGTCACCATGCCCTCGGAGGAGGTCCGCAGCACGCCGAGCATCTCGCGCAGCTCCGTCAGCGCCTGCCGGCCCATGTCGCCCACCAGGCCCGCGTTCCGCGACGCCTTCTCGGGGTCCTTCAGGGCCACCGCCTGCAGCGCGGCCGCGTGGACGACCATCAGCGACACCCGGTGCGCCACCACGTCGTGCATCTCGCGCGCGATCCGCGTGCGCTCCTCGTTGCGGGCCCACACCGCGCGCTCCTCGGCCCGCTCCGCGAGCAGCGACAGCTCGCGCTCCAGGCCGTCCGCGCGTTCCCGCAGGCTCTCCACGAGCCTGCGCCGCGCCCCCACGTAGAGCCCCAGGAGCACGGGCGGCGCCGTGAGCCCCAGCGCCACCAGCGTCGCGAAGAACAGCATCATCCAGGGGCCGGGCTGGTACCCCTCCCCGGCGGCTATGTCGCGCTGGAACTTGATGAACGTCACGAGGAACGTCCCCGCCACCGACACACCGGCGAGGAAGACGGTCAGCCGGCGCGGCACGTCCGAGGCGGCCAGCGTGTACAGGCCGACGATGCCGAGCAGGAAGCCCAGCTCGGCCGGGGTGATCGCGATGCCCAGCAGCACCACGGCCACCGGCCACCGGCGCCGGAACAGCAGCGTGCCGCCGACGAGCGCCCCCACCACGATGCCGAGCGCCATCGGGCCCCCGTGCTCGTCCGCGAATCCGGCGCCCTCCGCCGCGCACTCCAGGGCGGACACCAGCGCCAGCACGACGTCGAACACCATGCTGCGCCGCCGCGCCCACCACCAAGGCCCGTCCGGCGCGCCGCGCGCGCCCGCCTCCGCGTTTGCCCCCGTTGTGGTCATACCACCCAGACTACGGAAGGCCGCCACCCCATTTCCCGGCCGTTCCCGCCCTCGCGGCCCGGCCGGGGTGCCCGGCACCGTCGCGTCGACGGGCGGCCGTACGGCATAGTGTTGGCTGCAAGCGCGTCCGATCAAGTGAATCGGGCATCACGGGCGAACCATCCCGGGTCGTCTAATGGCAGGACAAATGATTTTGGTTCATTGAATGAGGGTTCGATTCCTTCCCCGGGAGCTGGCAGCACGGGTCCCGACCGCCAGGTCGGGACCCGCCCGCGTTTCAGCAGTAAAACGCACCGGTATCCTTCGGATGTCCACCACCCGAAGCCGAAGGGCACACCCGTGAGCGCCAACCGCCCGGCAGCCGTCGTCGTTCTCGCAGCGGGTGAGGGCACCCGCATGAAGTCGGCGACCCCCAAGGTCCTGCACGCCATCTGCGGACGTTCCCTCGTCGGACACGTCGTCGCCGCCTCCCGCGAGCTGGACCCCGAGCACCTCGTCGTGATCGTCGGGCACGCACGCGAGCAGGTCTCCGCGCACCTCGCGCAGATCGACCCCGAGGTCCGCACCGCCGTCCAGTACGAGCAGAACGGCACCGGCCACGCCGTGCGCATGGGCCTCGAGGAGCTGTCGAACAGCGGGATCGCCCTCGACGGGACCGTGGTCGTCGTCTGCGGCGACACCCCGCTGCTGACCGGCGCCACGCTCAAGACCCTCAGCGACACCCACGCCGCCGACGGCAACGCCGTCACCGTGCTGTCCGCCGAGGTCCCCGACGCGACGGGCTACGGGCGGATCGTCCGCGACGGCAGCGGCGCCGTGACCGCGATCGTCGAGCACAAGGACGCCACGGACGAGCAGCGCGCGATCCGGGAGATCAACTCCGGGGTGTTCGCGTTCGACGCCCAGCTGCTGACGGACGCGCTCGGCAAGGTGCGCACGGACAACAGCCAGGGCGAGGAGTACCTGACCGACGTCCTGGGCATCCTGCGCGAGGCCGGGCACCGCGTCGGCGCCGCGGTCGGCGGCGACCACCGGGAGATCCTGGGGATCAACAACCGCGTCCAGCTCGCCGAGGCCCGCAAGCTGCTCAACGAGCGGCTGCTGCACGCGGCGATGATGAGCGGCGTGACGGTCGTGGACCCGGCGTCGACCTGGATCGACGTCACCGTCACCTTCGAGCCCGACGTGCTCGTCCACCCCGGCACCCAGCTGACCGGCGCCACCAGCCTGGCCACCGGCAGCGAGGTCGGGCCGAACACGCGCCTGGCGGACACCGCCGTGGGCGCCGGCGCCCGCGTCGACAACACCGTCGCGGACTCCGCGCTGATCGGCGAGGGTGCGATCGTCGGCCCCTTCGCCTACCTGCGCCCGGGGACGAAGCTCGGCCCGAAGTCGAAGGCCGGCGCTTACGTCGAGATGAAGAACGCCGAGATCGGCGAGGGCACCAAGGTGCCGCACCTGTCGTACGTCGGTGACGCGACGATCGGCGAGTACTCCAACATCGGCGCGGCGAGCGTCTTCGTGAACTACGACGGTGTGAGCAAGCACCACACGACGATCGGCTCGCACTGCCGCACCGGATCGGACAACATGTTTGTGGCTCCGGTCACGATCGGGGACGGCGCGTACACCGCCGCCGGCTCGGTCATCACCAAGGATGTGCCCCCGGGTTCGCTGGCCGTCGCACGTGGACAGCAGCGGAATATCGAGGGCTGGGTGGCACGTAAGCGCCCGGGAAGCGCAGCCGCACAGGCCGCTTCCGCCGCTCGCCGGGAGACCGACGGCGAGCAGTGACCGTGACACGGGTGCGCCGTGCGGGGCGTACCGTGATAAGCGCACACAAAGCGACATCCAAGGAGACTGTGCTGTGACCGGGATCAAGACGACCGGCGAGAAGAAGCTGATGCTCTTCTCCGGCCGCGCCCACCCCGAGCTTGCCGAGGAGGTCGCGCACCAGCTGGGCGTCGGCCTGGTCCCGACCAAGGCATTCGACTTCGCCAACGGCGAGATCTACGTCCGCTTCCAGGAGTCGGCGCGTGGCGCGGACTGCTTCCTGATGCAGAGCCACACGGCTCCCATCAACAAGTGGGTCATGGAGCAGCTGATCATGATCGACGCGCTGAAGCGCGCGTCGGCCCGCTCCATCACCGTGGTCGTGCCGTTCTACGGCTACGCCCGCCAGGACAAGAAGCACCGCGGCCGTGAGCCGATCTCGGCCCGCCTGATCGCCGATCTGTTCAAGACGGCGGGCGCGGACCGGATCCTCACGGTCGACCTGCACACGGACCAGATCCAGGGCTTCTTCGACGGCCCGGTCGACCACCTGTTCGCGCTGCCGATCCTCGCCGACTACGTGGGCGCCAAGGTCGACCGCTCGAAGCTGACGGTCGTCTCCCCGGACGCCGGCCGCGTGCGCGTCGCCGACCGCTGGTGCGACCGCCTGGGCGCCCCGCTCGCCATCGTCCACAAGCGCCGTGACAAGGATGTCGCCAACCAGGTGACGGTGCACGAGGTCGTCGGTGACGTGAAGGGCCGCGTCTGCGTCCTGGTCGACGACATGATCGACACTGGTGGCACGATCTGCGCCGCCGCGGACGCCCTGTTCGCCAACGGCGCCGAGGACGTCATCGTGACGGCCACGCACGGTGTGCTCTCCGGCCCCGCCGCGGACCGCCTGAAGAACTCCAAGGTGAGCGAGTTCGTCTTCACCAACACCCTGCCGACCCCGGGTGAGCTGGAGCTCGACAAGATCACGGTGCTGTCGATCGCCCCGACGATCGCGCGCGCCGTGCGCGAGGTCTTCGAGGACGGCTCGGTCACGAGCCTCTTCGAGGAGCAGTGAGCCTCCGGCAGCCCTGACCTGCCGGCTGCAAAAACGATCGGCCTGTGAGCGCACGGCCCTGATCGATTTCTGAGCGGCCTCCCCCGCCGGGTACACTCCACGAGTTGCTCGGCGAGGGAGGCCGCACTCATGTGCGGCGGTCCGTTATCGACGCGCTCTTCGTAGCAGGTCCGTATGTGGCCGGGTAACGGTCCATCGATCAGCTGCTCACGAGGAGTGCACCATGGCTGAGATCAAGATCCCCGCCCAGGTCCGTGCCGAGTTCGGCAAGGGTGCCGCCCGCCGCATCCGCCGCGCCAACCAGGTTCCCGCCGTCGTCTACGGCCACGGTTCCGAGCCGGTCCACATCACCCTGCCGGGCCACGACCTGATGATGGCTCTGAAGACCCCGAACGTCCTGCTGTCCGTGGACATCGAGGGCCGCGACGAGCTCGTCATCCCCAAGGCCGTCCAGCGTGACGCCCTCAAGGGCTTCCTCGAGCACGTCGACCTGCTGGTCGTCAAGCGCGGCGAGACCGTCACCGTCGAGGTCCCGGTCCAGACCGAGGGCGACCTGGCCCCCGGCGGCAACCTGCTCGAGCACACCCTGACCGCCCTGCCGGTCGAGGCCGAGGCCACCCACATCCCCGAGGCCGTCACCGTCTCCATCGCGGGCCTTGAGGCCGGCGCCTCCGTCCTGGCCAAGGACGTCGTCCTGCCGGCCGGTGTCGCCCTGGCCGTCGACGCCGACGCCGTCGTCCTGCACGTCGTCGCCGGTTCCACCGAGGCCGCCCCGGCCGAGGGCGCCGAGGCCTGATCCTCGCCCCTCCCGGCTTTTCTTTCGACCGCCGTCCCGCTCCACCGGAGTGGGGCGGCGGTCGGCTTTGAGCGGTTGGCTATGAAGGAGACATGCAGATGACGGACGACTCCAGCCCCTGGCTGATCGTGGGCCTGGGCAACCCCGGGCCGGAGTACGCGGGCAACCGCCACAACGTGGGGTTCATGGTCGCGGACCTGCTCGCGGAGCGCATGGGCGCGAAGTTCAAGGCGCACAAGGCGCGGGCGCAGGTGGTCGAGGGCCGGCTCGGCGCGCCCGGGCTCTCCAGCCGCCGGGTCGTGGTCGCGAAGCCCATGTCGTTCATGAATCTGTCCGGCGGGCCGACGGCCGCGCTGCGCGACTTCTACAAGGTGCCCGCCGAACGGGTGATCGCCGTCCACGACGAGCTGGACATCGACTACGGGACGCTGCGGCTGAAGCTCGGCGGCGGCGACAACGGCCACAACGGCCTGAAGTCGATCACCAAGGCCCTGGGCCCGGACTACTGCCGGGTGCGGTTCGGCATCGGCCGGCCGCCCGGCCGGATGCAGGTGGCGGACTTCGTGCTCAAGGACTTCTCGTCCACCGAGCGCAAGGAGCTCGACTACCAGGTGGACCGGGCGGCGGACGCCGTGGAGGCGCTGATCGTGGACGGCCTGGAGCGGGCGCAGAACACGTACAACATCTGAGGCCGGGCGCGGGCGGCCCCGGCCCTGCCCCGGGCTCCGGCTGTCCCTCCGCCCCGCCTCGACGCCGCGTCGAGTGACGCTCCATGACGGCTCGTGAGAATGGCCGCCATGAGGATCCTTTTCGTAGCCGGGGACGCGCCGGAGGCGGCTCTCCCGCTCGTCGCCGCGGCGCGGGCCGCCCGCGCGGCCGGGCACGAAGTCGTCCTCGCCGGGGACACGGACCTGAGCGGGGCGGCGGAAGCGGCGGCCGCCGCCGGGATCGCCACGGCGGCCGTGACGGCGCGGACGCCGGCGGAGGCGTTCCTGGACACCGCCGGCAACCCCTTCCCCGTACCCGGGGACCCGCACGAGCGCCGGGTGCTGCGCGGCCGCTGCCTGGGGCGGTTCGCCGCGTGGTGCCTGGAGGGCCTGCCCGGCCTCGCCGACCGCCGGCGGCCCGACGCGGTGGCCGGCGTGCCTTCGGCCTTCGCCGGCCCGCTGGTGGCGGCGCACGCGAAGGTGCCCTGCGTGGAGTTCACCGGCGCCCCGGGCGAGCCGCTCGCCGTGGCCCTCGCGGCCGCCGCCGAGCTGACGCCGCAGCTGGAGGGGCTGGGCCTGTACGCCCTGCCGCGCCCGGATCTGAGCGCGGACACGCCGGAGGCGTTCGTCGCGGCCCTCGCCCGGCTGGGCTGACGGACGACGCCCGCGGCACACACCCCCCACCGGCCCGGTCGAGGCGTCGTCGAGCGCGGCTCGACGCCCGCACCCGACAGTCGGGCCCATGAAGATTCTGTTTGTGGGCGGCAACGGGGCGGGGACGCTCTTTCCCCTCGTCCCGCTCGCACAGGCGGCCCGTAACGCCGGTCATGAGGTCTTCATGACCGGCTGCGAGCCCGTCGTCCCGCTGATCCTGGACGCCGGACTGCCCGCCTTCGCGGTCACCCCCAAAACCGTGGCCGACTTCCGCATCCCCCCGCTGGGCAACACCGCGCCGGTCTCCGGGACGGGCCTGGACTCCCTGATCTCCATCGGCCGCATGTTCGGCCGCTTCGCCGCGGACTGCCTGGGCAGGCTCCGCGAGCTGGCGGACGGCTGGCGCCCGGACCTCGTGGTGGGCGGGGTGCTGGCGTACGCGGCGCCGCTCGTCGCGCAGTACGCGCGCGTGCCCTACGTCCGCTTCGGCACCGAGATGGGCGAACCCCTGGTCGTCACCCTGGCGGCCACGATCGAGCTCGGCGGCGAGCTGGAGCGGGCGGGCCTGACCGCCCTGCCCGCCCCGGACCTCACGCTCTCCTCCTGCCCGCCGTCCGTGCGCCCCGTGCACGCCCCGCCGGCGCTGCCGGTGCGCCACGTCCCGTACACCTCCCAGCGGACCGTCGAGCCGTGGATGCACCGGCGCGACGGCCGGCCGCGCGTCCTGGTGAGCGCGGGCAGCCGGGTGACGCCCGAGCAGGACTTCGACATCCTTCAGGGCCTGGTGCGCGAGGTCGCCCCGCTGGACGTCGACCTGCTGATCGCGGCGCCGGAGGAGGTGGCGGGCAAGCTGCGGCCGCTGCCGGCGGGGGCGCACGCGGGCTGGATCCCGCTCGACGTGGCCGGGCCGTCCTGCGACGTGATGGTGCACCACGCGGGCGGCAGCACGACGCTCACGGGCATGGCCCACGGCGTGCCGCAGATCCTGCTGACCCACATCGGCGGCCTGGAGTACCCGGCCCGGCTGGAGGAGCTGGGCGCGGCGAAGCTGATCCGCGCCGAGGACGACGGCGCGGAGACCATCGCGGCCGCGATCGGCGAGGTGCTCGGCGATCCGGCGTACCGGCGGGCCGCGGCGCGGCTGCGCGAGGAGGCGCTGGCGATGCCGGCGCCGTCCGAGGTCGTCGGGCTGCTGGAGGAGCTGGCCGCGAAGGCCTGAGACCCGTCCTGAGACCCGTCCTGAGATCCGTCCTGACACCCTCGCCCGGCTGCTCTTGACCTCAAGCCGCCTTGAGGTTCAAGCATGGGCAAAAACCGCCGCACGACCGGCGAACACCGCCAACGACCAACTACCACAACAGGTGTGAGGCCATGACGAATACCGCGCAGCCGGCCGCCGCGAGCTCCCAGGGCGAGGAGGGCGAGGGGGACGGCCTCACGCACAAAGCCATCATGACCGTGCTGTTCGGGCTGATGCTGGGGCTCTTCCTGGGCGCGCTCGACCTCATGATCATCGCCTCGGCGATGCGGACGATCGCCGACGAGCTGCACGGCCAGACGATCCAGGCGTGGGCGACCACGGCCTATCTGGTGACGTCGACGATCACGACGCCGCTGCTCGGGAAGTTCTCCGACATCTACGGGCGCAAGCGGATCTACGTGATGTCGATCGTCGTCTTCCTGGCGGGTTCGCTGCTGTGTGGCATGGCGCAGTCGATGTACCAGCTGGCGGCCTTCCGGGCGGTCCAGGGCATCGGCGCGGGCGGCGTGATGACCATGGCGTTCGCGATGATGGGCGACATGATGACGCCCGAGCGGCGCAGCCGCTACCAGGGCTGGTTCTCGCTGGTGTTCGGCCTGGCCGGGGTGACCGGTCCGCTGCTGGGCGGCTTCTTCGCCGGCATGGGGGAGATAGCGGGCATCGCCGGCTGGCGCTGGGTGTTCCTGGTGAACCTGCCGATCGGCGTGCTGGCGCTGATCGTCGTCGCGACGAAGTTCACCATGCCGCGGGTGCGCACCGCCCAGAAGGTGGACTACTGGGGCGCGTTCGCCCTCACGCTGTGCCTGGTGCCGCTGCTGGTGGTGGCGGAGCAGGGCCGCGAGTGGGGCTGGGGAACGCCGCTGTCGCTCGCGATGTTCGCACTGGGGCTGATCGGCCTGGTGCTGTTCGTACGGGTGGAGTCGGCGATGGGCGACGCGGCGATCATCCCGATGCGGCTGTTCCGCACCCGGACCTTCTCGGTGATCAATTCGGTGAACATCATCGTCGGACTGGGCGTCTTCGGGTCGCTGATCTTCCTGCCGCTGTACCTGCAGATGGTCAAGGGGATGTCGCCGACGGCCGCGTCGCTGATGCTGCTGCCGCAGACCGCGGGCACGATCATCGCGAGCCGCACCCTCGGGCCGGTGATCAACCGCAGCGGGCGGTTCAAGGCGTTCCTGCTGCTGGGCCTGTCCCTGGTGACGGCGTCGCTGTTCATGTGCGGCTTCGTCGGACCGGACACGGCGGTGTGGGTGCTGGTGGCGATCACGACGGTCATGGGCCTGGGCATCGGCATCTGCTTCCCGGTCACGCTGATCACGCTGCAGAACGGGGCGCGCAAGGAGGAGATGGGCGTGGCCAGCGCCGCGTACATGTTCTTCCGGGAGATCGGCGCCACGGCGGGTGTGGCGATCTTCCTGTCGATCATGTTCTCGGTGGTGGGCGACAAGATCTCCGACGCGTTCCGCGGTGCGGCCGGGGACGCCGGATTCCAGGCGGCGCAGAGCGATCCGCAGGTGCTCGCCGACCCGGCCAACGCCCAGGTGCTGGAGGCCGCGCAGCACGGCGGCCGGGGCATCGACCTCGACGACTCCTCCTGGCTGGCGAACGCCGACGAGCGGCTGGCGCGCCCGGTCCTGGAGGGCATGGCCGATGCGGTGAACACGGTCTACATCACGGCGGGCTGCGTGATGCTCGCCGCGCTCCTGGTGGCCCTCCTCCTGAAGGAGAAGAAGAAGGAGAAGGAGCCGCAGGGCGCCGGGGCCGGCGGGAAGGACGAGCAGCCGGCCGCGGCCGGCTGACACGAGCGCCGGTCGAGCGCGCCCCTAGGCGGGCCCGCCAGGCTGGGTGGTCGTTGTTGTCACGGAGCCGGGGGGACCCCATGTACGAGAACGACCGTGCCGCGGAGATGTACGACCTGCTGTACGAGGACAAGAAGGACTACCGGTCGGAGGCCGGCCAGGTGACCCGGCTGATCCGGGCGCACCGGCCGGACGCCGCCGCCCTGCTGGACGTGGCCTGCGGCACGGGCATCCACCTGCAGGCGTTCTCGGAGCTGTTCGCGCACGTGGAGGGCGTGGACCTGGCGGAGCCGATGCTGGCGACGGCGGCGCGGCGCCTGCCGGGCGTTCCGCTGCACGTCGGGGACATGCGTTCGTTCCGGCCGGAGCGCAGCTTCGACGCCGCGGTCTGCATGTTCAGCTCGATCGCGTACATGCGCTCGGCCGCGGACCTGGACCGGGCCGTCGCGACGCTGGCGGCCGCGGTGGTGCCCGGCGGCGTCGTCCTGGTGGAGCCGTGGTGGTTCCCGGAGACGTTCCTGGACGGGTACGTGGCCGGCCACGCACTCACCCGTGACGGCCGCACCATCACCCGCGTCTCGCACTCCACCCGGCAGGGCGACATGGTGCGC
Organism: Streptomyces telluris; assembly: GCF_024519335.1. Lineage (NCBI taxonomy): Bacteria > Bacillati > Actinomycetota > Actinomycetes > Kitasatosporales > Streptomycetaceae > Streptomyces > Streptomyces telluris. Next base: position 127,360 of record NZ_JANIID010000024.1, read on the forward strand.
ATGGAGCTCCACTACGTCCTGGCGGACGCCCGCGGTGTGGAGCACCGCAGCGAGGTCGACATGCTGACGCTGTTCACCCGCGAGCAGTACGAGCAGGCCTTCTCCCGGGCCGGGGTGAAGGCGGAGTACGTGGAGTCCGAGGGGACGGGGCCGGGCTTCTTCGTGGGCGTGCGCGGCTGAGCCGCCGCCCGTCCCGCGCACCCGGCCCGTACGGCGGCGGGGCGCCCCTTCCGGCATGAAGGGGCGCCCCGCTCCGTCGTTTTTCGGTCCGCGGTCAGCCGGTGTTGCGCAGACCCGCGGCCACGCCGTTGACGGTGAGCAGGAGCGCGCGCGCCAGCAGCGGGTCGGCGGGCTCGCCGCGCTCGGCGGCCCGGCGCTGACGGTGCAGCAGCGTGACCTGGAGGTAGGAGATCGGGTCCAGGTAGGCGTCGCGGATGTGGAAGGTCTGGCGCAGGACGGGGCTCGCGTCGAGCAGCTCGGCCTCGCCCGTGATGCGCAGGACCTCCTGGACGGTGAGCTCGTGCTCGGCCTTGATGGCGTCGAAGACGTGCTTGAGCTCGTCGGGCACGAGGGTGTCGACGTAGTGCTGCGCGATGCGCAGGTCGGTCTTGGCGAGCGTCATCTCGACGTTGGACAGGAAGTTCTGGAAGAAGTGCCAGTGCTCGTGCATCTCGTCCAGGACGGTGTCCAGGCCGGCCTCGCGGGCGGCCTTGAGGCCGGAGCCGACGCCGAACCAGCCGGGCACGATCTGCCGGGACTGGGTCCAGCCGAAGACCCACGGGATGGCCCGCAGGCCGTCCAGGCCAGCGCCGGAGTCGGGGCGGCGCGAGGGGCGCGAGCCGAGGTGGAGCTCGGCGAGCTGGTCGACGGGGGTGGAGGCGAAGAAGTACGCCGGCAGGTCCGGGTCCTCGACGAGGCGGCGGTAGGCGTCGTGGGCGGCGTCGGAGACGGTGTCCATGGCCGCGTCCCAGCGGGCGAGGGCCTCGTCGGACTGGCGGGGCGCGGTGTGCAGGGCGGAGGCCTGCAGCGTCGCGGCGACCGTCAGCTCCAGGTTCTCCCGGGCGAGGGCCGGCAGCAGGTACTTGTCGGAGATGACCTCGCCCTGCTCGGTCACCTTGATCTCGCCCTCCAGGGTGCCCCAGGGCTGGGCGAGGATCGCGTCGTGGGTGGGGCCGCCGCCGCGGCCGACGGTGCCGCCCCGGCCGTGGAAGAGGCGCAGGCGCACGCCGTAGCGGTGGGCGACGTCGCGCAGGCGGCGCTGGGCACGGTGGATCTCCCACTGGGAGGTGGTGATGCCGCCGAACTTGGAGGAGTCGGAGTAGCCGAGCATGACCTCCTGGACGTCCCCGCGGAGGGCGACCAGGCGCCGGTAGGAGGGGTCGGCGAGCATGTCGTCGAGGATGCGGTCGGCTTCCTTGAGCTCGTCCGTGGTCTCCAGGAGCGGCACGATGCCGATCTTCGCCCAGCCTGCGTGCAGGTCGATCAGGCCGGCCTCGCGGGCCAGGACCGCGGCGGCGAAGACGTCGTCGGCGCCCTGGCACATGGAGATGATGTACGACTCGACGACCTCGGGGCCGAACTTCTCCAGCGCCTCGCTGATCGTGCCGAAGACGCCGAGGGTCTTGGCGCCGGCCGCGTCGAGGGGCGCGGGGCTGGGGGCCAGCGGGCGGCGCGAGCGCAGCTCCTTGGCGAGGAGCTTGCGGCGGTAGTCGCGCGGCATGTCCGCGTAGCGCCAGGACTCCTCGCCGAGGCGGTCGAAGAGCTGGCCGAGGGCGTGGTGGTGGGCGTCGGCGTGCTCGCGGACGTCCATGGTGGCCAGGTGCAGGCCGAAGGCGGCCAGGGTGCGCAGGGCGCGCTCCAGGCGGCCGTCGGCGATCAGGCGGCCGCGGTGGGCGCGCAGGGAGTCCTGGATGATCTGCAGGTCGGCGAGGAGCTCGGTGGTGCCGAGGTAGTCGCGGCCCTCCTCGTGCGGGGTGTTGCGGGCCAGGCGCTCGCGGGTGTTGACGAGCTTCTGGCGGATGCACGTCGCCTTGAGCCGGTAGGGCTCCTCGGCGTTGAGGCGCTTGTAGCGGGGGCTGATCTCCGGCAGCAGTTCGAGGTCGCGCTGGAGGGAGGCGAGGAGCTCCTCGGTGGCGCCGCTGTTGCGGATGGAGTTCGACAGGGCGCCGCGCAGGACGTCGACGAGCTCCAGGGCGTCGGTGATGCCGTGCTCGTGCTGCAGGATCAGCACGTCCCAGGTGACCTGGGGGGTGACGTTGGGGTTGCCGTCGCGGTCGCCGCCGATCCAGGTGCCGAAGGTCAGCGGGCGGGTGGTGGCGGGCAGGGCGACGCCCACCCGGTCCAGCTCGGCGGCCAGGTCCTCCAGGACGTCGCCGACGGCGTTGGCGTGCAGCTCGTCCAGGTAGTAGATCGCGTTGCGGGCCTCGTCCGTGGGCTCGGGGCGGGCCACGCGCAGCTCGTCGGTCTGCCAGAGCAGGTCGATGTTCTCGGCCAGGCGCAGGTCGGTGCGGCGCCGGTCGCCGGTGGCGCCCGCGGAGCGGGAGTCCAGGGCGTCGAGGAGCTCGGCGATGCGGCGGAGCTTGTTGAGGACGCTGCGGCGGGCGGCCTCGGTGGGGTGCGCGGTGAAGACGGGGCGCACCCCGAGGTGCTCGACGGTCTCCCGGACGTGCTCGGGGTCGGCCTCCTTCAGCTGGTCCGCGGTGCGGGCGAGGATCGAGCCCTCGGCGGCCCGCTTGGCGGCCAGCTCGCGCCCGCGGTGCACCTGCTCGGTGACGTTCGCCAGGTGGAAGTAGGTCGAGAAGGCCCGGACGAGCTTGGCCGCGGTCTCCAGGTCGGTGGCGCCGAGCAGCTCGGCGGCGGCCTCCCCGTCGGTGCGGGTCAGGGCGCGGACGCGCTCCACCAGGTCGAGGAGCTCTTCACCCTCCTGACGGACCAGGGTCTCGCCGAGGAGATCGCCGAGGCGGCGGATGTCGGCGCGCAGGGCGGCGTTGGTGTTGTCGGCACTGCTCACAGGTGCTGCTCCTTGCAGAGTTTCCGGCACGTCTGGAGGGTTTGCGGACCGCGCTGTCCGACGCCCACCAGCATAGGTCGCCCTCCGACGCGCGGTTGTCCACAGCCCTCTTGCTCCGCGCTCCCGCCCTGCCATACTTACGAAGCCGTAGGTTACGGAACCGTAGCCATGCCCCGACCCCCATGAGGGAACCCATGACTGCAAGCCCCGACGTGATCGAAGACGCGCCGAAGGCCCAGGGAGCCCCGCTCCAGTCCGCCACGCTCGGTGGCGACAGCAAGCGTTCCGTCGAGCAGATCGCCCTGCTGCTGTTCATCACCGTGCCGTTCCTCGCCCTCGTCGCGGCGATCCCGCTGGCCTGGGGCTGGGGCGTGAGCTGGCTCGACCTGGGCCTGATGGTGGCCATGTACTACATCGGCTGCCACGGCATCACCATCGGCTTCCACCGCTATTTCACGCACGGCTCCTTCAAGGCCAAGCGGCCGTTGCGGATCGCCCTGGCGATCATGGGGTCGATGGCGGTGGAGGGCCCGCTGGTCCGCTGGGTCGCCGATCACCGCAGGCACCACCGGTTCTCCGACGCCGAGGGCGACCCGCACTCCCCCTGGCGCTACGGCGAGACGGTGCCGGCCCTGATGAAGGGGCTCTGGTGGGCCCACGTCGGCTGGATGTTCGACGAGGAGCAGACCCCCCAGCACAAGTACGCCCCCGATCTGATCAAGGACCCGGACATCCGGGCGGTCTCCCGCCAGTTCGTGCTGTGGACGTCGGTGTCCCTGCTGATCCCGCCGCTCGTCGGCGGCCTGGCCACCTGGTCCTGGCAGGGTGCCGCCACGGCGTTCTTCTGGGGTTCGCTGGTACGGGTGGCCCTGCTGCACCATGTGACGTGGTCCATCAACTCCATCTGCCACGCCGTGGGCAAGCGGCCGTTCAAATCCCGCGACCGCTCGGGCAACGTGTGGTGGCTGGCGATCCTCTCCTGTGGTGAGTCCTGGCACAACCTGCACCACGCGGACCCGACCTCCGCCCGGCACGGCGTGCTGAAGGGGCAGCTGGACTCCAGCGCCCGCCTCATCCGCTGGTTCGAGCAGGCAGGCTGGGCGTACGACGTGCGGTGGCCGAAGGCGGACCGCTTGGACTCCCGGCGGAAGGAGAGTGCCGCTCAGGCGGCATGATTGACAGCGTGGCGATCGACAGCAATACCACCAGTAACAAGGACCGGGCCCAGGCTGCGGGGCCCCGGCGCACCCGGCGGGTGCGGATGACCGGCGCGGAGCGCCGCGAGCAGCTGCTGGACATCGGTCGCACACTCTTCGCCGAGCGGGGCTTCGAGGGCACGTCCGTTGAGGAGATCGCGGCCAAGGCCGGGGTCTCCAAGCCCGTCGTCTACGAGCACTTCGGCGGCAAGGAAGGGCTGTACGCGGTGGTCGTCGACCGCGAGATGCGGCAGCTGCTGGACATGGTCACCGGCGCCCTCACCGCGGGCCACCCGCGGGAGCTGCTGGAACAGGCCGCGTTCGCCCTCCTCGACTACATCGAGACGTACACGGACGGCTTCCGCATCCTCGTCCGCGACTCTCCGGTGGCCCAGTCCACCGGCACCTTCGCCTCGCTGATCAGCGACATCGCCACCCAGGTCGAGGACATCCTCGGCCTGGAATTCAAGGCCCGCGGCTTCGACGCGAAACTCGCCCCCCTGTACGCCCAGGCCCTCGTCGGCATGGTCGCCCTCACGGGCCAGTGGTGGCTGGACGTCCGCAAGCCGAAGAAGGCGGAGGTGGCGGCGCATCTGGTGAATCTGGCGTGGCACGGCCTGGACGGCCTGGAGCCGAAGCCGCGCCTTGTTGGGCACAGGCGCGCCTGAGACCCCGAAACGGGGGCGGGGCCCCCGTCGCCCCGGGTTCAAGGGGCGAGCCCCCTTGAACCCCGCCACGGCAGCGGCATGCAGGTCCAGGATGCCCACGCATCCTGGAAACCGCCGCCGCGGCGCGCAACCACGACGACGGATTCCGGCGGTGCCGTACACCCCCAGGCGGGCCCGGCACCGCCGGACACGTTCGCGGGAGCCGATCGCCGTCGCGGCGGGAATGAAGGGCCGGGCCCTTCACGACGCGCTCGCCTCGCAGGCTCAGCCAGACCCGGGCAGGCCGAAACCGCCGCCGCGGCGCGCAACCACGACGACGGATCCCGGCGGTGCCGTACAGCCCCAGACGGGCCCGGCACCGCCGGACACGTTCTCCGTGGCCGATCGCCGTCGCGGCGGGATTGAAGGGCCGGGCCCTTCACGGCGCGCTCGCCGCGCAGGCTCAGACGGACCGGGCAGGCCGCAGGTCAAGCGTGGCGGGCCACGGCGAAGACGCGGCGGAACGGGAAGAGCGTGCCGTGGGGGCCCCGGGGGTACGCCTCGCGGAGGAGCGCCGCGTATTCCGACAGGAAGCGGGTCGTCGCCTCCGGGTCGTCCGCGAGTGCCGTCAGGACGGGCCTGAGGGTCGTGCCCTTCGTCCAGTCGAGGACGGCGTCCTCGCCGGGGAGAGCGTGGACGTACGTCGTCTCCCAGGCGTCCACCGCCAGGCCCGGGCCGGCGAGCCGTTCCAGGTACTCCGCGGGCGTGAGCACGTACCCGGGCCGCTGGAGCCCGCCCAGCCGGCTCCGCCAGGCCGCGCTCTCGCAGAGCCCGTGCAGGAGCACGTGGCTCGGGGCGTCGAAGTTCCCCGGCACGGTGAAGGCGAAGACCCCGCCGGGCGCGAGCCCCTCCACCCACCGCGGGAACAGCTCCGCGTGCCCCCGCACCCACTGGAACGTCGCGCTGGAGACGATCAGGTCGTACGTCTCCTCCGGCGCCCACTCCCTCAGGTCCGCGTGGGCGAAGGCCACGCCCGGCACCCCGGCCCGCGCCTGCCGCAGCATCGCCTCCGAGTTGTCCAGCCCCGTGATCCGGGCGCCCGGCCACCGTTCGGCGAGCAGGGCCGTGACGTTGCCCGGGCCGCAGCCGAGGTCCACGATCCGGGCGGGATCGCGGAGCGGGACGCGGGCGAGGAGGTCGTGGAAGGGCCGGGACCGGGGGCCGGAGTGACGCAGGTACTGCTCGGGGTCCCAGACGGGCGTGGCAGTGGTCGTCGTCATGCCTCCAGCATCGCGCCCCAAATGTCTCGACGTCAAGAGACTCGACATCAAGAGACTTCATGTCGACAGACCCTCTACACTGATCAGCATGGAGGACGAGGTCGATCGGCTGGTTTCAGCATGGCGCCGCGAGCGCCCTGACCTCGACGTGGAGCCACTCGAGGTACTCAGTCGCGTGAGCAGGCTCGCGCGCCACCTCGACCGGGCCCGCCGCCTGGCCTTCGCCGAGCACGAGCTGGAGCCCTGGGAGTTCGACGTCCTGACGGCGCTGCGCCGCGCCGGGGCCCCGTACCAGCTCTCGCCCGGCCAGCTGCTGACCCAGACGCTGGTCACCTCCGGCACGATGACCAACCGGATCGACCGGCTCGCGAAGAAGGGCCTCGTCCAGCGCGAGCCCGACCCGAGCGACCGCCGCGGCGTGCTCGTGCGCCTCACCGACGAGGGCCGGGACCGCGCCGACGAGGCGCTGGCCGGGCTCCTGGAGCAGGAGCGCGCCATCCTCGTCGAACTGTCCCGTACCCAGCGCCGTGAGCTGGCCGATCTGCTACGCCAGCTGACCGCCCCGTTCGACAACACTCCCGGTTAGGTCCACCGGCCCCACACCGGCGCGCCGCGCCAGCGCGACCGCCGCGAGCGTGGAGTGCACGCCGAGCTTGCCCAGGACGTTCTGCATGTGGGTGCGGACGGTGTGCGGGGAGAGGTAGAGCCGCTCGGCGACGGCCTTGCGGCCGAGCCCGGCCACCATGCAGCGCAGCACTTCGCGCTCGCGCGGCGTGAGGGACTCCACCAGCCGCTCGCTCTCCGTACGGTGCTTGCGGGCGGCCGTGAGCTCGCGCAGCACGCCCGTCAGCAGGGCGGGCGGCAGGTGCGTCTCGTCGCGCAGGACGCCGCGGATGACGGCCAGCAGCCGCGAGAGCGAGCAGTCCTTGGCCACCCAGCCGCCGGCGCCCGCCTGCAGGGCCGCCGCGGCCCTTCTGGGGTCGTCCCGCTCGGCGAGCACCACCGTGCGCACCGCGGGGTGCGCACTGCGCACTCCGGCCACGAGGGAGATGCCGTCGACCGCACCCTCCCCCGGCCCGCCGCCCTCGTGCACGGAGCCGTGGGCCTGGCCCCTGAGCTGCCCGGGCACGCCGCCGTCCTGGGCGACCGTGCCGAGATCGGCGTCGATGAGGAGCACGTCGAAGCGACGCCCCTCCGCTGCCGCCCGCTCCAGCGCGCGCAGCGCCGCCGGCCCGCTGCCGGCCGCGGAGACCTCCACGTCCTGCTCGGCCGCGAGGGCGGCGGCGAGCGACTCGGCGAAGATGCGGTGGTCGTCGACCACCAGTACCCGAATACGTGCCACTGCCACCCCCATATTCCGGGCGGCGGCCAGTGCGGGTACGGCGCCCGGTCCGGGGCCGCCACACGCCGCACGGCCGCCGCCGCACTGATGACTTACACCCCGCCCCGGGCGTCGTACCTGCCTGTCTCGCCCCCTGATCAGCGTCGGCCCCCACCGACGCTGTGCATCAGCGTACGGCGGGGGTCCCGCAACGGAAGCCGATTGGCAAAACTGCTCGACCCGCCTGTTTATGGTGAGCTTTCTGTTCAGTATTGAGGCAGTGAACGACATGGAACGACGCGAAGTTGACCATGCCCGACTGCACGATCAGGGAGGGGTCCGCGGCGCTCCCGTCGCTCCGGTCCGCTCCCCACCTCGGTACACCCGCCGCGCACCGCCGCCCGCCACCGCTGCGAAGACCCGCGGCGGACGGTGCCCGGCCGCCGCGAAGGCGGCCGTGACGGCCCCGCCGACCGCCTCCGCGGCCCCCTCCTCCACGAGCGCCAGCGCCGAGCCGCCGAACCCCGCGCCGGTCATCCGCGCGCCGAGCGCGCCCGCTTCGTTCGCGACCGCGACGGCCAGATCCAGCTCCGGGCAGGAGACCGCGAAGTCGTCGCGCAGGGAGGCGTGCCCGGCGGTCAGCAGGGGCCCGGCGGCGCGCGGCTCGCCCGCGCCGAGGAGCTCGGCGACCCGCCGGACGCGCTCCCCTTCGGTCACCACGTGCCGCACGAGCCGCCGTACGCCCGCGTCGGCGAGCCCGTCCAGCGCCGCGCCCAGTTGTCCGTACGGCACGTCCCGCAGGGCCCGTACGCCCAGCGCCCGGGCCCCCGCCTCGCAGCCCGCGCGCCGCGCCGCGTACGCGCCGTCGGCCAGGGCGTGCCGGACGCGGGTGTCGACGACGAGCAGCCGCAGCCCGTGCGCGGCCAGGTCGAAGGGCACCTGGCGCAGCGCCAGGTGGCGGGTGTCCAGGTGCAGGGCGTGGCCGGCGGTGCAGCAGGCGGACGCCGCCTGGTCCATGAGCCCGCAGGGGACGCCCACGAAGGCGTTCTCGGCGCGCTGCGCGAGCCGGGCGAGGGCGGGGCGGTCGCAGGTGGCGCCGTGCAGCTCGGTGAGCGCCAGGGCCGTGGCGACCTCCAGGGCGGCGGAGGAGGACAGGCCCGCGCCCGCGGGCACGTCGCTCTCGACGTACACGTCGGCGCCGCCCACCGGCAGGCCCGCCTCGCGCAACGCCCAGGCGACGCCCGCCGGATAGGCCGCCCAGCCCTCCACCCGGCCGGGGGCGAGCTCCGCGAGGGACAGCTCGGCCGCGCCCGCCGCCTCGCGCGAGCGCAGCCGCAGCACGCCGTCCGTACGGGTGGCCGCGGCGACCCGGGTGCACTGCGGGAGGGCGACGGGCAGGACGTGGCCCTCGTTGACGTCGGTGTACTCGCCGATGAGGTTGACCCGGCCGGGCGCGGCCCAGACGCCCCCGGGGGCGTAGCCGTAGGCGCGCTCGAAGCCTTCGGCCGCGGTGGTCACTGCTCCGGCCCGCGGCGCGCGAACTCCCAGGCGTCGGCGACGATTCCGGCCAGGTCCGGGCGGCGCGGGGTCCAGCCGAGGGTCTCGCGGGCGCGCTCGGCGGAGGCCACGAGGACGGCCGGGTCGCCCGCGCGGCGGGGGGCGGCGATCTGCGGGACGGGGTGCCCGGTGACCTTGCGGACGGTCTCGATCACCTCGTGGACGGAGAAGCCGTTGCCGTTGCCCAGGTTGCAGATGAGGTGTTCGCCGTCGCGGGCGGCGGAGAGGGCGCGCAGGTGGGCCTCGGCGAGGTCGGCGACGTGGATGTAGTCGCGGACGCACGTGCCGTCCGGGGTCGGGTAGTCGTCGCCGTAGACGGCGATCGCCTCGCGCTCGCCGCGGGCCACCTGGAGGACGAGCGGGATGAGGTGGGTCTCGGGGGCGTGCCGCTCGCCGTAGGGCCCGTACGCGCCCGCCACGTTGAAGTAGCGCAGGGAGACGGCGGCCAGGCCGTGGGCGGCGCACTCGCCGCCGATCATGTGGTCCACGGCGAGCTTGGTGGCGCCGTAGGGGTTGGTGGGGGCGGTGGGGGCGTCCTCGGTGACGGGGACGCCGACCGGTTCGCCGTAGGTGGCGGCGGTGGACGAGAAGACCAGGGTGCGCACGCCCGCGTCGCGCATGGCGGCGAGCAGGTCCGCGGTGCCGCCGACGTTGTTGCGCCAGTACGGCTCGGGGTCGGCCACGGACTGGCCGACCTGCGAGAACGCCGCGAAGTGCAGCACGGCGTCGTAGGAGCTGTCGAGCCACCGGCCCGCGTCCTGCACCCGGCCCTCGACGAAGGCGGCGCCCTCCGGGACGGCGGCCCGGTGCCCGGTCGAGAGGTCGTCGAGGACGGTCACGGTGTGCCCGGCGGCCAGCAGATGCGCCGCCACGACGCTGCCGACGTAGCCCGCGCCGCCCGTGACCAGGCACTTCCTGCTGCTCTCGCTCATTCGCTCGCTACCTCTCGCAGTCGCTCCGCCGCGGCCTCGGGCGGCACATCGTTGATGAACACGTTCATGCCGGATTCGGAACCCGCGAGGAACTTCAGCTTGCCGGGAGCCCGGCGGACGGTGAAGAGCTCGAGGTGGAGCGCGAATTCACTCCTGCGGGGGTCCTGGAACGGCGCCTGGTGCCAGGCGGAGACGTACGGGGTGGGCGCCGGGCGCGGCGCGCCCGTGCCGTGCCCGTCCCCGCCTTCCCGCCCGTCGAAGATCCGGTCGAACCGGCGCAACAGTTCCAGGTAGACCTGTGGGAACTCTGTGCGCGCCGCGTCACCGAGCGCGAGCAGGTCGGGCACGCGGCGGCGGGGGTACAGGTGCACCTCGTACGGCCAGTGCGCGGCGTACGGGACGAAGGCCGTCCAGTGGTCCGTGGCGAGGACGATGCGGCGGCCGTCCTCGTGCTCGGAGGCCACGACGTCGTCGAAGAGGTTGCGCCGGCCGCCGGCCGTGCGGGCCGTATGCGTGGCCGCGTGCGCGGCGGCGGAGGCGAGCATGCGCTCCGTGCGCGGGGTGACGAACGGGTACGCGTAGATCTGGCCGTGCGGGTGGCCGAGGGTGACGCCGATCTCCTCGCCGCGGTTCTCGAAGCAGAACACCTGCCGCACGGAGGGGAGCGCGGCCAGCTCGGCGGTGCGGTCGGTCCAGACGGCGAGGACGAGGGCCGCGCGGGCGTCGGTGAGGCCGGCGAAGGAGGCGTGGTGGTCGGGGGTGAAGCAGACGACTTCGCACCGGCCCGCGGCCCCCGCGAGCGACGGGAAGCGGTTCTCGAAGACGGCGACTTCGTAGTCGGAGGCGGGGATTTCCGTGGGGCGCCCGGGACTTGAGGGGCACAGGGGGCACGCTTCCGTGGGTGGGAGGAAGGTGCGGGTCTGGCGGTGGGAGGCGACGACGACGTCGTCGCCGAGGATTTGGTCGTGGCGGGCTTCGGGGACGGGGGGGGGGGCAGGTCGGAAGAGCGGGGGGGAGGGGAAGAGTGGAGGAGAGGGGGGGGGGGGCGGGTGGCGG